>JBCDHX010000041.1:0-41643 GCA_038749535.1 Bacteroidota bacterium
GCCAATTAGAGCGCAACAATACCCAACTGACAACCGTAAAACACTAAGAATCAGCCAACAACAAACTGGAAAAGATGTAAATTGTAGAAATTGTTAGCAAATTGTAATCTTGCAGCGACTATTTTCATTAAAATAGTCGCTTTTTTTATGTCCGCGCCCGTCATGGCTTGCTTATCTCACCGTATAGTACTATATTTACACTAGGAAACATGCACATATTTCCTGCTTACAATTCGCTTACCTTTTCTACGCAAAACATTGATAATCATTTCGGTGTGTAAAAATGATCGCATTCTCGCGATTTCATCAAAATCACTAATCATTCAATGATCTTGGGACTTTTGCTATCCAAATCGGACATCTGCTACAAGCTCGGTCTATATTCTGCACGTAGTGGACGCACTTATAGCTGGCGATTGCTGAAAGATGGGCATATCTCCAGCGAGCTATTGGAGAAAATGGGTATGAGCGAAGCGCAATTCAAGCGAAAACGTCGCTTCAACCTGCCACAAAGTAGGGTCCTGAGAAAAGAACTATTTCCAGATGTTAGTACAGAAAACAAAAATAGCCAGTGACATCTACTGGCAGGAAAGCGAAAACGAAGGACAAGTCATAGCGGCTTACGATGCTAGAGAAACCGACGAAGACGGTAGGGTAGTGGATTATGTCCAAAACATCGAAATGCCAAGAGCTTGGCAGGATGAGTTCGTGGAACTGAAAGAGCTTACTTTCGTTATCTTCAAGAAGGTGAAAGTACTGGTGGCCATCGGTACGCACTTTTACCCATCCGAACAATACAAAGCTTTGCCGTGGTGGAAACGCCTTGTTATCCGTATTGAACTGTTGTGGCTTGGCATCCAATGAAACCAAAAGAATCGTGTAAAAGTGTTTTGTTTTGTTTCAATCCCTGAGTGTTTGCTCGGGGCTTTTTTCTTTTCTATGAAAACAAAATCAAAAAACAGCGATTGGCTAGTAGCAATGATCGCTTTTTGGCTTGGCTATTTGCTTAGCAATCTGTGGTATTAGATTTTTTTTCGCTAGCTCACAATATTACTGGTATAGTCCCCGTTATTGTTATCGTCTGAACTACTAGACCAAAACTTATTATGAAATCAAGCTTTGGTTTGGTTTTTTGGGGTTATACAGGGTGCGGCGCAACTTAGGTTGTGTCGTTACCCTTTTTTTATGGGATAAAAAAAAGCTGTATTGATGATTCAATACAGCTTTTGTTCTTTCTTAAGTATATGTTTGGCGTTTTCTAAGTTCTGTTTAGCGCAGCAACGATGTCACTCAGAGCTGGTTCGTGAGAGAAAACTGCTGTAATACAGATCACATCATCTATCATTATTCGATGCCATACAGAATAAGCGAACCTTTGCTCTCCATCCTTCGTGTACGTGATTTTTCTCCCCATATTGGTATTGATTGAGTTCAGTACTTCCATATCTTGGACTTCATAATCAATATTGTTGATGTCCAGTGTATCTGTGAAGTCTTTCCCTGTTTGATTTGTTCCTATATACATTGTTTAATATTATTTTTAGTAACGTATTTGATGCCCGCATTTGACGCAGGAAATCCCATTCGTATCTCCTTTTTCTTCTATTTCGCTATCTGTGCTGTAGTAGCCGCATTTTTCGCAGAAAAACCAAGGTCGTTGAAAGTCCAATAATCTGACCAACATTACAATACCTTGTTTGTATCTTATACCCGCACTACTCGTCGTGATGCTCCTAGGATTTTTAAGTCCAAACATTGCTGCGAAATCAGCATCTGTTTTTTTCCATTGTCTTTTGATCTCCTTGTAGAGTCGTTCTATTGTCCGTTCGCTCATAATTTTATACATACTCCCATGTTGTCATAAAGTTCAAGAAATGATTCACCATAGTTGAGTTGTGCGTAGTCTACAATTTCTTGTTGCGATCCGATGAATTGATACCAGCCATGCGTAGTGGATACAGCATAATCATATTTTACTGTTGTATCCGTTTTTTTACAACAGGTCAACAGTTCCTCTGATAAGTTGACTAATTTGGCTGCTTCCGTTCTACTACTTGCCCACACCTTATGGTTAGGCTTTCCGTTGACTAGCCATCTTTTAATGACTTTTTTTTCTGCTTTTTTCATATTAAATTGTTGTGATGAATGTTAATTACGACATAAAAATATCATTAAATAGTGACATTCAAAAGGTTTGCTAGTGTTTTTGTCATTAATTATTGACAATTAACTGTTTTGGGTTAGATTGACCTCACGAGAAAAAAGAAGCTAATCACAATACTTATGAAATTCAGAGCCATCCACACCATCTACCTCTTATTCCTACTGGGGATACTGTTTTCCTTCGCTGCACCGATGCTATCCAGCGTATTCATCAGCTTGGGCGTACTCCTTTTTGTATTCATGTCCTTCTACCGCAAGCCCACCGACGCCAAAAAGCCCCCCAACGACATCCTAGACGACCCACTAGAGTAGCTTCATTTGCATAAGTCCTACTTTTGTCCTACCTTTAGGTCGTCACAGCCAAAATGACTGCTTCCGATGAAAGCATTATCATTCATCAATTAAGTTTGGTAACTATAAGAAAAAGGAGTAAGTACCTTCGCCTAACTTTCCTGTGCTTCGTGCATCGGTAGTTGTCATGGCTGTGACGTAGGCAAGGGAAAGCTCCTATCTGTTAATTTTAAAATCGTCACAGCCAATGACACAAGTAGAAAGAGTACAGCTATTAGCCGTGCAAGAATTATTAAGCAATCAATCCATAGAAGCCTATCAAGATACGCTAGCACACATGATGTATCTCATCGGGACAGGAAAAAACCACGATGAAGAGGCAGTGGAGTGCAGCTATCTGTTGTATGGTTTTTTTAGTTTTTTGCGGAAGGCACGGCAAGTTCCGCCCACCCAATGATTTAGTTGGAAAGGATTTAGGCTCGAATCTTGTGAAGGTTCGAGCCTTTTTTGGTTTTAGTGGAAATAAGTTACGCCTTTCAAAGTTAGTGCTACCCTGCATAAGTCACAGTCTAATTCAATCGTTCTCGGAAATCTTTCTCCTCGGATATATGGTGTAAAAATAATGCCGCCCATATAATCATCAGGTGTAAGTCCATCATCATAATCATATACTACAATAGAATAAGTAGCAGTTGGATCATCAAACTCAAAGGGTTCGACGTAGGTGTATTGTCTCCTCAAATCTTCTACAAAGCTTGTTGTATATAGCTCTTTTCCATCTTTTTCAATGGCTACATATATATCTGCTGCGTCAAAAAAGTCCCAACCTGCTCCACTAATCGTTGTTTCAGGAAAACGATTTAGTTGCACACTAGTAAATCTCATCTTAACTGGTGTTTTTTCCAAATTACAATCGCCGCCTTCAAATTGTGGTGGACAGTCGCATACACCATTCGTACATACGCCACCATTCCTACATAGAATTGCTGCACAAGGGTCTCTTTGGCATCCCCACATCGTAGCAATTGATAGGCTCATCATTAGGAATAGTTTTCTCATTAGTTGTCGTTTTTTTTGTGAATAATGAGCGCAAAGATAAGGAAAAAGCACCTCAATTCATCATAGCTCATCATAAGTCACGCCTACTCACAAAGGTTTGGAAGCCAGTAGATAAGTGCCGTATCATTGTTGGACAGTAGGCTACTTGTGTAGTTGAAGGTAAGAACGAATTGGACTACTCACCGCATCAGATTGGTTGGTGAGTAGTTTTTTGAATCGGATCAATGGCAATTAGTAAACAGACACAGGATTACATTAACGTAGGTGCGGCACTACTGGGTGCATACTTCATCATTCGGCAGCTCACCAACAACGTGCTGAACAAGATCAGCTACGGTAGTCCTAAGTTTTCTTTGCACAACATCAGCCTTACTCGCCTCACGGGGACACTCGTACTACCCGTCATCTCGAAGAATCCCGTACCACTGCCTTTGGATGGTTTCTCAGGCTACCTTTTTCAAGGCAATACCCAAATCGCACAACTACAGATCAATCAACCCATCACCATCAGAGCTAAGGATACCACCGTGGTATCCATCAGTGTAGACGCCCAAATTGTCAATGTCGCGAGCAGCATCATTGATGTGATTGCGAACGGCTACAGCGGATTCAAGCTGAAAGGCGTATTCCGATCCGCGAAAGTGAATATTCCTGTTGATACTTACGTCCCGATCTTATGAGGCTACGACAATTAGCAGACGAACTGATTTTGTCTTCGAAAGGTGACCAGCAGATCGTGTATAAGAATGGCGACACCGAAGACATCATCAGCGTGATTCTGAAAGCAGACCCGCTGAACGGGACGTTCACCGAGCAGTTCGCGCCATATCTACGTGGACTCAACGACTACGATACTTGTCGGCGGCTATGGCGATTCGTTCGCACCAATATTCGCTACGTCAAAGATCGAGCAGGACACGAAGTCATTAAGTCCCCTGGCAAGACATGGGAAGATGGCTACGGCGATTGCAAAAGTATGAGCAACTTCATCGCAAGTTGCTTGAAAAATTTAGGCATTCCATACCGCTACCGCTTCACCAGCTACGAACGAGATCGTGAAATTGGACACGTCTATGTGTTGGCTTTCATCGGTCGGCGAGTCGTTGTATTGGATGCCGTACACCACACTTTCGATCAAGAAGTCTCCTTCACTTACGTCGAGGACTACGATCCCCAAGGAACGCAGGTATACAGCGAAAGTATAGGCGCGATGACGCAGAACGGAGGAAAAAACTGGGGCTGGGTAGGAAGGATTTTTTGGGCTTGGCTAGCATACCAAGTACTGAGGCACAATAATAGAGCATGACGAAGATTTCGTACATACACGGCATACCGCAAGATGAACGCTGGGATAGAGGACAAGAAGTACCTGCCCAGAGCTTCATCAACTATTCGGCAATGACCGAGGGCGAAATGAAACTCGCACTGCTGAAAGAGCAGTTGGAAATCCTAGCCGCTTATTATCCCGAAATGCCCGACTATCGACTAGGCATCCAACTGATTGATAATGCCCTATACCGAGGTATCCACGGTGCTGCGGGCATCGGTAATCCAAGTGGCATCATCCCAAAATCCTTGAATGCGGTGGTAAAGACCATTCGCAAAGCAAAAAGAAGAACGAAGCCAGCCGCTTACGTCACAGAACTAAGTGGGCGGAACAACATATCAGGCGGTATCGGAGATGAAAGAGTGATCCCCGTAGAAAATTGCCATAGCCTTTACTTTGTGCGCAATCAATTGGTCTATGATCGCAATGGCAATCCTGACTTTCGAGCGATCTACAGCGATCAAGCGGCTTATGAAGCTTGTCGGGAGCAAAATGGAATGCGCAATATGCTCAATCGGCATTGGGAGGAAAGTAGTTATCATCCTGTTTACGACTTCATCACTGTTGGACAAGCGGAGCGAATGACTCAAAGAGATGCTGGCTTAATTGGATTTCACCGTAGTTGGATATTAGGAGTACATGAAATCACATCCTTAGCGCAAGATAATTTACGCTTGTGGTTGAGAAATGGGATTGTTAGAAATAATGCTACAGGCGGTGTGTCTCCAATATCTCCAGAAGAATCTATACAGCAAATAGTGGATGGCGGTACGGCAAGTATCAATGGTGATCCTGTAACGCTTGGATTGATTTTGAAACTGATTATAGCTGCCATCAGTGCTGCTGCTGTTGTTTTTACGCAGTTGGAAGAAACTAAGCGAACTGTAATTATGGCTAGGCTAAGAACCAATGGTTTCGGTACACAAGATTTTGCCGCTGATCCATCACATTTCTTCGTAGATACAGATGGAGACGGAACGCCAGATACAGAGATGATAGATACAGATGGAGATGGACAACCAGATACGGTCGTTCCTCCAAGCAGTGGAAACAATGGCGGTCTATTCAGTGGTAATACCATGCCTTTCGTTATCGGAGGTGCAGCATTATACTTACTAATGGACGACTAAAATCGAATATAAAATGAAAAGAAGTACTAGACGTAGAAGATTTATTGGCGTGAAAGCAGTAGAGGAGCAAGTAGAGCAGCAAGAAACCACCGAAATCCAAATCACAGATGCAGCCGAAAAGCTACTAGAGGAACATGGACTAAGTGTAGCGGATATAGTAGCAGCTTTAGAGGTCGAAAAAGTCACGGTACATACGGTACGGGACTACATGAAAAGCACAGAAACACCCGAAGCGGTGTAAATCATAGGACTAGCACGAAATAAGCTAGAGTAGAAATCACAAACATTGTTTAATTAACTCATAATTTATTATGGCAACTAGAAGAAAGAAAAGAGTAGCTGGTACTTCAAAAGCAACTCGGAAATTCAATGGTAAGGTTTACCGCAGAAACTCTTGTAGCAAAACCAAAACAGCAGCAAAAGCAAAGGCAAAGCGATTGAGAGCATCCGGGAAGAAAGCTAGAGTAGTCGGTACTTGTGTCTATACTCGAGGCTAGTAGCCAAGCGAGTCGAAATAGAAGAAATCTAATTTTCAAAAATAAAAAATCTGTAAAACTATGTGTAGTTGCAGAAATAAACGTAAACGTGTCAACGGTATGAAGTTTAGAACTAAAAATATTGTACCTACTGCAACGAAAGTAGGGGCAATGGCAGGGGGCGTAGTCGTCTCTAGGATGATGAATAGCATGTCCTTTATGACGGATAACCCAGCAATGGGCGGTGGTGTCAAGTTAGCAGCAGGGGTAGTTCTGATGGGACAGAAAGGAATCATCGCAGATGTGGCAGCAGGCGTGGCAATAGATGGCGCATTGACATTGTTAGGTCATTTCACGACGAAAGAAGGCGAGGCTAGAAGCGCGATCATCCCAGCAGGCATCTACGGGCCACAGTACCTAACTGGTGGTATGGCAGGTGGCAGCACTAGAGTACACGCCGTAGCTGGCAGTGGCTACCAGCACATCATGGTAGACTAAGCTCGTCCAGCCTTGACAACAGATCAATAATTCGTTCTTTCCTTACAATACAAAAGCCTACACGATAAGAGATTTTCAAGTAAAATAATTCGTGTAGAAATGAATCAAACTATCATATCCTCCTCTATTGATCGCGCGAACTATCGCCGTGCGCTAAATTTTATGAAGCAGCGTAGTCCGGGTCAAGAGTTCATCATTACGCCAGCGGACTTGCGTATTGAGAAGCTGCTTTCCCGAAATGCAAACAAGTACTCATTCGATCTCTATGAGAACCAAGGCAGTGATCGTGCATTAGAGATCAAGTTGAACCGCAATAACTTATTTTTCTGTACGCACATCGCCATTTGCCTTGCAAAGCAGAACGGAACATCTGCCACGGGCGATGGCAACCACGGCAACTATCCGCTCTTCACTTATCCAGATACGCAATATTTTTCTGGTGATGATGGCGCATCTGCAAAAGAGTTCGAGGCGTTGCAGACCGTCTACAATGGCAAGCTGGACGTAACGACTAATCCCGTAGTCCGTATGCGCGATTTCTCCACGAACAACTTCTTGTATCGTCCTGAGTCGCAGCTATTGAAGCAAGCAGGTGCGCAACTAGAAGATGAATTGCCACAGTATGGCCCATCTCATGGCGAGCGTGGTTTCTACGAAGTGAACCCGACGATCATCTTCGATGGTCACGAGAACAACTCTATCGAATTAGAGCTAGGAGCAGGTGATAAGACCCTGATTGCAGGTGAAGTGAACAACGCCAATGCCGCTGTACCGACTCGTAACGTAGTGGTATTGTTGCTGAAAGGATTCGTGGTGGAAAATGGAGCGCAGAAAGTAGGACGCTGGACAGCATTCTAGTGTAAGTTTTCATATTGATACTATTCTGGTGAAATGAGGTAGGAGCGTGATGATTCACGCTCCTCATTACCTAACAATACAAATTCTATGGCAACAGCAGCATCCGCTATGGCAGCCCGACAGCTAGCCAGCAAGTCTAGCTTAGGTGATAGCAGTGTCATCAAGCGTATGACGAGCATAGAAGTCTTGATTCCAGCGACTCAGCAGGATAGAGGGACTTTCTATTTCCCTGATGACAACCTACTGCGAACGAAGACGATCACGGGCATATTCGTGCAGCGACAAGCCGATGACACGAACGAAATCACGAAGAGCTGTAACGGCTACTCCTTGATCCCCAATGCAGCCCTAGAGCGTATGTTCGTCACGATAGAAACCGACAATGTGAACGTGATACAGAAAGTGCCACTTAGTTTTTTCGCTGGCGGTAGTTTCGACCGAGATCAGAAGCTGTTATATATCCGAGGATTCAACCCGACGAAAAGCCAAATCACGACGGGTGATCCCGCAGGTGTAGCAGCGGCATTGACGGACGGCGTGGATTACGCAGTACAGATACTGTTCACTTACGAAGACTAAGAAAGATGGAGTACGGACATATCAGCACATATGATGGACTACAACAATGGTTCTTACAAGCAGGAACGGGCAAGTACAGCGTGTACCGCGGTTTCATTCATGGCAAGCTGAACAACAGCCAGCTATACATGAAGTCCGTCGAGTTCGCGAGTGCTGAGGACGCTTTCGAGAACCTGAAACAAATGTTGAAGCTAGCAGGTGGTGGCAACTTCACCATTATGATTCCGTCCCAGAGTGCTTCTATGGGCGTTCGTACATTCTTTCGGTTGGGGGGACATTCGCAAGTCGCTGGTATCAATGGTATGCAAGCCGTACAAGGGATCAGTGCGACTCAGGTACAAGAAATGATCGCGAAAGAGCGCGAAAAATGGGAACTGAGTAAGCGAGTAGAAGACTTAGAGGCTGCCTTGGAGTATCAGACGCCTTGGTTCGAGAGAATCGCAGAAAGAATTGCAGGACATGAAAACTTGGACAGGCTACTAGAAATAGGACTCGTTCGATTGATGGGCGGTGGTGGCAACCCAAATCCTGCACAAGTAGGACTTGCTGGCTATCCACCTCAAGCAGCAGCAGCACCGACGATGCCTGATCAGCAGCTAGCAGCACAGGAACAAGAGCAGTATTACGATGGTGAGCGCATTGCCAACAGCGTGCAACGAATCCAAATAGCATTGCCTGAGCAAAATATCTACGAGGTGCTAGACGCATTAGCAACTTTCGTAGAGCGCAATCCTCAGGTAGCATTGCAATTTCTTGAACAACAAAAACAGAAAGTAGCACATGCGCAACACGCTTAGAGATACACTGCGGATAGAAGGGATTCCTGTTTTTCAGTTGACGATGCACCAAGAGGTGAAGTACCAGAACTGTACGCTTTCCATCCGCTCCAATTCGCTGATCCTGAAAAATGCAGGAAGAACGGACGTGAGACTCAATAACCTCTGGACAATGACGCCAGGGGACACGCTCAGCCTTGGTGCTACGTCCAATGTCGTGAGTATCTTGAAAGAAGAGATTGTCGTCACTTTCCCCGACGACATCAGCAATAGCAACGGCAACAACAGACTAGAGATCATTGAGCTGGTAGTGAATCATCCCGAATTGGCCCATTACGTAGACCAGACTAATTACAGATAGATGAGTTTCATATCGGCAAGTTCCAAGAGTAGCACGACCATTGCGGGTGATGTAATCGTAGAGGCGAATCCGCCGACTTCGGGTACGCTGAACGCGAAACGAAAAGAGACGGACGAGGATAGAGTCTATCCACCTGGCGCACTCTTCGTGAGCATTAAGCCCGTGAAAGGGCCTATCACGGTGAACAACGAA
The DNA here is from genome assembly GCA_038749535.1 of Bacteroidota bacterium. GTDB lineage: Bacteria > Bacteroidota > Bacteroidia > Chitinophagales > Saprospiraceae > JAAUTG01. The sequence continues at coordinate 9,711 of JBCDHX010000041.1, forward strand.
ACGGTGAGTCCAGAGAGCGGACACTATCACCTAGAAAGTCGATTCGATGCGGCAAGGAATGAAGAATACCGATTGCCGCAGATCAGCATAGTAGCGAACGGCGAACCTTATTGGATTATGATTGCCTACTCGGATGATGCAGGCGTAAATCTTGGATGATGAGACTAAGAAAAGATGATATACGGAGCTGGATATTGTTCTTGTTCGTGATGGCGTTGTGGGTACTGGCTTCATCTCAGACGGGTAATGTAGGGACACCCCGTATTACCTATTTCAACACGGTTCGTTGCGATAGTATCAGTACTGATAATATCGTAAAATTCAATCGCGTGGCTTGTCTCTACTGGCACGCAGGGGTAAGACGATCTGCAACACAAGACTGGACACAAGATTTCGACCAACAATATACCGTGCAAGGTACAGTCATTGATTGTGTATCAAGCATCGGCGGTAATACTGCTACTCCAGACACGCTAGTTTGCCCTTGGTTAACCGAATCTGGACAAGCGTGGATATTAGATGATAACTCGAATTACTTTCAGCGAGAAGTGTGCGAGTAAAAAAATGAGCATGAATAATCTACTCAAATACATATGTGTGGGCTTGCTGCTGGCTATGGTCGTAGTGAGTTGCAACTATTTCACCCAAGAAAAAGATAATTCGCCTGAGCTGTTCCCTGAGGGGTTTCAGGATCAGCTACAACCCAATGCCTACGATCAGATTGTTTTCGGGAATAGCATCACGGACAATGGTGTGCGTCCACGCACATTCACGGAAGAGACCACGCCCGAAGGTGACGAAGAGTTCTACTCGCAAGCGGGCGGTGTCGAGGAACGCATCAGCCTGACTACGCTAGATGACTATTTCGAGAGCGACAATGTGTTCACCGCTAGATATAATCAGATTGGTGTGAGTAGCTTGATTCAGAACGGTGTCACCTTAGATGTCGCAACCTTCAATAGTGACTTGATTGCTCCCAACGCAACACCCTCGGGCGAACCTACCGACAACAGAATATTTCAGACTAACAGTGCCGATAATATACTGTATGTCTGGGATCGGGAAGATGATGAGTGGTTCAATGTTGGTGCTGGTGGAGCGAATGATGGTGTCGTGACTGGTTTCAGCGGCTCAGGCAGCACCAGAACCGTCACGCGATCTAACGGATTGCCCAATCTTACGCTGAACGTAGCGGACAATGATAATTCTGCTACTAATGAGATTGAATTGCCGAACGGTGGTAGTAACGGGCAGATTCTTTCTACGGATGGTAGTGGTAATTATAGTTGGGTGAACGATCAAGTCGGGAGTGGTGGGGGAAGCTCCTACCAGAATCTTAGCCTTGGTAATGCTTTCGCGACTGGAATTAATGGTGAAGTAAGCTATAGTAGCGGGGCTAACACAGGAACACTCAATGTAGACAACTCGCAGAGTATTCAATCTGCTACGATCATTACAGAAGGTGGTTCTTATGAGCTTTCAGTAGTAGATGCCAGTGGTAGCACGAATACTTGGGATGCAAGTGTTGACCCAGTTAGTGGACACGATCTCTGGATTCCGCAGGTGAAGGTGTACGATTTCGGTAGTACTACACTGGGCGGTAATGATGCGAGTTCATTCATTGAGGCACAATTCGATGAACCTGCTATCGCATGGAGTGGTGGAACGCTTACGATTACTTATGACTTTTCGGATTTCAATGGAAAATCCAGAAAAGCAATCGTCCTAAATTGGTAGAATAATGAAGTACTATATACTCTCTGTTTTCTTATTTGTTTTCGGATTCACGCAAGCTCAAAGCTTCGATATTCTTGCTGCGGAATATGACAATCGAGTCTCAGTAACTCCGCCAGGCGCAGGAACGTATGGCATGAACGGGTTCTTTGAGGATGCCGATGCACTGGGGTACACAATCTCTGATATTATCATTGATTCCACTCGTTTCGAGGATGCGGTAGGGAATATCTACATCATTCGTAGTACTGCTGGTAGCTCGCCCATCCAAATCGGCGTAGATTATCTATCTGGAAATGGCGATCAAGCACCTGCTACTGGTTACGGAACGATCTATAATCCCACCAAGAATTTCGATTTTCCGCTAGAGACTTTCGGTATCACAGGAAAATCTAGGAGTATTATGGAGCGGCGGTATCGGGTAGAGGTTGATAGCTTGCTGAATCGGCAGGTCGCTGGTGGTGGGACATGCGCCACAACAGTCACAGGAACAGGATTAAGTGTAGGTGATCCCGTAACACTTGGTAATAGTGGCGGAGCGACACTGACTGCGTGGAACGGTACTAATGTTCCAGATCAAGTTGTAGTAGAAGATTTAGGTAGTGGAGAATATAGAACTGCACATTGTGGTTGCTACGAGCAGACGCAGTTTAGTTACAGTGGGACAGGTGAAGATTTTTATTATTTCACCCAGAACGGGGTTGAGTTGAACAGTATTGATACGATAGAAGTCAATCTATTTGAGGTGCAGGCGGATAATAGGATGTGTATAGATATTAAGGGATACGCTGGGGGAAGTCCAAGTAACAACGGTATACAATCAGTAGGAAGTCTTACCAACAACCTGAATGGTTCATATACTTACGATGAAGGTGCTGGGCTAACAGACGTAGATTTGCAATACAAACTTTCTCTTGAAAAAGGTGCTGGCGATACCATCTACTTGTATGATTATGACAACACAGTGTCCCAAACAGAGCCACTATTGCAAGGCACATCCACATCAAGTAGATCAGCTATTGTGCTGGGCAGTGGACTATCTGCAAATCCAGATGCAGAGGGGAATATTGTTATGAACAGTTCAGGAGCAGGTGGAGCAACCGCAAATGTAGGAGGATTCTATACAATTGGCAGTGATACGATCCAATACAAATTTTCATTGCTAGAAAATGGTAACTTAGGTTATGATTATATAAGACTTCAAGATCATTCAAGTAATAGGGTCATAGAAGTTAATGATAATGGAGACCCTAACGATAAAAGTGTACTTGTTTTCGGCGATGGACTTAATGCTGAACCCGATGTTAATAATAATATTCTGTTGACTGCTACTGGTGTGTTGGCAGGTGGTGAGGGTGCATTCGTTGATGATAGTGACGGTACAGCATCCTTGGATACAGACTATACTAGAGCAGATTTGATAGATCAATCATTAGGTGTAAGCCAGAATCCTTCTACAGAAGCAGCAATAGATGTTACTGGAGACTTGATGATTAATGATTTTGATTCTCCCACAACTGGACAGGTTAGCTTTCAAGTCAATCAGTTCTCTGGCACAGTTAACTCGGATGTGTTCATACAGAATAATAATGCAGGAAGGACTAGGTTTTTCAATTTGCCAGGGATAGGTAATAATATATCTGTACAGGGTACTGCTAATGATGCAGATTTCTACAATTCAGCATTCATTGCGAAAGGAGCAAGAGGGCAGTTTGGGTTTCTACAAATAGACCAAAATGGAACACCTTCCCAAACCGTGAATATACTTGCTGTAGAGCTTGATCCTAGAAATCTTCAATCTGATAGCGAGTTTATCATCACCACTGATGGATTCAACGGTGGTGGAACTGATGCTAATAAGGTAGTACATTTTCGTACTGGTGATACTGGTACGGCTATGCCTCAACTAGGAATATACGATGATGATACAGCAGCAGCTTCGGCTGGTGTAGATATTGGAGAGTTGTATGAATTAAGCACAACCAATACTTATTCATTACCTGCTGGCATCTTAAAAACAAGAAGACAATGATGAGATATATCATTAAGCTATTACTCCTACTCCCCGTTGTTCTGTTCTCGCAAGATAGACCCAATATCATTTTCTTGAATTTCGATGATATGGGCAGAGAATCTATAGAATCCAATCAGTATGGGACATCTTCACCTACACAAGCCTCTTATAGTATTCCCTATATGCAAGATTCCTTGCTTCAAAAGGGCGAGTATTATACTAATTTCCACGTTACCCCAATTTGCACACCGACTAGAATAGCTTGGCTTACAGGGAAATATCAGTACAACAATATGGAGTGTTTCGCGTGGATGCATCATTCCCAAAGAACTTTTGCCCACGACCTAAAATTTTCAGGATACAATACATCTCAAATGGGTAAGTGGCACATGAGCGGAAGACAAGATGACATGGAATATCCTCTTCGAGGAAGTGATACAGACCCAAAACATCCAGTTTCTGATACGCTTAATCCAATTAGAGCAGGTTTCGACGATATGTTCTCATTTTATGTTACTAACACGATAGGTACTTACGATGAGTTTATATTTTTCGATGAGAAAAAAGATGTGATAGAATATACACAACCAAAATTCAGTGGTGTTGGATACGGAGATGATGTTATGCTAGATACCTTGATGAAAAGAGTAACGGATTGGCAGCAAGACTCTAAGCCTTTTCTCATTTATGCTTCTACTTGGTTGCCTCATACTGAGTACAGACCTTTACCCAATGAACCTGATTTTCCAGCATATCAAACAAATGCTACAAGAACGCCCCTAGAGCAGCATGGAAAGTATTTAGAGTATGTAGATGATTACCTCAGTAGATTCATTGGCTTCATGGAAGATAATAACTACTTATCCAATACGGTTGTCATCATTACAGCAGACAACGGTACGTGGAGAAGAAATAATGAGAATTCTAATCCAGAATTCCAGTTTACAGATGGTAACAACATTTGGGATTCGCAAAAACATTATCCTTCTTACAATGGTGGAAATGTGCCGTTGTGGGTGTTATACGACGGGGCAAACACTACAGTGCAGAAAGGTAATACTAATGATAGATTGATTCAAGCAGAAGATATTTACTCAACTGTCAATGAGCTTGCAAGAACTGGGAGGGATGACAACAAAGGACAAAGCAAGTCTTTCGCCGATGAAATAGTCAACTACGCTACGGGTGAAGTACGTCAGATAATTGTACAGTACTTCGACCCGCGAACAATTTTCAATAACCCACATGATGAAAAACTATGGGTTTTCGATGGAACATACGCATTAGATGAATTTGGAAATTTTTATGACGTAGAAGATTCTCCTGAAATGTATATTCCTGCCTTCACTAACTTTACTACGACAGGAATGAACGCTTCTGAATTAACAGCATTCAATGTTTTGCGGGATGAGCTAGATAATCATCCCAAAGTTCAGCATTACAACTATAAGGTATTACAAAATCCTAACGATTGATGAAAAAAATATGGCTTGCTTTTGCTTTTGTTTTCGTGTGTACGCTTACTTCAATAGCCCAAAATGGCATAACTAGAGTAGGCAGCGCCAACACCGCCAAACAACTCCAATTCCAAATCACAACCATCCAAGCGGGGCAAGAAACCAACCCCATCACCGTAACCAATGCCTCGGAGATATTTGAGGTGAGTGTGCAAGGGCAGACGAATTTCGAGGGGGCGACGGAAGACTACACCGTGACAACCAGCGGAAATGATCTCGTGATTAATTGGGTAGCAAGTAGAGAACCAGTCGCAGGCGATAAGGTAAGAATCGATTACTACGAATGAAAATAGTCGTGTACATAGCGTTTTTTCTTGCGTTCCTAACAATGGATGCACAGCAAGTGGCCAACTCGCTGATCGCTAGAAATATACCTGCTGGGAATGGTGTACTGAGCAGACAGCCCAACGGTGGAATTGGCTATGTACAGCTAGATACGCTATCACTCTATAATATCACGAATATTGAGGTAGTTGGAGGGGAAGTTAAGACCATTTCTTCCACTCAGGCGAACGGACACCAACAGATTCATTCATCATTCAGTGTGAATGATGACGACGCAGACCCCGAGAACGAAATACAAGACTTAGCATTGGATGGTGATGTGTTGACGATCACGAATAATGCGACTGCAACACCGATCAGCCTACTGAAATACTTAGCCGATACGACCCTAAGCGATGCTGAGGTGGTACAGATTGTACTAGATTCGGGATTCTTACAGATGGAATTGGACACGATTGCGCTAGCTGCGCTGAATGATTCTATTGCTGATGTGCGCTCAGCTATTCCTACGCTGGTTTCTGAACTCACGAACGATAGCAACTTCGCGAGCGTATCGTATGTAGATAGTAACGATGACGACAATCAGAATCTATCATTAGGGGTGCAAGACGGAACATTAGTGTCCGTGAATATTGATGGTGGCTCTGGCGTAGTGGTGAATGTTGCCGATGAAGATAATTCTTCGTTGAATGAACTACAGACAGGTAGTTGGAATGACACAACTAATGAGTTTTCATTAAGTGATGGCAACACCGTTCAACTGACAGGCTTCGTCGATGATGCTAGTACGTCCACTTGGGACAAGGACAATACGAATGAATCGCCTTACCTCAATATAGTCCCTGCCACTGGTGCATCAATCACGATCACTGATCTAGGCGGCGGAAACTGGGAGATAGACGAAGGTGGACAGACCGCACTAGATTACGAAGTCGTACTCTACACCGATTGGACGGCTACTTCCAACTTCACGCTACCACCTGTTAATTCTGATCTACCGACTAATATTGACTTCATTGAAGTATTCGTCTTAGATCGATCCCAGAATAACCGAACGGGAGTAAGATTACCCCCATGCAATGAAACCACTTACGCCGATGATGGCACGATAGACGGAACGGTGTCATCGGACTGTTTCAGTCGGCTGAATGCTAGAACCTTAGACGTTAACATTAGTTTTTCCTTGCCCTCATTGAGGATGCTAGAACTTAGATATTATCCAGACTTATGAAGTACTTAATACACATACTACTACTGATGCTGATTGTTGTGTCATTGTTGGATGCGCAACCTTATAAGTGTGTCGTATGGGGTCAGCCAGGCAACACTATGAAAATACAGAATGAGGCAGATGTATTCGAGCAAGAATATGGCTGCACGGGCTGTACCCTACAGACCACGACGGATATATTCAGTATAGATGACACCATCCAAAAGTATCCTGAGGTACAAGTCGTGTTTCGAGGGACGAGCAGCTATCCGTCCTATGTTAACTTCGGAAATGATCTATGGGCGGATGGGAAAGCACTGTTCATGCCCTACGGCTCGAATAATTTTGAGTTAGGAACGAATGCCAGTAGCGACAATGTAATCATTGTGGGAGCTGGCGTATCCCAAAATCAGACGATGTACGGATCGCAGTTAATGTTTTGGGACACGCCACCTGCACCATACGCTTCCAATAGTAGCAGCATCGCCAATGCCGTCATTGCCGCGAAGTTCTTGAAAGTGATGGAAGGTATAGATACCACCAATATTGCTGCCTTGGTTGCTTGCCAAGAGACCGCTAGTGAAAACGGCATCAGGACCCTAGAAAATGGATATGGAAAAATAGATGTACCGAAAGCTATTGCCTACTACGAACCTGACACCTTACAGATCAGTGTAGGCGAGACCAAGCTGATGGAAATCGAAGGAGAAGGTAGTTCACTGATTATGAAAGACGCTATGAACCAAGTCTGGAAAATCAGCATAGATACTCTCGGGAATTTCGTCAATCAGAAAATATGAAGTTATTATACGTTTTTTTATTGCTGTTCTGTACGGTAGGATTATTCGCTCAGGACGAAGTTGTAATTACTTCGCCCAATGATGGGGATAGCTTCACGGTCGGTACTGCGATCACGGTCGTTGCGGATGTGACGATAGCATCAGGCATTGACAATGTGAAGCTGTTCGTAGATGGTAGTACACAGAGCAACACCAACGGCGACAACAAGGTAGAAGTAGATGGAACGACGACCACAACAGATACTTATACTTTTCTGCCGTCCGAGTGGCAAGGACTACAAGGATTGTCGGTTGGTACGCATACGATCAGGGTGCAGGCCAAGAGACAAGGTGCAGCAACGGGCGAACAGGATGAAATTACGATCACGATTACGGAAGGACAAGTGTCAGGAACAACGACTATCACTAATGCAGGTGAATTAGTCATTGCGAAAGGACTGACAGAACTGCGAGGTGAGAATGTCGGCGATATTGTGGGATTTACCTATAATAATGGTTGGCAGCAGATTCCCGTGCAGATAGACGAGCGAGATAGCATCCCAATCAATAAGCCGTACAATGGCTATCTTTCTCCCAATTCCTCTACAGTCTGCGATGGACAGACTACGCCCGAACTAGCTAGCCAGTGGATTATTGAAACCTATTGCGACCCATTGACACACGTAGGCGAAGATAGTGACCCGCTGTTCGACTTCAATGATGAGATCAATTTCTATTTCGACCGACTAAGCGATCAGGAAGGAGATGGTACATTGCCCGCTGGCGTAGATGTTCTGCTAGCGAAATTGGAAGTTGTCATTCCCTCCGATGCCGATACTCGATACCTCTATCTCTACCGATCTACTACGCTTGCTCCTGATGCAGGTGAAAGCCCAGCCGTGACGAACGATTTCAACTTCAAAGCCGATCAGAATGATCCAAGCTTCAACCTCGCAATGTCGGATTATAAGGCGAATTACCGTATCTGTAATTATGGGAACGGGGACAACCTAGAAAATACAACGATTACAGCCCCGAATTACACCATACATTTTTCTAGTCGTGTACGACAAGACGACTTACAGATAGAAACAGGAAATGGGAAAGGACTAGATATAATGACCGTGGTTCAGGCTACCAACCAGAATAATAGAGCAATCAGTACCTACGAAACGGGACCAGGTGCAATCGTATATAATTTCGAGGGCGTCAACTGTACACGGCGTGGCGTCATGGGCGCATCTTCGGGACGATACACCGAATACGGACGCTTGTACACGAAAGGCTATACCGAAGAAAGAGCCTACAAGCGAGTACACGGTGGTAATAATGCTGAACTATTCGGCTACAAGCACCTCAATAGTAATGTCAATGGTGCGCAATATGCCGCCTCCAACTTGATGACACCTCGAACGATTACGGGTAACTTCGGTGAAGAGCGTGGTAGAGCTGGCGTAGTGCAGAGCTATGACTTTCTAGCGAGTAGCCAGGGTAATCTTATAACAATCTACGACCAAGAGCTGGCGAACGGCGCATCGGTTAGTAATTTTTCTTATTTTCTTGATGACGCGAGTCGAGTCATACCACCTTCGTCCGCATTGTTTCCGAATGACAATACAGGTTATTACGGCACATATGGAACAGGAGAAAGAAGCTCGGACTGTACAGACCATACCTACCCCAATAATGCGACTTGTGCGCAATACACTGCTAAGACCGTCCCAATCATCACAGGGATCACTAGAACCTATTACGAACCCGTTTCTACGACACAATCGGATGCTCAACAGCGAAGAATCTACTACGATACGCCAACTACAATCCAGTCCGTAGATGCCACTGCGGATGGTCTATCGAACGAAATACGAATTAGTACACCACCCGATGGGGCAAGTTATGACTCAGGCGTGTCAATCGACGTGGCGGTAGTGGCACAGGATGATGACGGTGTAGCAAGCGTAGAACTATTCGTGAATGCGGTGTCTAATGGTTCTTTCACAACGGGTAGTAATCCTACTGCTTATAGCACTACTTTTTTCGCGCCTCAGGATCTGTCCAATATGTCGGCGGGTACTTACACCATAGAAGCCAGGTACACCGATGCGCTCAACAATACGGGATCGGATATACATACGATCACGGTAGTTTCCAATCAGCCGCCGACCCAAACCGTCAATGGTGTCGGCAATGGACAAGTATTTCCGCTGGGGTCTAACATCAACATCACCGTCAATCCAAGCGATGTCGACGGCACGATACAGAAGGTTGACCTATTCGTTGATAATCAACTGTTTGGTACGGATGTAAGTGCGCCCTATCAGTTCTTCGTGACGGGGCTATCCTCTGGGCCACACAGCATACGAGCCGTGACTACGGATGATGATGGTGCGGAAACAACTAATACATTCAATATCAATGTAGGTGATCTGCAAGGGACGGAATCAAGAGTAACGAACTCCTTAATAGATCGAAATGCACCGCTATACGCTGGTAAAGGTGGATGGGCATGGACGGTCTCAGAGGATGAGACCACAACTATACTGCAAGAACCGAACAATACCCTGAATGGCGTCTATTCTAGCGGCAACAATAACCTAGATTGGGCTATCTCAGACTATGGATTGAATAATGACTTGAACGGACGATTAAGAGATAACACCTATCGGCTCTTCGACGATACTGGAGACATCAACCGAGAGCTTCGTTTTTCGTCCAATCAATTCTCATTATCACTATCCAATAGTGAAGGTGATCGATTCGATATATTGTCCAGCGCGATACTGGGGCAAGTGAACGGCGAAATCAAGATCACCAACGATGGCAGTGAATCATCATTAGGACTTTTCGGCGGCAGGACTCGGATCAGCGGCAGTAATGGTACAGACACCCCCTTTTTCGAGCTAGATGCTAATTCCTTCACGGGTATGCGCTTTTTCACGAAAACGCCCATTGCATCAGATATGGTAATGACGGCTAATGATGTGCAAGGAAATGCTCAATTTGCATCGCCAGTCGCGAATATGAGTTTCAATTTCGTGGATGTAGATGCAACCACTCGAAGGCTAGATGTAACGGCGGCTGGCGTGACGGTGTCTTCTACGCTGCTTAATGTCGCAGGCACAAATAACGGACAAGCTGATAATTGGGGGACTCAGGTGGCAGCCACCGATAATTCTATTACGGGAGATGGTACGGGTGGCAGTCCGCTGAGTGTGAATGAACCATCCTTGTCCATTGATTGGACGCAGATTACGAATGTACCCACGGATATAGCAGACGGTGATCGTTTCCTAGCTGGGAAAGCAACTAATCTTTCGGCGGGGCAATACACCTACAGCTTGCAGAATGAAGCAGGTGGACTAATGACCAATATCACGCTACAGGAAGGCAATAACTTTTCTTTCGGTAATGCTGGTGGCGTAGCGGTACTGAATGCCGTGGACGATCAACGATTGTCATTCAACGGGACAACGAATATCTTATCCATTTCAGGGGATGTCGGTAACAGCGTCGATCTTAGCGCATTGGACAATAATAATGATGTCGACTTACTCTGGGAAGAAAACGGCACGGCACTGAATCCGATTAGTGCAGATCGTGTGCATATCGGCAACAACGGTTTCGGTGGAAATGCTACGCTATCCCTGAGTAGTACTTTTCCCTCTTGGACGGCTAGTACTAGCGAGAATATCATCACCATTGCGGCTAATCCATCCGCAGACAACCAAGGCGGACGCATCGGTATTGGCATTGGTGACGGGGTGGCGGATGCAGGTATCTATGCCGTAAGTGAAAGTTCGTTTTCGCAAGACATTGGGCTAGGACTTGCCGTTCACAATGGTATTCAGCAGACGGAGCGGCTTCGATTGAATAGCGTGGGACGCCTGGTACTTTCCGCCTACGGCTCTAGCTCTATCTACTTCGAGCCAGAGATACAAGCAGGACAGCGCATAGGTGTCTACAACTCATCTGGTGTCTTAGGGCTAACCTCCCTGTCTGGACTCATCTCTGATGATGCGAATAATGGGGTTACGATTGGTACCGATGGCAGACTCTACGCTACGGTCGGCGGTATGGGCGATGGGAACAACTTCGTTAATGACGGAACATTCAACACTAGTAACGGAAACCTTAATCTGACTGGAACGGGTGCAGCAGGCGCAACTATCAATCTAGATGGCAGATACTTGCAGACGGAAACCGATGTCAGTGATGTCACTTTCGACGCTACTTCAGGTGAGTTGAGCGTGACAGAAAGCGGCAATGTAGAATCAGACGTCATCTATTCGCGTGAAGCAGGACAGCTATTGAATATCGGAAATGACGGAGGAATGCTGCTTGACCAAGTGCAATCCGACGATGCAAATAACGATATAGTTGCTGGTTCAGATGGGCTGGCTTACTATAACGATGGCGAATACATGGCGGTACAGCTTCAATACAAGTACGAGAACACCAATGCAATATCCGATGGGACATCATCTGTATTTCCTGCAATCGTACCGAACAAAGGTACTGGCCCAACGGCTTATCGAATCAATGGAGTAAGGTTTTTTATCGAAAAAGATTTTAATGCCGTCTGTGATATAGAATTGATTTCAGGAGGTAGTGTAATATTCACAGAGCGGTCAGAAGTAGGAAACACAGCTTTTGGGAGTGCCGAGTCCATCAGTGTCAATAACGTACTACCTATCTATATAAGAGTCAGCAATATTTCTGGCGGTAATGTATTTAACGTCTTTGCATCACTTAGAATAGTAGAAAATTAAAGCGCATGAGCAACAACCTAATCATAGGAATAGCTATCGGTTATTTCGCTTGTAAATTGCTTGAAAAGCCATCAAGCGTGAACGGGATGTATCTACGCCCCTCTAATCTGAAAGAAATAGAGCCTGGGCTACCCTTGTCTGTGCGTTGGGGGAAAGCATTAGCCCAGACGACCTATCAATCGAAAATGGTGGTATGAAGCAGAAAGAACAGTATGTACTAATTGCCTTCTTGGTATTGCCCTTTCTGCTGTTCGGACGATCTAGCAGTACTCAATTACACATTATGAATGTAGTCAATACATTACAACGTCATCCTAGCTTGCGCTATCGTACTCGATCTAAGAATACGATTACACAAGTCGTGCTACACCACAGCGGCGGTTCTACAGGATCACCTGAGCGATACGCTCGACAGCACGTGGAGGACAACGGGTGGCCTGGCATTGGCTATCATTTCGTGATACAGCCAGAAGGAAAAGTATTTCAGACCAATGAGATCACTACGATTAGCTACCACGCCACCAATTGCAATACTATCGGAATAGGCATCTGCTTAACTGGCAACTTCAACGAAACCAATCCAACCCTGGCTCAACTCAGAAGCTTGAAAACACTCATTAGAACCATAGAGAATGATGTGGGGCGAAAGCTCAATATTGTAGGGCATAGAGATTGTAAGAATACTTCTTGTCCCGGACATAACTTTGATGTTGCGGCTTTCGCCGTTGACTATAGAAATACAGTAGGATGGTAGGGAATATACACATGTACGTATTCATCGACGAGAACAACCAAGCAGCTAATGAAATAGCTCAAAACGTCTGGTTTTCGACGCAACACGAACGGGCAGGTAGCGTCTATGTCTTCGTGAGGGGGGCGAATGGTGCGCCACCAGAAGCTAGAACCTTGAAAATCAATCGCTATCCTACCATAGTTTTTCTGAGAGAAGAGGAAAACCAAAACCATCGCAGTGTTCGACGAATTGTTGGTGCGAGTACCTACGAGGCTGTGAAAGCAATGTATATGAGCTTGCTCAATTCAGAGCGCTTGAATACTAGCAACAATAACGGTGGTAATGGACAAAGCAACACCTTATTCAATGGGGAAGGCGAAACAACAGGCTTTGGCTTAGGAATATTCGATTTTTCCAATCCACTCACGAAATGGCTATGGATAGCGGCTGGGGTTTATTTCGTAACACAAAACAAAGACTGAGATGCTAAGGAAAATTAAAACCGTACTCTACATCAATCCTGCTACGGCGGAATACAACGAACTCAAACAAAAAGTAGAGAGTGCGAGAAGACAGGCACTTGAAGTAGGAGACGTATCGGGGATGGGGACATATCGAGTAGCGTTTTCGTTTCCAGCCGATGAAGTACTACAGCAGATCAATGCGCCTAAGTATATGCCACTGCTCATTTTCTACGATGAGGCGACGGACGAACCACTATCGCATACCAACATCGTGTGGGACACCAAAATAATCGTAAACCGATACCTCAATCTATGGGGTATAGATGCACCACCATTAAGCCCCCCAACACCTGACGTATTACCACCCAATCCGCCAGCACTAACGCCAACGACTCAGAAAAACAGTAACTGGATTTTGTGGGGGCTAGTAGCCCTACTGGTCATCGCAAATAAGTAGTATGAAAGACAAAAAAATATTAATCATTGGACTAGCCGTCGGCGGCTATTTCCTATGGAAACAACAAAAAGAACTAGAAGCGGCAACGCGAGCGCGGCAGTATCTGTACTCCAACCCACAGCCACCCGTGGAAAGCCAAGCGTGGCAGATATGGGCAACGGGACTGATTAATATTGCAGGAAGTATTGCGGAACTATTCAAGCCAGGCGGCCCGTTTTCGCAGTGGTCGCAGCAAGACAAAGAAAATTTCGAGCAGGCGGTACTACAAAACTGTACGCCAGGCGGCGGCGGTTTCGGTATTCCAGGCGTGTGCTAATACAAGACTTATGAGTACTAAGAAAATGATTGGTTTGGGATTAATTGCATATCTATTGCTGCGCTCGAGTGGCAGTAGTAATGACGATAGTGGATCATCGCGCCCAGACACCATTTCCAGAGAAGACACGCCCCCATCCAAGCCAACCAGAGATGACCTCAGTAGCAACTTTCTACAATTTCGTTCTGATTACCTATCTGCACATCAACGCTCTACTACATCTAATCAATCCGTTTCAGGATCAACCTTCAACCGCTTAGTCACAGGCGGTGAGGTGATCTGAGGCCAAAAATAGGACTTATGCAAGTAGTAGGAAAAAACACCAAGGAGTTCATCGAAATCTTAGACTTCGGGTTCAAGGTCATTGATGCTTATCGTCTAAGTATGGCAGATGGCAATTTCAACATCGTAACCGATGGTGGAAACTTCATTACGCCAGCCATTGCCTTACCCGCCGCATTTCAGGGTTACCAAAGTATCTGGAAAGACTTCCAAAAGTGGACTCCAGCGGACAAACAAGAAGTCTACGATTTTGTAGATGCTCGATTCCCTGATCTAGGAGATGATGTGAGGGAAGAGCTGATCCAAGAAACCATCAAAGAAGTGATTGGAGACTTTGAATTAGCTGCGAAGTGGTCATTCTATACGAAAAAACGACCACTACCCACGCCCGTAAGAAAGCAATTACCCACAACAGAGAAGTTGAAAACGGTGGCGGTCAAGAAGTCTTAGCATTGATTGAGGTATTCTGGGTGAACCAGCCCAGAATACTTACTATTCCTATGAACAGAAAAAATAATTAGGCAGGTTGAAGCACATTATTCAGAATCTTGATAGCCTCATTAAGAAGCTACCCAGCTGGGCGATCATTACGTTGATAGCCATGTGGTTGTTCACAGGACTTGATCCGCTGGGCTTTTTCGAGCGCAATCAGGCCCGCGATGATAGTTTCGCAGCCTTGTATCGTGCAGAAATAAGCCATCATAAAGAGACTATTGATGAGCTAGCTAAAAAAGAACGTGACTACAGCAAGCTGAAAGCTCAGCTAATGGTACTCAATGGCGACATCATTGATATTCCATATCCCTTTTGGCTTAAAAACGATCAAAGCGTCGTGCTATACGTCAATGAGGCCTATGTCGAAAAGATATTGAAACCAAGTGGCGTGGAAAAGGATGATTTTCTACTGACGAGAGGTGAGCCGCTAGTCGGGGAAGGCGTCAAGGCGTTCATTGAGAACGATAATATTGTACTACTAAGCAGTCAGACAATAGTGGTGGAAGAAAGCGTAGGAGACAGGATTGGAAAATCGCACAAATGGCTAATCAAAGATCGCGGCATAACGTACCTATGCGGCATGTGGATTGAGGATATATGATACAAGGATTCTACAACTACTTAGAACAAGAAGGCTTTTTCACCGACAAAAGCAGCCCGTCCACGCACAATGGGCGGCAAATCCTTTTTTTCGACCAGTTGGGGTTCATGCACCAACTATTTCTCATGGGCGATGACACCAGTGGAACGCTATATTACCAATTCCTCAACGAACACTTATTCAGTATCTCTATGACCTTTCCCAGAGTATTCATCCTCGAAACACTGCAAAAAATAATCACCCAAACAACTACTACTATTGGTAATCAAAAATCGAAAAGATGAAAAAAGTACTAGAATTATTAGGTTCAGGTAATATTGTTGAGGTTGATAAGGGCAAATTGGACAAGACAGAAAAAGCCTACCGTAAAGTGGTAGCAAAGGCAACAGGTAAATTGCAAGAGTTAGGCAAACAGTACTTGTCATTACAAGAAGCTCTGTTAAACCTAGAGGAGCAAATAGCAGAAACCAAACAACTCATTGCCGCCCAACGCGAAGAAATACTCGAAGCCAAACAATACATACAGAGTTTCGGCAATCTACGAGCAGCTATTGAAGCCGAGGACGAAACCGAAGATTAATTCCGCATCTTTCCCAATAGCAGGGGACAATTGTTCCCTGCTCCTCTACTACTAGAGGATGATCGCAAATGACGATGATTGATCTTGCATCGTCAAAAAAAACGATTAGGTCCGCATCGTCAAAAAGAAAGCTATGATATCCATACTGAATATTAAGCAGTTCCAAACCAAAGAGGGACTAATTACCTACACCCGTATACCGAACTGCATGGTGCTACAAACCAGCGTAGTCGCAGAAGAGTTCTTCTGTAATTTCAGCAGCTACTACCCTACCATAGAGCTACTGAACGAAGCTTTCGACCAACGTACACAAGCAGCCGCTGAGAAATTATTCCTTGACGCCGCCAATATTGCAGCAAAATGAGCAAAAAGTACACCATATCCAACTACACCCGTCGCCGTGCTAGAGAAATGGGTGTCACCGTCAAGCTTTCTACAAGGAAAGGAAAAAAGATCGACGTCTACAAAAATGGAAAACTCGTTGCTTCGGTAGGCGCGACGGGCTACAATGACTTTCCAACGTACAAACGACTCGAACGACAAGGCAAAATTGCAAAAGGTACAGCCGAAAAAAGACGCAAAGCTTTTCACAACCGCTTCAAAAGTTGCCGTACCAATAACTGCAAATACGCCAAGGGATTACTATGGTGATTTGCAACTTTTAGAATGGATAGGATAGCTGACTTACCTCAGGTATGAAAGAGCGATTCGGCATATACTTTTCCGTGGTTTCCCAATCCTCGTGCCGAAAATGCTCCTGAGCTTTCCTCGGCGGCAACCGATCTACGATATACTTCATCCCCGTTCGCCGCCAAGAAGAGAACGACAAGCCTTTCCGCTCTTCAACTTTCTTCTCCTTATACATTTTCTTCAATACTTTAAAGTGCTGCTTATAGAGCGTATGCTCATTAATCATCACGGTGCCAGGTAACAGATGCTCACCGAACACATAATAATTAATTGGCTGCTCGAAAAACCCGATCTCCAAGAACTTGGTTTTCAAAAACATCGGAAGTGTGGTCACATCTTCCTTTCCATTCTTTGTGATGTCGCTCGTCCAGCGGATACACCAAGTCGTAGTATCGAAGTGACGAAACCGCAGCCGCGACATTTCTTCCTGTCGCACACCACCCCAAAACGCCAACTGCATCGCCACCCACAGCCACTTATTGCGCTCCTTGGCGGCATCCAGCATAATCGGCATTTCCTCTAATGTGAAATTATCCTTCCCCGACTTGAATACCTTAATCGGTTTCACTTTCCGAAATGGATTCGCTGCAATGTATTCCCGATCCAATAGAATATTGAAATAACCCTTAATGCAGATCAATCGATTATTGTAGCTATTACCGTTCGTAATTCCCAATTCTGTTATCCAATAATCGGCATAGCGGTGTGCTTCGCGAGCAGTGAACTCATGTAGCATCAAGTCCAACTTATCTTTTTTCTCTAAGTAATTGCGGAACAACCGGACATGACTCTCAATCGTCCGCTTGGAGGCACGCTTATTGGTTCTCGATAGCTTCACCTTCATCGCCAGATCAATCGCGTCGACTAGCAGCATGGTCACTTTTTCCAGTTCCACTCCCCTACTCTGCTCTTGTTGCATCTTAATCGCCTTGATCTCGTCGAAATCCTCGAAATACTTCCCTGCTTTCAGCCAGACCGTAATCAAGTCCACCAGCTCATTCCCCCGTTTGGCCCGCTCCCTCAGGTGTAGTATCCGATTGATATTGAAAGTTTTGCGGAATCGCTCTAACTGCTTGTTTTTCTTAGACTTAGCATAGACTTTAATGTAGTAAGCAGTCGCCCCCTTTACTAATTTAGGAGGGTAATAGGCAGGCAAAATTTTTTTATTCATTGCTGTAATGACTTCAAAAAACATCCAGTCAAAAGTCTGTCAGTGTTTATTAGCCAGCAATGGTAAGGTTTTGTTTTTCAAGGAGTTGCGGTAGTAAAAGCGGTGACGGCGGGAATCCCTCACCCCCTCCCCCTTCCCAGCAAAACCAAACACCCTGTATGCGCTACATACAGGCGACTAGTAGAGAACTGACAGACTTCTGACGGATACATATGATTAGATATTAATGAGTTAGCGGAATTAGCGCAATCCGCTGATCGCAAACTCCCACAACTTTTCGTAGGGGATGATCTCTAAGTCGAAATTTTTCCCTGACTGATGGATGGGGACATCTGACAGCTTTTTGACGTAGCGAGTTACTTTCCTGAGGACGGCATTTTTCCGAAAACTATTTTTTGAAATTTCTTGGAGCATCTTGATGAAGGCGTTGCTTCGGACGGCTTCATTGTAGCTGAGGTTGCGACCACAGTACTGCTCGATGGCGGCGATACTTTCGATGGCTTGGTTGGTTTGTCTGCGCTGGATGCGGAATAGGATTTGTATGACAAGGATGGGAATGTTTTTCACCCGCTTGTCCTTGCTATATTCGGGTACACTGTTCAGGAGCTTCCCTGCGGAGAACCGAATTTTCTTTTCGGTGTCAAGTAGTCCTTTTTCGATTACGTAGGCTAGATATGCCCCCCCTACTTCCCAGTCCTCTTTCACGGCTGGCATCGTGCTTTTGTAGCGTCTGTGTTTCGTGGTCTGGTTGTAGACGTCTCGAGCAGCGGCATATTGGCCCGACTGCATGTAGATGAAAAACTGATAGTAGCGTGCTGAAAACCAGTTGATGTTACGATCATCCAAGAAGCTCAACGTCTGATTAATGGTGCGTAATCCCTCTTCGTATCGTCCTAGACGCACACAAGCGATTGTTTTTTGGAAAAGGAAAACCGATAGATTAGTAGTGTAACCGTTGTATTTTTCTAGCAAGAACTGTATGTCCTTGGAACTATCATCTATTATTATTTGGAAATCGTAGGAGGTTGCATTGACAATATTTCTGATTAGCCTAGTTGTTAATTGAAATCTGATGCTTGGACAAGTATCTAAATATGGTTCTAGTTCCTCGAAGCATGTTTTCGCAACTGAATGACACTTACTTAGATCAGACCGATCTTTTTTATATGCAATCAGCACTTTTGCATAGTTAGTGTATGAGCGATCCTCTAAATCTAATACCGCCCTAGCTGCTTTCAGTTTCTCATCGTACTCAATGAATTTAGCTTCTTTTTTCAATCGAACGCCATAATGATTTTTTAGCACTCGAATAGCATCATACACGAGATCATAAAATCCAATTTCGTAAGCTCGCTTTAGGCAGCGATTCGCTATATATATTGCTGCATTAGGAAATGTTTTTCCAAGCAGTATTTTCGCAGCAGCAAGTTCCCGAACTATGGTATAGTACTTCCGAGAAAAGGGGTGCATTCGCTGGTTTTTGAAATCGACTAGTAGTATAGAAGCGATCATATTGTCATAGAAACGCCCTTTCAAAGCGGTGTATCGCCGATCTTTTTTTCGGTAAAAATAGGTAGCAAGTTCCTCTTCACTATGAAACTCATCCTGCTGTATCTTTTCTAAAAACTCATCCGATTTATCGCGCTTCCAATTCTTAGAAAGCAGCGTTTTGGATTGATATATCCGATGCTGACGCAAAAAATCTGCTAATTCTCTAAGTATTTGCATTTCACTTTTTGTATGAACAGAAAACAAGCAACACAAAAGACTAATAATCAACTAATTGCAATTAAAGCACGCACATTTTAACATCAAATCACACTTAGTCAATAAGGATTAATTGATACCTAACAATGAAATTGATTTACAGACCTTTGATTCAAATATTTTTTCATAAAAAGCTGTAAATCATGTTGTTAACAAGCAAATCAATAATGGGAAACATAGATATTGATGCTATCTAGTTTCATCACTTTTTAGCCCCTAAAAAACCACCCTTCCTACTTCCTTTCCATTTCTCACCTTATCTTAGCGAGGCTACTACACGACTATTTATCTTTTAATCCAAATCTATCAAGCTGGGGAGCATCCGATAGCTAGGACTTGATGAGATAAATTACAATCAATGAACAAGAACAAAGAGCGCAATGAGCTAAAGCAAGAACTCGAAGCAACCGCACAACTATTAGAATCGCTTTTGCCGATCCTTCAAAACTATCAAAAGCATTACACGCTACCAGACGGATTGCCTGAGCTTGTGCAGGCAAAGGCTTCCAGTCTGTCTGACAAATCCAATAAATTGTGAAGGTGCAATTACTCATCTCCTAAAAAATGATCGATGTTGGTCAATCCAATCCCAACCATCTTCGTTCAAATAACCTTGCATACTAGCGTACCTATTAAGTTCCACAATTAAGAGTCTATCTTTGATGGTAATATGGGTAGATAAACGATCATAGATTTGATTAACATCCATATAGCTTGCAATTAGCCAAGTATTGTTCATATGATGCCACCAAGTTTGGCTACAGGACTTTATTGCTTCATATAGTGATGAATAGTTCTTCAATGCAGTGTTCTTATCGTATGTAATGAGATAGATCATTTACCTTCTTCTATTTGTTTTGGAGAACTAAGCTTAGATGGAGCTACTGTATTTTTATCTGTAAGCTGATCGGGGTAATAGGTTTTGTTTTTCTTCGCATCGCCTAACTCTTCTCGCATCACAGTGATAAAAGCAGACTGATTAAATACGAATGGAATAGGATTTTTAATTGATCCATTAACAGCTCTTATCACTATATAGACCAACAAGCCCATAAAAACGGCAAGAATTATTAAATTTGTCCAGAGAGGAAGATCAGAGAGCCACGCAATACAAACAATTCCTAATATCATGCACAAAATGACGAATGCCATAAATCCTAAGACGGAGCTTGATATATGTCTAACCTCTTTAATCACTTCTCTTGCATCATTAAAGTAATTTTTCAAAATTCAAAGCTTATGGACGATTTAAAATATCTCAGTCAACACTACAGAAACATGATTATATTTTATCGGTATATCGGTAACTTCATAGTCTACTTCACCGCATTTATCATTCCTGTTATTATGGTTGGATTTAGGGAGCAATCAGCTATCTGGTTCTTGATTTGGCTATTCATTCCAATTCATTTTGCACTAGACTATTTTATTTTTCAGAGACAAATAAATAAGTGGGTTGTACAAGAATAATAGCCGCCCAAAACTCCACACTCATCATTCCGATTTTTTTTCCTTCAACTTCTCCATTTCTTCCCACAGCACCTTCAAATCCGCCTCTATCTCCGCTTTCGTCTTCGTGCCGTATAGATAATCAGGCTTTGCACTTTCCGCTTTGTCCTTAGACAAATCTGCATGAAACAAAGCATGTAAATTCACTTCAAAGTATTCCGACAATTGTAACAAACCATTTACTGTTGGAAAACTACGCTCTATTTTCCAAGCACTTATAGTAGTAGAACTTATTAATAACACATAACCACCAGCTTAGAAAAAGCCATTAATATCATGTTTCTTCTATTTCTCTCCATTCTCGTGACTACTGATCTCCATCTACTCCACATTACATCACTAGCGTATTGATTGGGCATACAATAAGTAAGTATTTGGTCAAGGTATTTCACTTTAAAAATGTAAGCCTTAACGATATCGTCTTCTGTTCTAATCATCTTCACGATTTTCAAATTTCCATTACTATAAGTACCTAAACCTTCGAACTTATATCCTTCTTTTTGCGCATCTAGTCCTTTCTCAATTTGACTCTTGTAACCTTTTGTACAATACAAATATTCTTCTTCTGTAGTACCTCTACTTTCACTTATATTGATGACGATTCCTTCCTGAGCAATAGAGAAACCAAACATAAATAAGCAAAACAAAATAAATGAGCCTTTCATAAGAATATTATTGTTTTTATGAAAACGATTAATCAACTTTATTTTCTAAATAACTTACACGCGAACTCAAATCTTTGACTATTTTTTCTATTTCCGCAGTTGTCATTGTGCCATGTAAATAGTCTGGATCAGCACTCTTTTCTTTATCTTTTGAAAGGTCAGAAAAAAAAAGAGCGTGCAAATTGACTTTAAATATTTGCTGTATTTGTAGAAGGACTTTGACCTCTGGAAAACCTTTAGATTTTTCATAGTGGCTCACAGTGGAATCTGAAACTCCTAGCATTTCGCCCAGCTGTAGCTGAGTTAATTTTCTCTCATCCGATTTCCTTAGATAAAAAAGATTTTTACCTAAAAAATAATCTTTTGGCAATAAATTCCGAGATTCATTTGGAATTTCCGATTCAATTTCGATATATTTGTGTGACTCCAATGCAATAAGATTTGTATTCGATTCACAGACAATTTATAAACAATTCTAATACAATTGGAAAAAAAGTACAAAATCAAGGAGAAAATAAATGAATTGAGACACTTTGAAGTGTCTGATACAAAGAGAAGAATTGTGGAGAAGCTCCAAGTAGATAAGAGTCAATTTTATAGAATCATGAATATTCCAATTGATTCTAATAGAGAGGCAAAGCCTAGTCAGCTATTAATTATAGCTGAAGAACTTGGCTGTAAAATAGACGATCTATTAACTAAGATGCATCTGGAATGAAGAATGCAAATTTTAGTACAGTTATAAACACACCTGCTACATCTAACCGAAGAATATCACTCTAAAGAATTACTGAATACGTAGACCGATTACAAGGGGATGAAAAGCCCTCCCCTACAGTCAGGAGTAGCTTAACAACGAGAAAGCGTCGGTGGTCTAAATCGAAGATGAAGGTGCAAACCCTCTTTCCTGAACAGATTTTTTGTTAACGCCTGCGCCAGATACATGAGACTGGTGCGGGCAACCCAAAGACCGAAATGATTGCTAGTGTCTTTATATATGATTAGAAATGAGAAATTAAGTATTCTCATAGTATGTAGCAAGGAGTGGGGCAACTCACTCCCTTTTCAAGAACAAAACACTTTATATACACATGAAAAAAACGATACAATACGTAAGGGTATACCAGTATATCTTATGGGCAGTAGTCGCTCCTACCCTACTGCTACAACATTTCCCTTTCAATGAGATCGCAGCCACGAACATCAGTGCGCTGCAAAGATTAACGGTAGCACTATCCTGTCTTGCTACCGCTGCACTATTAATGAGTTTCTTTATTATTCAATTTCGACACGCCGTCAACAAAGCACGGTCGAATTAAATCACTTTCACTATGAAAAACTTACGCATTCATTATTTATCCTTCGACCCTTATCCGCCCTAATTGAATTGGGCAAATTCTCAATATACATTAGATAAAAGGAGAAATGAAATAGCCCCGTGTGAAGCTTGCAACTACAGCACGGGGCTTTTAAAAAAATTGATAACCAAATATAGTTTTTTTTATGAATCAAAATACTTTTTATAGAAATAATAAGAACACTGGGCGCACTTTGATTGCCTCCAGAGATATTATGTTTTTAATACTTTCGCTAGGTACATTTTTCTTCGCTTACCGATGGGTTGAGCTAAACTCCATTAATTGGGATGTACAGACGGCTTCTATTACTTTCGCCGCTACGATTGGTCTGCTAGCTGCTTTCTTTGCACTTGTCACGATCGTAAGAGTTGGTAACGTATCGAACCATATCAAATTTGGCGTCCCTATTATTTTTGGAAGTGCCATATTCGTCACCTTGGCCCTAATCTCTAATCCAACTACGTTAGCTAGTCTAGCTACCCTCTTCCTTGCAGCTACGGTAGGATTCGTTGCTTCATACAGTATTGATAAGGTGTACCAGAACATTAGCCTATCCTTCTGGAAAACGATGATCGTAGAAGGTTGGAGCAATCTTATTGAACGATCACAGCGTATTTTCACAATTCTAAGTGGTGCATTGATGATTCTTTTCGGGATCATTACCTATTATTTTTCTCAGACAGTTGTGCCAGAGATGGCTGACACGCTTATTGTAGCCGTGGATGAAGAACGCTACGATCAAGCTTACGATCAGGCGACACAAGAAGAACGAGATAGATTGAAGCTGCTAGCGGATAATCTAAGCACACATCAAGATCAAGCGTCAGCAGAAAAAAGAAGAGCAAAACAAGTATTAGAAACCGCGATCACTAGTTCTACTCATGCCACCCCGTCGCGAGCGAAAGCATGGAAAAAAAGTAAGAGCTGGCTGATAAAACAAAGAGATCGCGGCAACAGAGCCTACGTACAAGATGTACGAGCAGCGGAAAAAGAGCAAGCACAGATATTAGTAGCATATCAATCTAAATTAGAGCAAAAGCAGCGTCAGTATGATGATTACCTAGCCTCTATTACTGGTACTACTGCCCTATCCGCAAGCATTCAGCAAGAAAAAATAGATAAGCTGGAAGCTAGAAAAACCAGTATGGCAAAGTGGACGAGTCTAGGTAGCAAAGCTATTCTGTGGTCACTTATTCTCTCGGCTATCCTTACACCGATTACAATGATATGGACACGAGCCTCAGGAATGCAGACCCGACACAGTGCGATGGAGACCTTTTCTTTTTTTGAAATCATGGGGGCTTGGATACTAGACGGTTTCCTATACACTATGGAAGAATTAGCCGAAGATTTGGGAGTCAAGGACAGAATGCAGTTGGTCGGTACAGAACCAACAGAAAGAATACGTCCAGAACAAAAACAAGCACAGACAGGCACAGGAGGTTTGAATAGTCTTTTTCAACCACAGCACAAATTACAGATTGCAGGCACAAACGTATCTGTATCCCCTACCCTTTACGGGAATGGAGAAGCTAGAAATATGGTAGTCAGTACAACTAATCAGACGGCTGAACTACAGGATGCAAGCAACGAGGATGCTACAGCACTAGCGATAAAACAAGAAGTACAAAGAATCAGAAAGCTAGAGAAGAACATTAGATCAAGAGAAGATCAAGAAGCAATAGCAAGAGAACACAAAGCTTTGGACATCAAAATAGATGAATACCTTACCCTATTAGGAATTCAATCAGAGTTTGGATTAGGCGCAGTGATGAATCTAGTGGATAGTGGAAAAAGACTTAGTCGTGAACTTATATTGAGAGAGATCAAAGAACGAGAACAAGTACAGTACACAGCACAAAGCACAGCACAAAACCCCAAGGAAATTGTACTTAAACCTGTGCGTAGTGCTGCCAGCACAAACAGCAGCATAGGAACAAAGAGTTCATCCGCAAACAAGTCCTTACCCACCTACATGGAACATGGCTTCGAGTGGAAGGATGGAGTACCAATGCTATGGTACTGTATTTCAGCAGCTAGGGGCAACACCTACAAGAAGTTGAGCGGTGCAGGTGGCGTACTGGACAATCTATCTACTTACATAAGTAGAGCAAAGGAAGCAGAAGAACAGTACAACGAACAGAAGAACACAGAGGATGGCGTGAGTATGAGAACGCAGAACAAGATGGTCAGGAATCAGTCTTGGGTGAAGTTCTTGACCCATGCCAAGCGCGAACTAGAAGAGATGCAGCGGATTGGCAT
The DNA here is from genome assembly GCA_038749535.1 of Bacteroidota bacterium. GTDB lineage: Bacteria > Bacteroidota > Bacteroidia > Chitinophagales > Saprospiraceae > JAAUTG01. Next base: position 35,369 of record JBCDHX010000041.1, read on the forward strand.
CGACTATGCCCCTGTACAGTACAGCGAATAATAGCTTTCATATACATTAACGGTAGGGTGGAGCGAATCTCCACCTACCTAAAATCACATAAAATGGCATTTTATATAAATACTAACAATGAGTACATATACAATACAGAACTGAATAACAGGACTTTTCTTAAAATACGAAAAACGGAATCCTATACATACCACCCCGACCCATACAATGAAGATCCCCCGTGGTATAGCTTCTTTACAACAGAAGAGACAACAGTCATTACGGAGACAAACATATACCAAGATTCTGTAATGAAATACTTAATTGAAAGAGGCAGCCTAATAAAAATATCAGAACAAGAAGCAACTGATATAATAAAAGAATGGAAGCAATTGCAAGGTACTAAGACAGTTAGTAACGGAAGTATGGCAAGCGATGAAGGAGGAATTAGTCGAGTTAGAGAAATACAATTAGACCATTATGATTAAAAACTCCCAATAAAAAAAGCGGTGCTACTAACACCGCTTCACAAAAAAGATATAAGTTATGGAACACAAAGATACAAAAAATAACAATTACTCGCCATAGTAAAAAGTCGTCGTTCTTACCGCTACTCGAGCAGTAGCTTACACATTGAGATTTTTAATTGCCTTCACTTTCATACTTGTCCGCTAGGATAGGGGTGAAGGCTTTTTTTCATTTCTAAAAGACGATGGCATGAATGCTATAGAAACAAAGAAAAAGACACTAAACGTCGCTCATAAAAAATTCACTTGGGAGCGATTGCAAGAAGAGGGGACATTCCTAGACGGTAAGCCCGTCCCGCAAGCAACGGAATTGGAGCAAGTCGTCTTAGGCGCAATACTGCAAGACTCGAAAGCCATAGATAAGGTGAAAGACATCCTAAGTGTAGAAAGCTTCTACGAACAGTCGCATCAACTTATATTTTCTGCGATTCAGGACTTGAAGGAACAGAGCAAGGCCATAGATATGCTCACAGTCGCTCAACAATTGAAGCAGAAAAACCAACTGAAAAAGGTAGGCGGCCCATACTATCTAACAGAACTAACAGGAAGAGTAGCCAGTGGAGCTAATAGTGAGTTCCATGCGAAAATTATCCAACAGAAGCACATTGCGAGGGAAATGATTAAGATTTCCTACTATACCATCAAGCACTGCTACGAAGACAATTTAGATGTTTTCGACATCCACGATTGGGCAAGTCGGGAGTTCGCGCAATCGCTCGTCAATCAAGAATGGAGACAGCAGGAACTACTCAAATCAATTAAGCAGGAAAGATCGAAAACCAAGAACCCTTATCCTACCCACGTTTTCCCAGCGCGAATCGTAAGGCTGATCGAAGATTTCGCCTACTGCAAGAATATTCCAATCTCTTTTCTTTTCATCAGCTTATTGACGGTGGCCAGCTCAGCTATCGGCAATGGATTGCGGATGCAATACCGCAGCGACTACAAAAGCTCCGTCGCACTGTACATGGCGCTGGTTGCGCCCCCTGGCATCGGAAAAACTTGGGCCATCAAGCTGATGGCTAAACCACTACTGAAAAGAGATCGTGAACTACAAGAAATACACAAGCTAGCAATGGAAGGCTGGCGCGAGCGAAAAAGCGACTGGGAAGCAGATGCTAGGAACTTAGAGCCATTCAGCGAGCCGATGCCGCATTGTCAGCAGACATTCGTGGATGATTTCACGATGGAGTCATTGGTTAAGGTCTTCTTGAACAACAAAAAAGGCACATTCGGACTCATGGATGAGTTAATCGCACTATTCAACTCGCTTAATGCCTACCGAAATAAGGGGAGCGACGGACAAAAATTCTTGAAGATTTTCGATGGGTCGGAGTTCAAGATCAATCGGTCGAATGGAGAGCCAGTCACGATATGGAGTACATTCATGTCTTTGATAGGAGGTATCCAGCCAGATGTATTACAGCAGATGGCCAGTGGCGGTAGAATAGGGGACGGCACAATGGGACGATTCAATTTCGACTATCCAGAAATGCTATCTCGGCCCGATCCCAATAACAACGAAATCAGGGATGGCTATATCGAAGAGTACCACGAGATCATGGAATACATTATGAATCTACCCACGCACTACAACGATCAAGAGCAGATCAGAGACGACTATGACCTGGCACCCATTGGTATTCAGTTCACAGATGCCGCCAGAGAAGCTTACTTCCAATGGCTCATCGAAAACAACAAGAAGTACAACGCAACAGATCAAGAGAGCGAACAGACCGTACATGTTAAGTCAGAGAACCAGTGTCTGAGATTTGCCCTTCTCATACAAGTCATTATTTGGGCTTGCGACAATAAGAAGATTGATTCTAGTGCTGCCTTAGCTTTCCTAAGAGTTGATGTAGAGGCACTTAAAGCTGCCTTCGAGCTGATCGAATACTATCGGCATTGCAGTCTGAAAGTCCTTGACAAGCTAGAAAGTCCGTTGTCTAAGTTGAAAGCTGAATACATAGCTATCTACAAGGGCGTAGAGGCAGTCTTCCACATCAATGATATGCTGAAACTAGCGAAGGCAGCAGGTATTAGTGACGCCAGCGTGCGTCGACATATTATACGGAACAAGGAGTTGATACATCCGATCACGGGGAAGGCTGGGATGTATCAGAAGAAAATTGCGAGCTAATGGTATTAATAGACTTATTCTCAGGTATCGGCGGCTTTCATTTGGGGCTTTCCAATGCGGGCTATCAATTCAGTGAAGTCTATTTCAGTGAAGTAGACCAGCATTGTATTGCGAACTATCACTACAAATTTTCAAACGCGACTTATGCAGGATCAATTAAATCTCTTTCCGAACTACCGCAAGCCGATATTATCACATTCGGAAGCCCTTGTCAGAACCTTTCAATTGCTGGAAACAGAAAAGGACTACGAGGGCAGCAAAGTGCGCTCATTGGCTATGCACTTGACCTTATTGAGCGACAACAACCCCCAATTTTTATTTGGGAAAACGTTAAAGGCGCATTTACATCCCAAAAAGGCAGGGATTTTCAAGCAATTGTGCAGCGCCTTACCTACAGTGGGCTATATCGGCTTGAATGGCAATTGCTTAATTCTAGCTGGATTTTGCCCCAAAATAGAGAGCGAATTATCCTTGTCGGACATCATCGAGACGCAAGCAGACCCAAAGTATTTCCTTTCCGACCAACAGATCAAGCATTTGTTCAAAAAACAAAGCACCAACCACAAACCAAAGCTCATTTTCCAACCATAAGCACACAAGTAGATAGAAAATGTAGTCCTTATATCATCCAAAAGGGGAGAGGCTACAATCAAGGTGGTTTACATGAGCAATTCCCAACCATTACCAGCCATAGTTGGGAGAACAACCACTTCATCATAGATGCCAGGTCTTACGATAGAGATACACGCATATATGACTCTATGCCTTGCCTTACGGCTAATATGGGCAATGGTGGAAGGAATGTCCCTTACTACTATAATACACAAGACTATATCATCCGAAGAATTACAGCGCTAGAAGCAGAACGAGCACAAGGCTTTCCAGACAATTGGACAAAGTTTGGAAAATACGAAAACGAAAAGAAAGAGATTGCAATGACCAACCGCTACCGAATGATCGGCAATGCAGTGAGTCCACCGATCATTGAGTTGGTCGGTCGCAGATTATTAGAATCATAACAGCAGAACATGAAAGACATCACAATACAAATAACAAAGACAGACACCCAGCTTCTGAGCGAAGTGTACGGCACACACGAGCAGTTGGCAGAACTGCTCTACATGGAAGCCATGAACGATGATCGATTCGGGTCAATACTAATGAAAGCGGGATTCATGTACGTTACTTCTGTGCAAGAAAATGAGACAACTAATATAGACACGTCCATAGGGGAACTAGCTCCAACGGGTGGCTACACTATTGATGACTTACCATTCTAATATTATGCAGAAAAAACTATACGAATCACAGAAAGAAATTATCCACCTATTCGAGGGAGATTATGAGCGAATCCTAACGCTCACAGACATCTGCAAGTCATTAGGGGGCAAGTATTACACGAATGCAGCGAAATACATTTCAGTGCGTTGTAGCGCACTGGTGAAGGCGAAATTCTTAGAAAGAACCAAGCGGGGACACTTTAGGCTGTATCAAGTTAGGAGACAGACGATAGAGGAAACGATTGATAATAATCAGTTAAGCTTATTCTAATGACAACAGCACACACCACACTACCCAGCCTTCCAACATACTTCGGTGGAAAAGGCTCGAACGGCGTACATCAGACGATCATCAATGAGATACCTGCACACGAGCAGTTCGTGAGTGGGTATCTAGGAGCATGTAGCATCCTTCGCCATATTCGACCAGCCAACAGAATAATTGGCATAGAACCAAATGGGGCGGTGCTGGCGCATTGGTACAACAGAAAATGCTCGATTCCCTTAGAGCTAGAACTAATCCAAGGGAAATTCTTAGACGTATTACCACTACTAACGTTGTCCGCAGCGACCTATATCTACCTTGATCCGCCTTACCCGCTGGATAGCCGAAAGCAAGCCCGCCTACGCTACGAGTATGAAATGGACGACACTGACCATAAAGCACTCTTAGCTACCATCAAGGAAATAGATTGTCCCGTTGGTATTTCCACTTACCCAAACAGACTATACGCACGAGAACTGAAAGACTGGCGTAGGATAGAATTTCAAGCCACTACTAGACGTGGTATGGCTACCGAATGGTTCTACATGAACTACCCAAAACCAAAACTCCTACACGACTACAGCTACTACGGAAAATCCTACCACAAAAGACAAGACTTCAAAAGGCGCAAACATCGCCTACTCAATAAATTCGAGGCGATGAGCGAACAAGAACGCAACCATTACATCAGATTATTAACAGAACGCTATCCAATATCTGAAGAAGCGGCACTTTTGCCGATTAGATCCGCAGAAGTAGGGTAGAGGAATAATTAAAACAATGAATTTCAAACTTTTTCAATTAGTCTATGCCAAACCAGAAGGTATAGAATGCTACATCTACTTATTTAGTAGGTATGTGCTTCAATTTCCAATCATTTATGATCTTGATCCAGAAGGTGGTGATTATTGGAATTTACAGCTATGTGTACCTTTTTTATTCATGTTAGAATTTTCAAGATTTAAGCAAAGATGAACAACCACATTATCATTTTCGGAAAGCAAGGCTCAGGTAAAAGTCGAATCGCACAAGGCATACAAACCGCCTTTCCTGAATACCAAGTACAAGATGAATGCACCGCTCAAACAGCAGAAATCTTGATAAGACATTGTTGGCAGTATAAGGAAGAGAAGTGGATTTTAGTGAGTCAAGTACACCCAAAAGAAATCCAAGAAAGCTTTGCAGGATTTACGATTATTAGAATTGATTAAAATAAACTAAAACTTATGAAATTAGAAAAACAATTTCCTTACGATCAGGGATGGCTACACGCCAAGTTAAGTCTTACAGCAGGAAGCACACTAACTAAAGATCAGGCGATTAAATCTCTTGCTGCCGACAAAGACCCTAGCTGCCTCCAAATAGGACATTACGAAAAACTAAAGACTTGTATAAAAGTCGTGTACAGAGATACATCTAAGCCTAACGTATCCATCAGCACATCGGACAATGATTACACTTTCCAGAGAGCCTATGTCCATGTTCCTGTGAAGAAATTAGCTACGCTGATGGCTCTAGTAGGAACGGAATGTGATGGTAATGCAGATATAGAGCTAAAAGAAGCAACAAATCAATACGAACTACATCACCAGTTCAATGAAGGTCTTATGCTTTGCTATCACTTGCCTGTGACAGATGACGTAAAAGAAGAAATGAGAGCATTTGCAAAGCAATTAATTAAAACCAATAAGATAGAATTATGACAACAGTAACAATAAAAATCATCGTAGAGGAACTGGGAGAAGACCAGTTCCTCCAGTCCATAGTGGTCAATGACAGCAATATAGATCGTTCGCTTAGCAACACCGAAACGATAGGAATACTCTACAGGGCAATAGATCAGGTTTTACGCCATCAGAGAAAAAAAGAAACCTAACAGATACAGTTACCAAACACATCTACCCCTTGTCCCTTGCTCAGTAGAGTAGGGGACTTTTTTTTGCGCTGCGCCCTAGAGCTAGAAAAAACAATTGCGCCGTTTGCCCTGTCACAAAAAAAATGGGGTAAAAAGAGACAGGGTATCAATTTTGACAAGTTTTTGAAAAGAGGGGTATAAATAGTAATATTTATATAGAAATATATA
>JBCDHX010000042.1:0-40651 GCA_038749535.1 Bacteroidota bacterium
GTATAAAACTTGACTAAATACGACAACTGTCGTATATTTGCATCAGAGACGATTAAGAAGTATGCAATGTGGGATCGACAATGTATATTTTTTCTTCCTTTCTACTCATTATGATCATAGTGAATATTTTCAATCTATCAAATCAGTTAGATGAATGAATTACAACCGACCGAAGCTCAATTAGAAATTCTACGCGTGCTTTGGGATGAACAACCTTGTACGATTGGGCACATTCATGAGCGTATCAATCAGCAACGAGACGACGACGACGAAGTCGGCTATACGACTGTTTCTAAGCAAATCGAGCGCATGGCAAAAAGCAATATGCTGGAGCGCACGAAGGCAGGAAAATCGTATGTCTATACTTCCAAATTGAAGGAAGAAGAGACTCAACATCAGTTGTCCAATCGCTTGCTGCAGACAGCTTACAAAGGCTCGGGCATCAAGCTAGCTTTACACGCTTTGGGACAAAGCAAGGCGTCACTGGAAGAACTCAATGCGCTACAAGAATGGTTAGATCAACAAAAGAAATCATCCGATGATTAGTACTTTTCAAATTTGGAGCGAAGCCCTCGGCTGGACAATTGTGCATAGCCTTTGGCAAGTGACACTGATAGCATTCGTCCTGCGAATTGTTTTATTGTTGATTGCTCAGCGGGCTTCTCGATTGCGCTACGGACTGGCTTTAGGAGCGATGTGTGTAGCAGTCGTTTGGAGTGGATTTACTTTCTGTGAAGAACTGAGCCTACGTGCCGATGTCGCTCAAGTCTTGACCGCTTTACCGCAACTAGATACCATCCAATTGACAGAACAGATAGTCGTAGACAACGAGCTTACTTGGTGGCAATCACTGGAACAACACATACCGACTTTGAGTCTACTCTGGCTCATCGGTATCGTATTGTTTGCGGCGCACACGCTTCATGCTTGGTGGCAACTCCGCCAACTGCAACAACAGCACAGTCATGCTGCGCCCAGTGAGTGGCAAACAAAGCTATCGGTTTGGCAGCAGCAGCTAGGTATGACGCGTCCTGTACGATTGTTGTGTTCTGAGCGAGTGTCCGAACCCATTACATTTCGGCATCTACGCCCGGTGATTATTGTACCAATTAGTTTATTGACGGCATTGCCGGCTCAACAAGTGGAAATTTTGCTCCTACATGAGTTGGCGCACATCCGTCGCTACGACTATTTGGTCAATTGGGGACAATCTATCTTAGAAGTACTCTTATTTTATCATCCAGCGATTTGGTGGATGTCGCGTCAGGTGCGTACCGAGCGCGAACACTGCTGCGACGATTGGGTGATGCGTATCCATCATGAACCGATGGTCTACGCGCAAGCCCTCACGCAGTTGCAACTATCTCATTATTCACTAAAAACAAATTTAGCAATGTCAGCAACTAAAAATCAAGGGTCATTTACGACTCGTATCCATAGACTTTTTGGCAAATATCCTTCGGTCGCTTTTGATCGGAAAGGGGCGTTTGTCGCACTTATCTTGTTCGCTTTTTGTATCGGGTGGACCGCTTTTCCGAGTCAGGCGGCCGTGGAAGAAGGAACAAACTCTGCAGTCATCCTAAATGATACGATACCAGCTGAACAAAATAACAGTTTCCCACTGATGGTCAAAGTTTATCCTGATGGAAAAAAAGTAACCGTCTACGTAGATAATTCAGATGGCAACTTAGACCCATCTATCATGCAAGTCGATACTTTTCACCTACATGAAGAGGAACAAAAGGGTGTCAAATACCATATTCAAGGTAACTACGACGAAGATGGTAATTGGCATACTTATATGAAGGATGGAAAGAAGTTTTTAGTACCGCTTGATGAAATAGAAAACAAATCTATCACCTACCACATCAAAGGCAAACGTAACGAAGACGGCAATTGGGAGTATAACGGCTCTGATGCTGAAAATCAAAAAACGATCACTTTCTTAGAAGAATCAGGAATAAATAATTTGATTGAAAGAGTGGATGGACAGAAATTGGAAGTTCACCTTATAAAAGACATCAATGAGGAAGTCGATACGGTTGTCACTATTCATCCACAGAATTACAAAAGTAAGTTGACGATTAGAAAAGCAACTGATGAGGAGAAGTCGAAAATCCACACCGTATATGCTCAACGCACTCAAACAGACACTATTGTTACCTTCGATCCTGAAACAATGGAGGAAGAGGTCAGAGTGGTGAACACTCATTGGGACGAAGACATAGAAGAAGAGGAAGACGTACAAGTCGAGGTCTTTTCAGGCAAAAAAGTGACGATCAATGGACAGGTGAAAACGGACTCGAATCAACCGCTTATGGTCATTGATGGGGAGATTGTTGAGATAGGACAATCATCTAAGTTAGACCCGGAAAATATTGAGAAAGTCAATGTGCTGAAAGATGAATCGGCTATCGCTAAATATGGTGAAGCAGGTAAAAATGGAGTCGTTGAAATTACTACGAAAAGTAAGCAGAAATTAGAGAAAAACGATAAGTTCTCAATTGACGATCCAATCATCGTCCTTAATGGAAAAGTCACAGACGTAGACGTTGAAGAAATTTCACCAAGTGACATCAAAGCGATCTATATCTGGAAAGGCGATCAGGCGATCAAAAGATATGGAGAAGCAGGACGCAATGGTGTGATCGAAATCACAACTAAAAGAGAGAAATGGAAGCGCAGAAAGAAAGGAGAAGAACCTTTAGATTTGAGTTTTCCGCCGCCTGCACCTCCAGCTCCGCCTAGTGCGCCGCCTGCATCACCCGCGCCTGATGCATTGACACCACCGGATGCACCAACCCCACCACCGCCGCCACCTGCTCCGCCTGTTGATTTCGATGTGGAAGACGTCATATCAAATGGTGCAATAGGTAATTTTGACGGTAGTTTTAGGGTCTATCCAAACCCGGCTAGTGAGCTAGTCAATATACAAGTACGCACCAAAAACAGTGCTGAAGTACGCGTCTATGTTTTCGATGCTGTAGGAAGGTTGGTCTATTCTAAATACATGGAACAATGGCAAGGTCGTGCTCGTTTCGAGTGGGATACTAAAGAAGTAGCTAATGGGCGGTATACGGTCGTGGTTGACTTGGATGGTGTGCGACGTAGCGAGCAGATTATCGTTGAGAACTAATGATATAGTGACTGACTTTAAAACAGACAACATTAATTGATACGAATTGGTAAGGTCGGATAGCACAGCTGTGTTGTTCGGCTTTTTTGCTTTCCAGTAATGCCGAACAAACCTGATCTGAGTTACTTTTACCCAAAAAGTCGCTATGTCTACTGCTGAATTTCCAATTTATGATATTTTGGAACGGTGCGCTGAATCCATCAAAGACAAAGCGCCTGCCGCTATGTTCGGCTTGCGTGATGAAGGTTACGATAGCTTATACGAGCAACTCATTTCTTGCATCCTCAGCATCCGCACCTACGATGAAGTGAGTACCGTTGTCAGCCGAAAACTTTTCGCCAAAGCGCGTACGCCGGAAGCCATGTTGCAACTCAGTCGAACAGAACTGAGCGAACTTATCCAAGAAAGTACTTTCCCGGAGCAAAAAGTCGACAATATCCTTCAACTCAGCCGGGATATCGTAGAACAACACAATGGAAGAACACCAGCTACTTTTGAGGGCTTGACCACATTCAAGGGCGTTGGTCCGAAGTGTGCCAATTTAGCATTAGGCGTTGCCTTGAATGTACCTGCCATCAGTGTAGATGTACACGTCCATCGCATCACCAATCGGTGGGGCTATGTGTCGACCAAAACGCCGGAGAAGACGCGCCAAGCATTGGAAAAAATACTACCAAAAGATCTGTGGATAGAGATCAATCGAGTACTCGTACCTTTTGGAAAGCACGTTTGTCAAGGGCGTTATCCGAAGTGTAGTCGCTGTCCGGTACAGGCGGAGTGTGCGCAAATAGGCGTCGTGTAGAAATCATTGAGTAGATCGAACGCGAAGGCGTATATCGCCGATATGGAGTGACTTATCTTCTTTATTTAATAAACCTAATCGGATGGGTTGCCCAGTTGTTCGCTCCGTGACAACAATAGTAGCGTCAGCAGGATCGACCAAATGTTCGTTGCCCCACTGCACTAAACCCACCAAGATATGCGCTAGTCCATATCCTTTTGGCGTCAATACATATTCATATCGAGGACGCTGTTGTGCGGTCTGATAACTTTGTTTTTCTAGCAGTTTATGCGCTACCATTTTAGCCAACTTAGCAGATAAGACAGAACGAGAAATCTGAAGCGCATCTTGAAAATCGTCGAATCGTCTATAGCCCACAAAACAAGCTCGTATCAATAGCAAAATCCAGCGATCACCGATCAAGTCTACCGACTTAGCAATAGGACATAAATCCGCTGGGAATTCTTTCACTCTTTCTTTTTTCATGATCTAAATGTACTACTTTTTTGGATTGAGTTTGAATTTAGAATGCAAGTTTTCTATATTTGAGTTCTAAATCAGAACTTAAATGAAATTCATCCGCTTTTATCTCAAAATCTTGTCCCTTCTATCACCCAAACTCACCGTTCGCCAAGTTTATCACTTCATGTCTAATCCGCGCATTTACAAATTGCGCGAGCGCGAAGAAGTCGTACTGGCAAAATCCAAACAAGCGACCGTTCCTTTTCGCGATTTTCAACTAAAAAAGTACGAATGGGGCAATCCGACACATCGAAAAGTTTTGCTCGTACATGGTTGGCAAGGACAAGCCGGTAATTTTGCAGCTTTGATAGATGTTTTGCTTGATTTAGATTACTATGTTTTAGCTTTTGATGCGCCTTCGCATGGCAAAAGTTCCAAGCGCGATACAAGTATGTTTGAGTTTGGTGACTTTGTAGCAGATGTAGTAAGTACGGAGCGACCCGAAGTGGTTATCAGCCACTCTTTCGGGAGTGTGAGTACAGCAAGTGCGTTGCGTCAAAACCCTGATGTACCGATTGCGTTTTGGTTAGTAGTGACGACGCCATTTAGTTTCAGAGATCGAGTTCAAAGTGTCATCAATAGATTGGGCATGAGCGATAAAATTATGCACCTATTATTGGAGAAAGTAGAAAATGATCGCGGCGAAAGCATAGACGAACTGGTCATGGATTACTACTGTCAGCAGTTGCCTCATGTCAAGGATGCGCTAGTCGTACACTCCCAACAAGACCGCGTCATCCCGATAGCAGACAGCCGACGGATGCACCGAGGATTTCCACAATCGCGCTTGCTGGAGCTAGATGGTCTGGGGCACTATTCGATTTTGTGGTCAGCAGAATTGAAAGAGATTGTAAAAGACGAGCTATCTAAAGTAGCTATTTGATGGTCAAAATTATCGGATTCTAACTATCATGATTGACTTATCTATTGCTACACTAAATAAACGCTCTGTTTTAGATATTCTATCATTCTATCTCTTCCATCAATCCTTTCACTAGATTATCCAAATACCGCTGTTCTTTCATCACTACTAGATTTTCGCGAGCTGCGTCCATTTCTCCCAGTTCTAAATACGCCAATGTCTGATACCAATAACCATAGTCGTTGTATTCATTGTTCGGATGGTCGATGACGGCTTGAAATTGATCGACAGCAGCTTGAAAATTGTTTTGTTCAAAGTATATCTCGCCCTTGAGCAGTGCTACTTTGTGATAACCAGTATCGTCGGTAGGAATGGTACTTAAAGTGGCTAAACTAGCTGTATAGTCCTCCTCCTGAAATTGCTGAGAAGCGGTAATGAGCGCGTCTTCTGTAGCCGTTGATGCGTCATCGGAGCGGAGTGTGCTGAAGGTGACTTTTTCGCTTTCAGACCAGTATGTTTGAGCCAATTGGGAGGGTGAGACATTCGAGTTAGAGATGTACCAGATGGCAAAAAGGCTACCTATCAGCAGAACAACAGCCGCCGCCAAAGCTCGCCAACGTGTCATCAATGACCGACTTTTTCGATTGGTGAGATCAATTGTTTTTGCTTCTTTTTGAGCCGTGCTTACTTCTTTTTCGTTTAAAATCTGATCGTCCGATGCACTGAACAAGCGCATCCGCTCAAAGAATACCGGGTCGCTTTCCATGCGTTCATTGACTATATTCAGCTCTGTTTCATCCAGCTCAAAGTCAAAATAGCGCCGGATCAATTCGTAGTCTTTTGTAAAATCAGGGGATGATTGTGGCATAGCTAGTTCCTTTTTGTTAATTCTTTTTCCAATGCTGCCGCCGTCAAAACGCGTAGTCGTTTGTAACACTCATGCTTAAGGACACTCACTCGTCGGACTTCACTCAGTCCCAAATGCACCCGCAATTCCTTCGGCTTTTCGATGCCGTCTTCCAAAATCGCTTTGAACAAACGTTGGCAGTTCGCGCTCAACTGTTGAATCATTTGATGCATGATGGTTCGTCTTTTTTGTTGTAGTTCTGCTGCTTCCAATTGGTCGATGGAAAAAGGGGGATATTCAGAAAAAGCAGCTTGATTGGCAAACATGGAGGTATCCGTCGATTGGATTTTGGTACGCTGTTGTTTGCGCAGTTGATCGATACAATAAAATTTGGCGATGCTGTAAATATAGCCTTCGATATTGCTTTTCGGGAGTGTTTTTTCGCCCTCTACACAGTTCAACCAAAACTTGGCGACAGCAGCCTGAAAGTACTCCTCGGCTTGTGCTTCGGACTTGGTGAGCGACAATAGACTCGCTTTCCCTCTTTCGTACAACTGCTCGAAAAAGTGGTTTAAAGCGGTCGCATCGCCTTCCTGTGCTGCTCGGATCCAGCTTTCAAATGCTGCCTGCTGAGTCGGCGTATCTCGTTTATTCATCTCCGATCATACGATAATTAGACTGTGAAGGTCGGGAAAATCAGGTGGTTGATGAAAGTTTTTTACTTTTAGCAACTAATCTTCCCGATTACAAGCAAATTCTATTGACCAAGCTCACCTGATAAAATTCATTTTTTTCGTCTTGGTATTCAGGAACATCTCCGGCAGCTAAAATTGATGCTCAGATCTAGATGACAGCTCCTGAAAACGTTTCACTTCTACAATCTTGCTTTGATATTTCTATACTCTTCAAGATCATTTGCACAACTCAAAAACATCCTGACATGAGAAACTACTTCCTCCTCCTACTTTTATTATGCACAAATATTGCTGTCTTTGCTCAGGACATCCACGGGACAGTATCTGGCGGTGTATCTTTCAGCACTGGCGCGAGCACCGAATTTGGCGTCACTAATGGATTTGCCAACGATCCTTCTGCTGTCATCCAATTTGACTATGATATTTCAGATGTGCCAAGAGGTATGCTCATCCCACGTATGAGCACGGCAGAACGCGTGAGTATCAGTAGTCCTGCCAATGGGTTAATTGTATACGATACCAACACTAATTTCTTTTATTACTGGAATGCGAGCATACCAGATTGGGTCAATCTTTTGAACTCAGATAGTTCCTCAGGAGCTAATTTATGGTCGTTGACAGGCTCCACTATACGCCCTACCAATTTGACTCAAAATGTAGGTGTGAACACTTCCTCTGCCAATGCGCGTCTAAGCATAAACGGCTCAGGAGCAATCAATTACGGCATCTATGCCTTGTCAAATGATGCTTCCAGTGGCAACACTGGCGTATTCGGAGAGTCTGCGGGAACGGCACTAGGCACAGGGCAAGCCTACGGCGTAAGAGGGTTGGTTTCTAATGTCGGGACAGGATCGACTTATGGCGTGAGAGGAGATGCGACAAGATCGAGTCCTATTGGTTCAGGTCGAACTTATGGTGTGTATGGACAAGCAGGAAATGCTACTCCCAATTTTAATTATGGCGTATTCGGTGCTTTGACAGGTGCTAATAATGGAGCAGCCGTCGTAGGGCATGACAGAATTGGCAACCCAAGCTGGGGCGGAAGTACGAATGGCAGATGGGCAGGTTATTTCGTCGGTAACACTCATATTAGTGAGAAACTGACTATTGGGACGACAAATATGCCTACTACTTTAGGCAGTTATGACTTGACGGGCTACAAGCTTTACGTTTGCGGCGGCATCCTTTCCGATGAGTGGCTTGTCCCTAATGTGAACTGGTGCGACTATGTATTTGAGGACGAGTACGAGTTAACGTCACTTCCCGAAGTCGAAAACCACATCCAAGAAAACGGACATCTACATAACACACCTTCTGCCGAAGAAGTAGAAAACAATGGACTTGAAGTGGCGAGCATGACCATCAATCAGCAAGAGAAAATAGAAGAATTGTTTTTGCACATGATCGAAATGGATAAGCGCGTGCGGGCATTGGAGGAAAGGAATGAAGTGCTGCGAGCAGAAAATACAGCACTGAAAGTGAAACTGAATGATTCTAACCACTAAATCACCAATATCATGCTACGATTAAGTATAGCGATTTGTATACTTCTAGGATTGGCTGTTGGTGTACAAGCTCAGCTACAGATAGATACCGTCTTTATCGCCAATGACACCATCATTCCCGATCCCAATTTCCAACAGCAGATCGTACCAGACACGGTCGTTTTAGACAATGCAACTTTCCTATTCCAAGGTATTTCTACGCGTCCGCTAGGCGTCGATTCTGTTTTTTGGCGCGTCAGTATCGACTATGATGAAGATGGCGATTTTGGGGATGCCGATCAGCCTTTTGGACCAAGTCGATTATTTTTTTCTGGTAAAATTCCAGTCGGCGCGACGCCCAATGTGCTGATAGAAGCGATAGGTTTGCTACAACTGCCTTTCGGAAGTGTCCGTCAGGTTCAAATAGAACTCACCGACAATCCCAATGACTTTAGCGACGACAGCAATCAGTCGTCTAACTACAATCGACTGATTTTCTTCATCATAGATAATACTGGTGGACGAGTTACGATAGGGAATAAGAAGAAGGGAAGTTCAGAAGGTTTTGCGCCGACAGATCCCGAATGTATCGACGATGTAGGCATCATCAAAGATCAGATTTTCCGCTTTTTCATTTTCAATTGGAGCGAAAATCCAGGTACAGGTGACACCTGTCTGGCAACAAATATAGTACTGGATTCTGCTCTCATCTATGAAAGAGGATTTCTAACTCCAGATTGTTTAATGGATTTGACACCTGCGGGCAGTGGTGGCAGCGTAGTGGTGACACTTTACGATGTGGGCGGAAGTATCATTCCTTACACTTATGGCGCAGGCGGCTTTGATTTGGAAACTGGCGAGAAAGCAGAAGTTGAAATCACGATTCCGACGCCGAGTTGTCCAGCTTCTTTGGACATTGGGCAAATAGATATTCATGTGACCTACACGGGGTGTATCAATTCTCCTCGCTTCCAAGATTTTTGTTTCGACTGTGTGGATACCATTCGATATACCGATCATAGCACCAATCCTGCTGGTGCGCCCACGAGTGAGGAGTTGGAATTACCAAGACTTGTTTACGCAGAAGATTTGATTGAGTTGAGTGATAATGTGAGTGTTTTGGCAGGTGACGATACAGAATTGGTGGTCAATCCGACTGGTGCGATTCATATATCTGGTGGCGATGTTTGGGTGCAAAATGGCGCAACTTTTTGGGCACATCAAGCGACAGTTTGTCCGATTTTGACTTCGGCTGCGATTGCGCCTTTGGAGTCAATAGAAACTCGAAGTCGAGAAATCAATGACGCTCAAATTCAAGTTTTCCCCAATCCTTTTCGATCCGATTTTGTGGTTCAATTTGATTTGGAAGACCAGCAAGAAGTGAGTATTGCTTTGGTCGATTTGTTTGGGCGGGTCAAGCAAACTGTTTTGAATAAGCAGATGATGAAAAGTGGTCAGCAGCGTGTTCCTATTTTGGCTGATACGTTGACGGCAGGTATTTATTATTGTCGAGTGGAGATCGGGGAGGCGGTTTTTTTGAAGTCTTTGGTGAAAGTGGAGTAAATGCTAAAAGTTATCCAGCAACGGGAAGTTGCGGGATAACGACTACTGTTCTTATCTTTGAGAATGGTTCGTGCTACTTTTCGATGGGTTACTTTTTTCTTTTTGCTGTGCTATTCGTCTGTATGTTTCGCACAATCGGCTTCGGCAGATTCTATAGCTATTGAAAAATTAGTAGAAAAAATAAAAGCACTAGAAAACGAAGGACAGCTAAAAGCAACCATTCCGCTTTATCAAGAAAAGCAAACCATTTATACCCGACAAGAAAACTGGGACAATTACATCACTACTTTCTGTGACATCGCGCTCAACTATGGTTTTGAAGATGAATATCAGCGCACCAAACAGTATCTAGATTCTGCTTTTTTAGCCATCAAAAAATATCAAATCGACACCTTTAGCAATACCTATGCAAGCGTACTGAGTTATGCAGGCTGGTACTATCATGAGATTGGCGATCAAGAAAAATCATTAGATGTACAGCAACAAACTTTACGAATCGATCAACAACTATACGAGACAAATGCGCCTAATTTCGACTCTGGTTATTTAGCTTCCGACTACATCAATATTGGTTCTTGGTACAACGA
This sequence comes from Bacteroidota bacterium, assembly GCA_038749535.1. Taxonomy (GTDB): domain Bacteria; phylum Bacteroidota; class Bacteroidia; order Chitinophagales; family Saprospiraceae; genus JAAUTG01. Next base: position 10,478 of record JBCDHX010000042.1, read on the forward strand.
AAGAAACGATTATAGCGAAGCACAGCAGTATTTTTCCAAAGCATTGTCATTGCTTCCAGAAATAGATATTCGGCGTGCAAAAAGTTATAACAATAATGCCTTTGCACTTCGAGAAAGACGTCAATTTAAAGCTGCCACAGCTCAGTATAAAGCTGCTCTGAATTTACTTTATCAATGCCCTAAAAGTGCAGCACAAAAGGATGCTCTCATTGATGTTTACACCAATCTAGCTGATCTTTATACGAATCAAGAACGGTTTGATAGTGCCTATTTTTACATGAACCAGTTAAAAGCTATCACACCAGTAGAAAGTGCCAATGACCTTTCTGACTATTATCAACATTTAGGCGAAATTCACTTCTTAGAAGGTCGTTTTGAACTAGCTAAAAAAGAGGTGCAAAAGGCTTTAGATATTCGATCTTCACTTTTTGATTTTCATCATCCAGTAAGAGCTTTGTCTCATTTTCGATTGAGCAGGATAGCGCAAAAAGAGCAGGATGAGGAGAATGCTTTGACTCATCTTCAGATCGCTTTAGCTATACTTTTCCCCACTTTTGAGTACGAGAATTATACAGACAATCCACCTGTTAATTCTGGTATCAAAGATCGTTTTCTTGCCTTGAATGTACTGCGTTTCAAAGCGCAATCTCTCCGCAAACTGCAACAACCGAAAGCCGCTAAATCCACGCTCCACCTCGCCATCCGACTCATCGACCAAATCCGCCAAAACTACCTTGCCGATGGCTCAAAATATGCCTTGCTAGAACGTGCGATGCCAATTTACGAACAAGCCATCAATTTGGCAGTAGAAATGAACGAACTAGAATGGGCGATGCAAGTAGCGGAAAAAAGTAAGGCGACATTGTTGTTAGAAAATTTACGGCATTCAGAGGCAAAGTTATTTGCAGGCATTCCAAAAGCGTTGCTAGAGCAAGAGCGGGAGATGAAAGTACAGTTGGCATTTCGAGAGCGATTGATGAATGAAGCAGAGAGTGAGGAAGCGAAAGTCAAGCATCAAAGCGAGTTGTTTGATCTACGGCAAGCATATCAAGATTTTCTAGCGAAATTGGAGCAGCAGCATCCCAAATATTATGAACTCAAATACCAATCGGAGACGCTGAATGTATCAAATTTGCAAGAGGAAGTGTTAGATGATCAGACCGCATTATTAGAATATTTCGTCGGTGACAGTAGCATTTATGTATTTGTCTTGACGCAAGATGATCTGCAAGTGCAGCAATTGGAAAAGACAGCTAATTTTGATGTTCAACTAAAAACGCTACGCCAAACTTTAAGTCAAAACTCAACCAATAACTTCGCCGACTTCACATCTAGCTCCTTCTTCATCTACGATCATTTTCTAGCCAAATCACTTTCAAAATTACCCGAAACCATCAATCAATTCATCCTCATTCCCGATGGACAACTCAGCTACATACCTTTTCAAGCCTTAATACAACATCCTGTCAATCAATCAACTATCACCGATCCAAGATTTGACACACTCTCCTATTTAGTCTACGATTACAGCATTTCGTATGCGTATTCGAGTACTTTGTTGCTCAAAAATCAAGATATAAAAAAACAACGCCATTTAGCTTTTGGTGGCTTCGCACCAGTCTTTGAAGGTGGTACGGATATTCCAGAAAGAAGCGACCGAAAGCAGTTGGGTGCACTGCCTTTTAGTCGAATGGAAGTAGAGCAAATCAATGCGCTTTGGCGAGGAGAAAGCTATTTAAGAAATGATGCTTCTCTCGCCAATTTCAAAAATCGAGCGACTCATTTTGACATCTTACACCTTTCTACACACGCCGCCGTCGCAGACAATCCATCTCAAAGTCGCATCTATTTCTACGACGATTATTTAACTGTCAATGAAATTTATAACCTTCCCATTCAAGCCGACTTGACCGTCCTAAGTGCGTGCGAAACTGGCGTAGGCGAGTACAAAAAAGGAGAAGGACTATTGAGTTTGGCGCGGGCGTTTCGATATGCAGGTTGCCCGAGTTTAGTGACCAGTCTTTGGCAAGTCAATGACGAAAAAACGGCAGATTTGATGTTGGCTTTCTACGAAAATCTACAGCAAAAACAATCCAAATCCGAAGCTTTGCAAACTGCTCAACTCGACTACTTACAAACTGCTTCTATGCAGACAGCGCATCCTTTTTATTGGGCAGCTTTTGTGCAGGTGGGAGAGAGAGGAATGGTTGTGAATGATGAAAAAAATTGGATATTTTGGGTAGGAGGATTGACATTACTAATGACTTTTATAGTTGGGTCTGTAATGATGAGAAAAAAGAAGAATACCGATACGCTTTTTTAAGAGAGCAGTCTTTTGGTAGATTTGAAACTTTTAATTTCATTCATCTGTTTTTGAAGTTACTATGATTACTCATCAACTACTTCCTCAATTCTGGGCAGTTTCTGCTTTCACTTACCTTTCAGAAAGTACTCGTTCTGATAATGATGAGTTACGTATTCCCTTTTTCCAAACACTGACGTTGACAGGTTCACTACTCATCCTTTATGTTCTGATAAAGGGGCAGGATAACAAGCAAATTAGTCTGACAAAGGATAACTACAAACAGCTTAAACAGAATCAACTGATGTTCTTGCAAAATGACATGAATGACGATCAAGCTTCCTTGCAAAGATTGAAAGTGAAATGGTATCATCGTCCTATGCTATTGATTTTTTCTAAGTTAGCAGATCAAGTAAAAATGCTAAACGAAAAAATCGATCTTGCTTTTAAAGATTTAGATAACGATTCTTTTCAAAAAAATGGATTAAAGGTTATCACTCAAGATGAGTTGTGGGAAAGAAGAACGACTGCTTATAAATACCGAAGATAAATATGTTCGACAGCAGTTACTCTTATCGATCTTTAGGTAAACAGTCAGGTCTTCCAAATGCAAACGATTTCAAAACAGCATGGCTCTACTTTTTTGATGATAAATTTGGTAACCGCTATATTGCTAGACTCGAAGAATTTGAGCATGAAGTTTATTTCGTAAAATTTCATCGACGAAAAGATAAGAATAGCAATAATAAATATCGTGTCCAGACAAACGTCAATGATTCTACTAGAATAATAGGTACTTGTATTCAGATCATACTTGATTTTCTGGAACATAAATGTGTGACAGCGTCATTTGGAGCAGTTGGTGTTGTATCAGAAGATGAAGAAACACAAAGTCCTTCACAGCGGTTTAGAATCTACGAATTGTTATTCAAAAACATCTTCTCAGATATTGATTTCATTCACGCGGATATGCCTTCTGCAAATGCTACTTTTATCGTTAACAGAAAAGCTAAAGTTGACCAAATCCTTCCGTATCTGTCTGAATTGTTAAGCTAGATTTCAGCTACACATCTGCTATCGCTTTCGCCGCCAAATACCCACCAGTCCAAGCCGCCTGAAAGTTAAAACCGCCAGTCACTGCGTCGATGTCCAAAACCTCTCCAGCAAAAAATAAATTCGGATGGATTTTACTCTCAAATCGCTGAAAATCAATCTCATCCAGATCCACGCCACCTGCCGTTACAAATTCGTCTTTGAAGGTACTTTTGCCAGTCACTTGATAGCTGCCTTGAGTGATTTCGACGATCAATTTGTTTTTCATTTTCTTACTCAACTCTCCGAATCGCCGATCATCTGGAATGCCAGCTGCTGTCACCAATCGCTGCCACAATCGAGCTGGAAAATCAAACTGAGGATTGGAGCGCACGACTTTTTTGGGATTTGACTGGATGATATGATTTAAATCGTCTGTTACATCCTGCGCACTCAAGTCTGCTCGCCAATTGACCAAAATCTCGAAGTGATAATTCTTAGCGTGCAACGCTCGTGCCGCCACTGCCGACAATTTCAAAATGGCAGGTCCACTCATCCCCCAATGCGTGATGAGCAAAGGACCGACTGCCGTTCGTTCATTCTTCGGTAATTCAATGCCCAATATCTTCACCTCCACTTTCGACATCGAAATCCCCAACAAATCTTTGATGCGTCCATCCCTGATATTGAAAGTGAAAAGGGAAGGCACAGGCGGGATGATGTGATGTCCCAATTTGGCAAGCATATTCCACATTTTTGGGCTGCTACCAGTTGCCATCATTACTTTATCAGCATATAGTGTTTCGTTGTCTTTGACGATGATTTTCCAAGAATGACCAACTTCTTTTGGCGGCACGATATTATCGACGCGAGTGGAGGTATACACTTGCACGCCCGCTTTTTTCGCGCCCAGCCAAAGACAGTCAATGATGCTTTGTGAAGAATCGGATATTGGAAACATCCGCCCGTCTTCTTCTATTTTTGTCTCTACACCTCTTTTTTCAAACCAATCCACTGTATCGCCAGTACAAAACTTAGAAAACGGCCCCATCAACGCTTTTGCCCCTCTCGGATAGTTTTTGACCAATTCGCGTGGTGTCCAGATCGCGTGTGTCAAATTGCAGCGACCGCCACCAGATATTTTGACTTTACCCAGCACAGACTTGCCGCGCTCCAGGATAGTGATACGCGCTTTAGGATTCAGTTGAGCACAATTGATAGCTGCAAAAAAGCCAGCTGCGCCTCCGCCTATGATGATGATGTTAGGATGTGTTGTTTTTGGCAAATTATCTTGTTTATATTTTGTGTTTTGAAGATGTAGGATGGAAACGCGGATTGAACTGATTAGACGGATTTTTACTGATCTGGAATGAATAGAAAATCCGTTCCTATCAGTTCAATCTGTCTAGTCCGTGTTCCAATCCTAATAGTTTTTTACTTCATCACCACTACTCGCTGTACCACCTGCTCACTTCTCGTCTGCAACTGCAGAAAGTAAATCCCACTCGACAAATCAGGCGTCTGTAAAAAATAATCATGCCAGCCGCTTGCTTGTGTCGAAAGTTGAATATTTTGTAGCAATCGACCATTCATATCTAATAAACGCAAGGAAACTGAACTTGCTTCCGGTAAATAGTACCGAACCGTCGCATTGGACAAAAATGGATTTGGGAACACACTGAATTGCAAATCGATTTGTTCACTTCGCGTTTCAATCAATTCTTCTTCGGCTGCTGCACAAGTGACAATACGCGCAATAAATTGATCGCTGCCAGCAGTTGGACTTGCCTGAAAACCAGCTGCCAATGTAATGCTCATCCCAGCTTCATAAATGACCATGCCACTACCTATCGTCGCATCCGAAACAATTGTATTAGCAGCACTGTAAGTTCCAGTTACGCTCGTTCCATCCAATACCAAATCAGACGGGCAAACATTGCCAGGCTCGAAAATGAAATCAGTGAAAACAATCGCTGATGTATTGGATGTACTGTAAGCAATTGCTTTTACGGTGATCGTTTCGTCCGTTCCTGTCACATTGAAAGGCGCGGTATAGAGTGTGCTGCTTTGGTCAGGATTGCTGCCATCGGTGGTGTAGTAAACCGCATTCGCTTCCGCAGACGGTAAACTGACGCTGACGGTCGTGCTATTGTCATAAGTGCCTCCTGCTGGAGAAACCGTCACAGAAGGCTGACTGAAATCAGGACAAGATGACCAGCTGCCAGTACCTGTGCTGCCAAGAAAACAAGCATTGTCATCGGCAAATAAATCTGCTGTCTGTGATGCGCCATTACAATTGAAAATGACATTGGTAGAAGTCGCATCAACCGTAAATTCGTACCAGCCATCGTTGTCTTCATCTGTCATTGGTGTGCCTGGCCAAGGTGCAAGTTCTGTCCCAGCGACGCCATCCATTTCCCACAAATAAATATAAGGCGTGCTACAGGAACCTTGAGGATTCCAGCGTAGCGTGATTGGTCTGTTTTCACCCTGAGCATCGAAAGTATAAGTCTCCGTCTCGACGCTAGAAAAACTGGAACTATTGTAAGCAATCGCATTTACGGCGATCGGGTCGCCCATGTCATCGTTGATCGGGAAAGGACCAGTGTACAGAAAAGCTTGTTCGTCGGGCACGCTACCGTCGATGGTGTAGAAGACTGCCGTTGCATTTTGAGCACTTAGATTGATGGTGACTGAGCCACTTGTGTAGTTGCCACCTCTAGTGTCGATAAAAACACTCGGCAGTGTAAAGTCAGGACAATCCACGAATCCATTGTTGTAGCAAGCATCGCCACAGGCAAATAAATCGGCTGTTTGGTTTGCGCCATTGCAAGAGAAAATGATGTTGGAAAAAGCAGCGTTGATAGTATATTCAGACCAACCATCGCCGTCTGCATCTGTCATCGGAACACCTGGCCAAGGTGCAAGTTCTGACATCGCTACGCCATCCATTTCCCAAGCATAAAGATAAGGTGTGGAGCAGTTGGCATTGTCAGCATTCCAGTAGAGCGTCATGGTATTGTTTGTCCCAATCTGGTAACGCTGAGACTCGACTGGTGAGTCATCTCCATTGGCATTTCTCGCAAACGCATAAACGGTAGTCGATGCGGTGACGGTAAATGGAGCGGTATAAACTGTCCATTCGCTCAAATCAGCTGGCGTCGCCGTAGCGATGAAGGTATAATAAATCGTCGGTGTCGTCATTGGGTCAGCACTGTCCGTTGCGGTGATCGTCACTTCTACAGGCGTTTCAGAAGTACAAATATCTGGTGAAATGTCCACATCAATGGCTACACAGTTCGCAGCATTGACGTATTCTAGAAGGGCAACGCCGCCACTTCCGATCATCAGACTGACTTCGCCATTCGTGACTGTTGCAGTATTGCCAGTGTAAGCATCTCTGATTTGCTCGCCATCTTGGAATGCACCGCTGACGGTCAAAGTTGCCATTGCATTTGGTGTCAGTCCGACTGCTGCTACAACTTGGTCACAAATGCCGTCTGTCGCATTGACATATTCGCGCATAAAGGTGTAAGGCGAAGCGTCCAATTGCTGATGCGAACCAGCTCCGACAGCAGGGTGAGCTTGACGGAAAGAACCTACTTTCGCCCAATGCGCCCGCAAAGCCGTATCAAAACTGCCCCAATTCATAAAGGAGCGTGTATCTTGATCGGTGCCAGTGTTGAGCGGCATTCTTTTGGTTTCATCGCCATAAAAAATCTGAACTGCGCCTGGTGAAAGCAACAAAGAAGTCGCTGCGTCCATTAAATCACTTCTATCAAACAAATCGGTGTCGTGAGAAGAGACATAGCTCAGGAAATTCCACTCGGGATCGGCGGCGATATTGGCGTAGGAAGCGTAAGTGCCTTCTAGTGAAGTTGGGTCACCAGCGATACCTTGAAAGTTGAAGTTGATGAGGGCATCTGTTTTGCCAGGATTGACGGCTTCGGCGTTTTTGTTGGGTCCATGTCCGAACCATTCTCCCACCATCCAAAAGTCGTTATCGTCTAGTATTTTGGTTGGATTGGCAGCTTTCCAGTCATCGAAAGCGACTTGTGCTTGCGTTTTCAGTTCGCCCCAAACTTCCCGTTCTACGTGCTTGTAAGTATCTATTCGGAAACCATCGATGCCATAATCGCGCACCCAGTCGGTGAGCCATTTGATGATGTAGTTGGTAGGTGTGGCGGTCAAGCCAGAATTGGTGAAAAAGGTATTTAACTCGTTTGTTTCTTGGGTTTCTTTGGCAGCGTCCCATTTGGTTTGTAAGATTTTGGGTAACCCGACAGCCGTCGTCAGTTCTGTTCTGATGTCTGGCAAACCTGCTAAACAAAGCTCCAAATCATTGCCACCACAAGCTTCTGAGCAGTAGTCGGTGCTGTTGTCGCCTTTTCTGATCCAGGCTGTGCCGCTATTGTCCGTCCACCAATTGCACCAGTCAGGATCGTTAGGGTCGAGTCCAGTATTTGGATCTTGCCAAGGATCGCCTAGCTCTCCCAATCCAAACTCATTTTCATCTGCTACGGTCTCGTAGCCCACATGATTTAAAACGATATCCATGACCACACGTATGCCTTTGGCGTGAGCCGCATCTACGAAAGCTTGCATATCGGCAGCCGTTCCCATATTGGCATCCACTTCTGTAAAATCGAGGGCGTAGTATCCATGATAGGCGTAGTGATCGTCCATGGGGTAGCCATTCCAATAGCCAGGTACAGCGCCATGAATTTGCTCGTAAGGCGCAGTAAACCAAATCGCATCGACGCCTAAATCATCAAAATAGCCATCATTGATCTTCTGCGTCAATCCAGCCAAATCACCTCCTTGAAATCCACCAATTGGATCGGCGGTACGACCATAAGGAAAGTTGTTGCTATTGTCTCCGTCGTAAAAGCGGTCGGTCATCAAGAAGTACATGGTTGCATTGTCCCAAGTGAAGTAGTTTTGGGCTAAAGTGGGGAAGGAAAAAATGGTCAAGAATAGGATCACCAGGAAAGATTGCGCTAGCTTTCGTTGCATGATTTTATTTTTTGTTTGAACAGATAGTTGTAGTCGGAGTGATTTGTGACTGCAATACTAGGAAATCCTATGTGGAATTGGAAGAGATGGAGGCTTTTGGTGCTGGTTTGGGTAGAAATATGGCTAAAATGAGTGGGTTTACGCCAATAATGATTGACTGCTCATCTTTAGTATGAGTCATCAAAGATGAGAATGATATGCGTTTGGAAGGTGTAAGAGGATTGTTAGAGGTGGTTGTTTTTAGATATTATGATTATCATCAAGCAACCGTAGGATCAGAGTAAACGCGCATAGATTCTGGCAATTCTCCCATAGCTGCTTACATTACTTTTTCAAAGGCTACACGAGACAGACAAATGATATTCCGTAGGAATAATCTGTTTATAGTCAACAATAAATCCCCACATTAGCGTTCCGTAGGAACAGCCTAGATGGATGTAATACGGGCTGTTCCTGCGGAACGCAGAGATGTCAATGATAATGTAGCTATAAACAGTTTGTCCCGACAGGTCAGTCCAAGTGCTTGCGCGTCTTCTTTTAACGAAGACCATATACTTCAACTTACAAGTAAAGATTTACGTATAAAATCCAATACAATCACTTGATGATGAAACAAACAGTTTTTTTCTTTCCTAATTTTCATTTTTGGTTGTGCTAATGCAACGACTCAAACTGATAACTCTATGATTACAGACCTCATAAAACATGAACTGATTCAAAAGAAAGACAAAAAGCGGCTACAAAAGATTCTAAAACGAATTGAAGAATATGAAGGGACAAAGGAATCATCAAATCTAACTTACTTGTCAGCATTAGGAGCGTTGAGTATCGAGAAAGTGACAGGTCAAAAATTTGAAAATATTTCTACCATGATACTCGGTAGAGTTTCTAGATTGGATGGTTATGAAACTCTAGAAGTTTTTGGTGAATCCAATCAGGAAAAGCTACTTAGCCAACATGAGCAGTACCTACAACGACTGCACAATTGTAAATTAATAACAGCTGTACATGTTGAACAATTCATGCCCAAAATCAGAATGGACTCATTGTACTTTCCATTTCAGCTAGTCCCCAGGATCATTGGTCAAATTAAAAAAGAAGACAGATTATCTTGGGAAAGACTTAATAAGCCCGTCACTTATTTGCTAAAAGCCGACATGATTTCTGCATCTGAACAGCAAAGACTTAAAAGTGATATTGAGGAAAACAAAATCGGTAATCAAATAGAGTTGTTGAAATATTTGAACAGAGCTGTGCTGATTGATTTGACGACTTTTTCTGATGAGCCTGATGACTATTTAGAACAGGTACATCGAATGACTGCTTCAGTGTTAGATGAACTTTCTTTTGATACTTTTGAATACGAAATCATAACTGAAACATTGCCTTATGATACTAGTCGTATTTCTTATCGACTTTTGGCGACTATAACTCATCGAGAGCAGCAATATCAACAGGTGAGCTTTTATTCACCGATGAGCGAACGTGCTGGTAATTCAAAAATGGGTTCTTTTGGAAAAATAGGCTATCGAAATTACTATCGAATATTCAACAAGATTTTGGCTGAAATAGAATCACCTTATCGACTTCACTCCGTTCGAAAATCTGAAAACAACACACTGGATTACGATCAGTTTGCTATTATCGCGCTCACTGAAGAGCAAGTAAAGATAATCCGAGAGAAAGCTGGGATTGTATCTATTAGCTATGAACAATTTATAAATATCACTTCCAAAAAAATAAAAAATGCCATTCAAGCTTATAATGGTATTGGATTGTTTTCTCACTTGACGGATGAACAAATCCAAACTGGTAAAGCCAAAGTTAGTACCCAAGAAATAAGAAGTTTCAATGATATATTGAGCTCCTTTCCCGACGTGATATTTTACTTTGATGTAGAAATGGGCAATCTTGATAATCCTTATGAAGAAATCATAGAATCTTGTGCGCGTATATCAAGAGGGAAATTTACGCCTAAAAATATTAGAGGGAACTTTCAGTATGCGGAGGAAGGAAGATGTACGATTGAGTTTGATTTCAAAGGCAAGCACTACAGCAAAGAATTGGAAGTCAATGGCGATTGGGTGGATGGTTATATCTTTGACTTTCTTAGAGAAGTATTAGTCCAAAACGGAATTGATGGTTCTTTTTGTTATTTAATGGATGTTGGAGAAATATTTTTGACGGACGCTCAGCATAAGTATTTGACCCAAAATGAGCTAATTTCTTTTCCAGAGTATTAGTAGAAAGGGAGCATAGAAAGAAGGAATGTTGCGATAACTCCAAAACGGTAAATATTGGTATGCTCATAATACTCCACCACACGCTCATCCATCCGAATATCCGTCCACTTATCACATGGCGAGCGGAGAACGTACCATCATCACTGACATCACTACGGCTAGCATACTCTTGATGATTCCAATACATACGTCAAAGTCATTCCAGATAAACCGCCAACTGCATTTTCCATCCTCAAGTTTTGTCCTTTTATGGCAATACCAGCTCCACTAACACAATAAAAAGGTGACTTTTTGTATTTTTATACCCAAGTAATGTGAAATAAATAAATTTGCATTGTTGAAGAATAATCGAAGAGGAGATGTATTACAAATAGTATCCTTTCGATTATTCCTCAACACCGAGAATGGAAATTTTTTATTGAACTCAGACTAATCAGAACTACACAAAAACAGGTGACGAAAAATAATTCGATCGCCATCCTACCTTTTGAGTGCAGTAATAGTAAAGACACTTAATTCGACTATTAGTAAACAATAGTTTCGATTATTCAGTGTCTTGAGAAAACTGCATATATGAATTTACAACTACTTTTTGTCCGTGCGTTCGGCATTGGACTGTTCTTATCTTTATCTAGCTGTGGTGATTTACCTGAAAATTTAGGGGGCGTTGTCGAAGAATTTCGGCTGTTCCGAGAAGAATCCATTTTTGCTATCGATGAAGCAATTGTCTCCGTCGAGAGTGGGCTGATGAATGGAACAGATGCCATCAAAACTTTGGGTCGTCAGCTCGATCAATCCATCCAAGATGTCTTAGTATACAACACACCTTTTATTCTGGATAAATTGACTGGAGAAGCCAACAGTGCCATTTTCTGTACTTCAGATTTTGCTGCCAATCGTGCCCTCTACTATATGCGTACGATGAAGGCGGAACTGCTGACCGGAGAATTGCCTGAGCCACCACCACCCACCATCTGCCAGTCTTCTATCAATAGCATCGACTTAAATGCGCCGGAAGGGGTGCGTAGCATTTTGACGATTTATGGATATGATTTTTTGAGGAAAGATTCCTTTGAGGTCTTTTTTGTCAATAACGACGGCAAGGAAACGCCGCTAGAGAGCAGTCTGCGTTTTCAGACGGACTACGAGTTTACGATCAATTTATCAGCCTACGAAGACAGCTTCATCGAAGAGTGGGATTATTTGTCCATTCGCTTTGATAAAGAAGAAATATTCGCCATCAGTATTGTTCGTTCTAGAAACGAAGAACCTATCATAGAGACCAAATACGCTAGTATCCCCAAATTTGGTTTTCTACCACCCCTCACCAATGGCGACCGCGATTATAAGGGCAATGGGCCTAAAGTTGTCGTTCACGCGCGCTTGCGCTACAATAGAAAACAAGCCTATGTCCAGCTTTATATGCTGGCAGAAGAAACCAAAACCGATTGGACACGTGCCGAAGGCTGGAGCAATCCACTTTACTTTTATACTGCGCCCGAAGGTTGGCATATCAAAGGTATAGAAGGCGAAACGGACTTTAACGATCTAATCAACTATACCGATGACGACGATCAGGTCGATGTGTTTTTTACAACCCTAGGTCAAGCGGAGGTAACAGGGGCCTCTCCCGGCGATGATGTAGGTGTCCGCACGCAGGTCAACATCAATTTTAGCTATCGAGTACCGGTTTTGGTGGGGGAAGATTAGTTTTTTGATGAACTGACAAATTGAAGAATTGATAATTCGTATAGTGAATAGACCGATATGTGATTGACAAGTTGTTGTTTGCTATACATTGATAATTGTTTTATGAAAAAATATATACTCTCCTCTTTATTTCTTTTGATGACCATCTCTATCTGGGCGCAACAAAAGCCTGATCGCATCCTGAAAGTCGATCCATTCGCGCTTTTCGTCTCCAGTGTAGGCGTGCACGTAGAGCAAGTCATCAGCGATCAATACAGTCTACAAGTAGGTGGTTCTTTCACTACTCAGTCAGTGACGCTTTGGGAAGGGCTGGAAGGTCGCGCCAATGGCTATACGCTGAATTTTCAAGGACGTCGCTACTTTCTGCCGGGTTATGAAATGGCAGGAAGCATCGCACCAGAAGGGGTTTACCTGGGTATTTGGGGACGCTACGAGCATCTGGACACGAAACTACGCATCGGAGGAGACAAAGCGGATATGCTTAATGGTGCAGCTTATAGTGGTGGTGTGCTGGCAGGTTGTCAGTTTTGGGTGCGGTACAAAAAGCGTCCACTTTTCTTACTAGACGCCTTCATGGGGACTGGTTATAAGGTGGCAGATTATTCGGGTCGTTTTGCCGAAGCAGGTCGATTGATTGATTATGCGCGATCTGGTATTGTTCCGAGATTGGTGGTGTCGGTGGGGATGCCGCTATAAAATGACGAATGACGATTTTCAACACAATACTCAATAAAATATGGTACATCAAGGTGAGTATTACTCAGACTACGGAAGTGTATAGATTCTACCTAGCCGTCATTCGTCATTTGAAATTCTTAAGTAGAACAGTATCTAATCTTAAAAGCAATTCCTAAAACTCATTACCTTCGCCAAAATTCACATAATGTTAAATAACTAAATCGACCTGTTCAAAATTCTTTCATTTCAACTGTACTTGTAAAGGGTGAAATGAAAAAATTCTGAACACTCAAAAAGTCGATTTATTATTGAACCCAGATCGTGACTATGAAGCTTTGGCAAAAAGACACTCAAATTGACCAAAAAATCGAAGCCTTCACCGTAGGGCAAGATCGAGAACTAGATCTGGTGCTCGCGCCTTATGATGTGTTAGGTTCATTGGCACATACGCAGATGTTGGCGTCTATTGATCTGCTGGAAGAGGAAGAGCTGAAAAGCATTCATCGAGAACTGAAAGCCATTTATCAGGCAGCTACCGACGGTCAATTTAGCATCGCGCCGGAGATGGAAGATGTCCACTCTCAAGTGGAGTTTTTACTGACTGAACGACTAGGCGATATTGGCAAAAAAATACATAGTGGACGTTCGCGAAACGATCAAGTGCTAGTCGATCTACGGCTTTATTTTCGAGCAGTCATTGAGTCTGTTGCTACTGCTGTTCGCGATTTAGCAACAACACTTCTAGCATTAAGCGAACGCTATAAAGATGTCCTACTACCGGGTTATACGCACCTTCAAGTCGCTATGCCGTCCTCCTTTGGACTTTGGTTTGGCGCGTATGCGGAGTCTTTGGCAGATGATCTTCGATTGCTAGAAAGCACCTATCACATCATCAACCAAAATCCGTTGGGTTCTGCCGCTGGATATGGCTCTTCTTTTCCATTGGATAGGGAACTGACGACGCAGTTGCTGGGATTTGAAGATTTGAATTACAATGTCGTACATGCGCAGATGGGACGTGGCAAAACAGAGTTGTTTTTGAGTTATGCGCTGGCGGCGATTGGACATACCTTGAGTCGGCTAGCGATGGACGTGACCTTGTACAGCAGTCAGAATTTTAGTTTTCTAAAATTGCCGGATGAACTGACGACAGGCTCTAGCATTATGCCACACAAAAAGAATCCTGACGTCTTTGAGCTCATTCGTGCCAAATGCAACCAACTGCAAGCCGTGCCTCAGAGCATCAGCCTTATCACAAGTGGGTTGCCATCCGGCTATCATCGTGATTATCAGCTATTGAAGGAAAATATTTTTCCGGCTATCGAATCCCTCCAAGATTGCTTGGATATTACCAAATATGCTGTCCAGCAAATAGAAATCAATACCGATATTCTCAACGATGCCAAATATCATTACCTTTACACGGTAGAGGTCGTCAACGATGCTGTGCTAAGTGGTGTTCCTTTTCGAGAAGCGTATCAAAAAGTGGGTAAAGCAGTCGCCGAAGGAACATATCAGTTTGACGGCGAACTCCAGCATACTCACTCCGGTAGTTTGGGCAATCTTTGTACCGAACAAATCAAATCAAAAATCGCTCTTATTTGGAATGGTTTTCAGTTTGAAAAAGTCAATAAAGCCATCGAAAAATTATTGTCATAATACTAATCACTCCTGTCAATAAAAGCAATTAGCGTAGCAAGTCTAATGTCTACTATCTAATATCTAAAAAAGAAATGAAATATCCGATTGTCCTTACACTGTGCAGTTTATTCCTTTTTTACAGCTGCGACAACGAACTCGAATTGACCGCCGACTGGCAAAATATTCCCATCGTTTACGGCATCCTAGCCGAGGATGAGAATGTGCAATACATCCGTGTTGAAAAAGCCTTTCTCGATCCGGAGACGAATGCGTTGACATTGGCACAAAATCCTGACTCTATTTATTATCAAAATGCCAGTGTGCAGCTGGAGCGACCCGCGACCAACGAAACCATTCTCCTAGAGCGCGTCGAAGGTACAAAAGAAGGCTTCCCGCGCGATCCGGGCGTTTTTGTCAATGATCCTAACTTCCTATATAAACTCGATTTGAGCAATAGCGATCCGCTGGTAGGTGGCGAACGTGTATTGTTGCGTATCGTTGATGAGCGTGACAATATTTTGGCAAGTTCTGAAACACGTATCGTAGAAGGATTTTCCATCGTCAATGGACAGCCAGGCGATCCTTTGACACTCGATGAATACGACCGTCCGGTACGTATTTCTTGGCGACCACAAGGTGAAGTTGCTGCGATCTATGATGTCCGAATGACTATTTATTATGAGGAAAGTTTGCCGACAGATGCTAGCACCTTTGTAGATAAATCGTTGACTTGGGTGATCGCTAAAAATTTGCTGCGGGACAATGATGATCGAATGGGCATTCAGTTTTCCGGAGAAGATTTTTACCGTTTCATGGATGGAGCGATAGAACCTGCTCCGAATCAGATTCGTCGATTCAGAGATTTGGATGTGACGATTTCTGCTGCTGGCGGAGAATTGGCGCAGTATATCCGAGTTCGTCAAGCTAACACCGGAATTACTAGCTCACAAGTTGTGCCTACTTTCTCCAATGTAGAAGGTGGATTGGGCTTGTTTTCTTCTTCTGCTGAGGTGAGCAAGACGGGCATTCGCATTACGCCGGGTTCGCTGGATTCTTTGGCGCAAGGATTTTACACGCGAGATTTGAGTTTTGAGTAAATAGATGCAGTCATTTGATGAATTTTTAGACTGAATGATCTTTGTTAAGATGACTTAAAAGTATGACAAAAAAGGAAAGATATATTATTGAATTTGAAAAGGAGTTAGAGAGCTTTGTGAGTCAATTAAAGGAGCACGTTTCTACAGAAAATGGGGAATGGACAATCAAAGGATTTATAGATGTCTATAAGAATATTTATACGATTTCATCAGACACAAAAATCGTCTCCAAAATTCTGGAGATTCATATTTTCCCTTCTATCCTTCAATTCGCCAACGAAGCAGGATATAAAGTCGTCTTAGCGGAACATCAAAATTAGTATCCTGACATCACATTGGTACATAAAGCAGATTTTTCTATCAAATTTGCATTAGATATAAAAACGACTTTTCGTAGAAATAATACGTCTGTGGGCTTTACGCTAGGTAGCCATGGGGCGTATTTTAAAGAGCGAGATAAAGACAAAAATATTCAGTTTCCCTACAATCAATATACGGGACATTATTGCTTGGGTATTATTTACACACGAGCGGATTTTGATGATTTATCTGAAACTGAAGTTATTCAGGTAAAGGAGTTGGAAGAGAAATATCAGAACAATGCTGACCCGATTGGGAGTAGACAAGTGACAAAATTAAATCATCTCAAATCAATTACTTCTGTTATTAAGGATTTTGACTTTTTTGCTATGCCAAAGTGGAAAATCGCTAGTGATGGTAGGGGTTCTGGTAATACCGCAAATATTGGATCTGTTAAAAATATTGAGGACTTGAAAGCGGGAAATGGCGTTTTTAGTGAGTTAGGAGAAGATTGGTTCGATGAATATTGGATCAATTACGGGGAAGTCACTATTCTAAAGAATGGTAAACCGGTCAAGATTACCAATATATGGGATTTTCTAGAGTTTAAAGGACGAACTGATCTATTCGATAAAGTTGGTAAGGGAGCTAAAAGACGAAAAAAATACTAGGATGAAACGATTTGTACCACCTGTAAAGTCACAGGGAATTAAGACAAAGTTAGTCAGTTGGATTGCGGACAACGTCAACGACATCAACTATAATCGTTGGGTAGAACCCTTCATGGGAACAGGCGTAGTAGCATTTAATATCAGACTAAAAAAAGCTTTACTATGCGACAGTAATCCTCATCTTATTCATTTTTATAAGTCACTCCAAGATCAAACGGTCACAAGTAGTCAAGTCAAAAACTTTTTACAAAAAGAGGGACAGAGGTTGCTAGAAACAGAAGGGCAACATTACTATACTATTAGAGAACGATTTAATAAAGAAGGTAGTCCACTAGATTTTTTATTTTTAAGTCGCTCGTGTTTTAATGGGATGATGCGATTCAATAAAAAGGGAGGGTTTAATGTACCCTTTTGTAAGAAACCAAATCGCTTTGCTCAGGCTTTGGTCACCAAAATCACGAATCAGGTCGAGAATATAAGTCAAATTATAGCACAAGGAGAATACGAATTTAAGCATCAAGACTTTAAAGAAACCCTATCGGCTTTAGAAGAAGAAGATTTAGTGTATGCAGATCCGCCGTATATCGGAAGGCATGTTGATTATTTTGACAGTTGGACAGAGGAAGAGGAGTTGATTCTAAATCAAAAGCTCAGTGACTCTTGTATCAATTTTATCATATCTACTTGGCTGCGCAACAAGTATAGAGTCAATGACTATATATTTTCTACTTGGAACAACTGTTTCGTGGCTACAAAAGAACACTTCTATCATGTAGGCGGGAAAGAAAAAAATAGAAATGCAGTATATGAAGCACTCTTATCTAATGTAAAGTTAAAAGATAGTATCTCTAATGAGGATATGAAATCAAAAATAGAAAATCAGGAATCTATACTAACGTCCAAACCTAAAGAGTATGAGCTACCTAAACAGCTCTCGTTGGAACTGAGTGAGGGTTCTCCTTTTATTTATAATCAGGAGTAACTTGCTTTATTCAACTCTTACAACTAACAAAAACGAAAACAATATGTCCAACCGCCGTTCCTTCCTCAAACAAAGTGCAATAGGTGCTGCTGCTTTACCTACGTTGTCTTTTACCAATGCTAAGTATACTCAGGAAACAGCAGATGTACCAGAAAAATTGACTGTACTTTTTCAAGGTGACTCTATCACAGATGCACGTCGAGATCGAAAGGCGTACTATGCCAATCAAGCTCATGGATTCGGGAATGGCTATGCGCTCTACGCGGCTATCCAGCTTTCAGGTCAACATCCAACGACGGACTGGACATTTTACAACAGAGGTATCAGCGGGCACAAAGTACCACAGCTAGATGCTCGCTGGCGCGAAGATGTGTTGCAATTGCAGCCGGATGTGTTGAGTATTTTGATCGGTGTCAATGATTACTGGCATACACTCAACTGGGACTATAAAGGAACAGCGAATAGCTATCGTGATGATTACCGAAAGCTATTAGAGCGCACCAAAAAAGCTCTGCCCAACGTCAAATTACTAATAGCAGAACCATTTTACCTAGCAGAAGGAACAGCTATAGATGCGCCCAAATGGAAAAGTGATTTTCCGGCTTATCAAGAAGTGGCAAAAGGAATTGCCAAAGAATTTGATGCAGTGTTTATTCCATTTCAAAGTGTATTCGATGAGGCACTCAAAACGGCACCGACTAGCTATTGGGCAGCAGATGGTGTGCATCCCTCTTTTGCCGGAAGTTACTTGATGGCGACGGCTTGGCTGGAAGGATTTGATAAATTGTATCGTTAAAATTGGAAAATAGTGATGATAGAATGACTATTTCTATCAAGTTGTAAATAATTGATTATCAATTATTTATGTGCTGAAAAAAGTATTGGGTTATCGCTCAATACTTTTTTTGTTTGACTTATGGTATATTTTATTTCCTTTCTATGAAACCCCTACAATCAACCTTCGTAAGACAAGTAGAAGCGACTTCCCTATATGCGGTGAGGTCCTCAAAAATAGTAAACGATTTAAGTATAAGAACCGCACACAACATCTCATCTCGGTACTACGAGAACTACACGGTCCACATTCAACAAGAACAACATTGCTTACTTACGAAAAAGTAAAAGGACAGCAAACATTGCGACCATTCTTATACCAAACACAACAGAACACGACATTTAACTGACCGCCATCCTATCAGTGGATGAGGGTGGGGTAGATGTCACCGGAGCTCCCAATAGATGTATTAGTTGAAGGGGCTAATAGTGGTTGTACCAACTGGTGTAGCCGGATCTGGGGGCTCCATTTTTAGACTTAAACGATAAAGGGCGTTCTTGTAGAGGACACTCTTTTGCTTTCTTATATTAGTTTAGGTAAAGGGTGACAGCTTGTTTGTCCCCTTTATTCCTTTTTCTGACATTATCGATAACGGGATCATAAAGGTGATTTTAATAGAAAGACTTTATCCCTATCGGTACTATATCTCGCGATAAAATTGGAGTGAAAAAATTACAAATTTGAATCGTGAAACATAGAAATTCAATGTTTAGGATAGGAAAATTCTCTCCCACATTGTATATTTGGTCTTCAAAGATAGATTGAGTTCAAAATTCAATCTCAATTCCTACAGGTACACTACCACGATCATAAGTTTGATTATCATTATTCGTCACTGCTTGATGCTGACGTGATATTGCTTTATAGATTTTTTAACCAACTTGATATCCCATCATGATGAAATACTTCTTATCCTTTGCTTTTTTCCTGACCGCTTTAGTGACCACCCAAGCACAAACCGTCATCGATTTTACTGATCCTAGCACACCTGTATTTGGTACAGACATCCGTGTGGTAGTCAATGGTGTAGCCTTGTTACCTTCCGGCGACGTCGATTCTGATGGTGATGTAGATATGGACGACTATACAGCTTGGCAGCCACTGAATAGTGAAGTAACCGACTATTCTACCAATGGTGCCGCAGACCTCAATCTAGACGGTGTCATCAATGCCATAGATGTGACGTACTTCTTATTTCCCAATTTGGGACTGGTGTCGCAGATACCCTAAAGGTGAGAGGTGATGTGTGAGAGGGATTCTACACTCTACCTACAGCTCTGGCAATTTTCTTATCCCTTGCGATCTATTTATTTTCCCGATTTACATTAAAAACAGACAGATGAATCGTCCATGATTAAATCGTCATTAAAATACATGACGAAATGACTATTTAATCATGGTAAGAACCATCTGACCATTTGAAAAAATTAATTTAGACAGATGAGACTAACATATATAATGCTCTTTTCCATATTCGCTTTTGGCTTACAAGCCCAAGACTTCAACGTTCATTTCAGTAATCCGGAGGTCGATAACATTTCCAATCCTGCTGAATTATGCGTCGAACTAGAGCTATCCTATACGGCAACGGCTACACTGGGCTTCTCCAATTTCGTCTTCGATTTTGATGAAACAGTATTGTCAAATCCTAGAATCGCGCAAAGCTATCTGAATAGCGAATATAATGTGAGTGCCGTAACCACCTCTGCGCTCAATGCAACTAGCTTAGGCGACGTAGCAGACGTACGGCTGACCTATGATTTTGAGAATGGCACAGAAGAATTGACATTGACCGGCACTGCCAACTGCAACTCAACGACCGGCATCGCACGTATTTGTTTTGATGTCCTCAATGCAGGCGTCACGACTGATCTAGAATGGGTGTACGACGGCGATGGTTCTACGACAGCTACCAATGTCAACACGCACATCAGTAGCCTGACGAGTACAACAGCGACTCAACTTGATGCCAATGGGACGACAAGTGGCAATTGTAGTCTGACAGACATCAGCATCGACATTGCAGGTGTTCCCGGCAATGGCGGCGGCGGTGTGAGTTGTGAAGAGTTCATCACCTACAGCAGTACGACGATCTCTTCAGGAACTTACCGTGCTGTCAATGATATAGAAACAGTGAGTGGTGGTAGTGGCGTTACAGTAGGAGCAGGTAGTAGTGTCACGTTGGATGCTGGGGATGTGATCGTTTTGCGACCGGGCTTTACAGCAGAAAATGGCTCTAACTTTGTCGCTCAGTTGGGTGGCTGTACGCTGTCTATACAGGGCGATGATTTGGTAGCAAACAGAAGCGAAGACGTATTCAGTGAGGAAATGCAAATCGAAGTTGCGCCCAATCCGGCATATAGTGAAGCGCGCATCCGCTTTTTCAGCCCAGAAGAAGAATATGTCATCGTCAACATTTACGATATGAACGGTAAAATCGTCGAGCAACTACATCAGCAGTATGCGATGAAAGGTTGGAATCAGTTGACCTTTTATCCAAAAAGCTTAAGTAGCGGTTTGTACTTTGTAAGTGTGCAGAGCCGAACGACGGTGAAAACGAAGCGACTGGTGGTACAGGGGAACTGATATATGAGAGCGTGATACGTGATGTATGAAAGGGCAATTGCCCTTTGCATTCCTTTACTTTTTATGACGATAAAGCGATTGGTGATGAACTGATCGCTTTTTTTGATTTTAATCTATCTATACCAAATTCAATAATGAAGGACGTAAATAGGAATTAGATTATTTTGAGGCTAATCGAAGCCTGTCCCGCTTGCGGGGGCGAAAAGCACAGTCCTAGCCATAGCTAAGGCGAGCATTTTCAACGAAGAGTAGCTTCAAATGAATCGGTTTATATCCGTAATTTGTTTTTGAAATTGGTAAGTAGATGGACAAAAATAAGTTGACTTTTTGACGCAGCTTATTTTCAAATCAATCAAGGCACGAAATTTGGATGATAGCTATCAAGCCGAATTTTGTAACGCAGAGTGAGTGGAAAAGAAGCCGTCACAGATGCTTAAGATATATTTGTCCACCTACTTATTATGGTCTACTAGCTGATAAAGGCTTTCTAAATATACCGAACAGTTCTACCTCTGCCCTCGGCTTGATCGAGTTGTAGCTGCGCTCAAAAGTCTGCGCCTCAAAATAAGGCTCGAAATACCCTAAATATTCTTCTTTGCTACCACCAAAAGGACGCGACTCGCCTACAGGTTTATCGAACCAAAGTCCAACTAACTTACCGCCTGGGACAAGTAGTTCATCCATCTTTTTCGCATAAGCCTCTCTATTTTCGATGGTTGGTAAAAAAGAACAAAAGAAAGTCTGCTCTACGATCAGATCGAACTGTCCTTCCAACTCAAAAAAATTGGCTTGCAGCAATTGATCGGCTGGAAAGTCCGATACGCGCTCGGCAAATTTTTGCAATGGTAAAGGAGAGATGTCTAGCACGTGCGTGTTCAGAAAACCACTTCGCCACAGATATTCTGCTTCGTAGGCATTGCCTGCTCCCGGTATCAAAATCCTTAAATCCTTATTCAACACTTGATCGACATACTCCTTAATTGGTGTGGAAACTGATCCTATATCCCAACCGGTTCTGTCCTCTTCGTATCGTTTTGTCCAATAAGCCGCTTCTTGTTTGGTAGAGTATGACATGATTGTTATGTTTGGTTATCAGAGTAAGTGACGAGAGATGAGAAAAGTTTAGGTGTTCATACGAACCTGTGTATTTACCTTCCCAATTGACTGACGACCTTCCTTTATTTTGAAAGCTGATAGATTATGATAGAAGCACCCATCCCGGTCAATGAGCAAGAGCGCATCAAGGCGCTATATAGTTACGACATCTTAGATACGCCATCAGAGGACGCGTATGATGAGATCATTCAGCTAGCATCCCGTATCTGTGGTACGCCTATATCGTTGGTGAGTTTAGTAGATGCCGATCGATGCTGGTTCAAAGCAAAATTGGGTCTAGAGATGACCGAAGCACCACGCCGCATTGCGTATGCTGCTCACGCTATCCATCAACCTGACGAACCTACGGTGATCGAGGATGCGCTTCAAGATGAACGTTTTTGTGACTGTCCGCTAGTGCTGACTGATCCGCCCATGCGGTTTTATGTGGGGACGCCGCTAGTGAATAAAGAAGGACACGTATTGGGAACACTTTGTGTGATAGATCACGTTCCCAGAAAGCTTGATCGGCAACAAATAGATACTTTAAAAACGTTGGCGCGGCAAGTAGTTGCTCAAATGGAACTCACCAAGCAGATGCGTCAAGTCAAACAACTCAATCAAAATCTAGCTACAAAAAACGAAGAACTCACCAATTTTGCCGCCGTCGTCTCCCACGATTTGAAAGAACCATTGCGCACCATTCAAAACTTCATTGGCGTGCTAGCAGAGGACTACGAAGGACTCTTCGATCCTCAGGCAATACAATATATGCGTATGGTCAGCAAATCTAGTGACCGAATGCAGCACATGATTGATACCTTATTGGAATATGCCGATCTAGGTAAACACTCGGAGTTAACGTCCATCGACCTCAATCAACTCGTCGAAGAAGTGGAAACGGACTTGACAGCGATCATCAACAATAAAGAAGCAATCATCGAAAAAACGAATCTGCCTACCATAAATGGCTATCGTGCCGAAGCGCGCCAACTGCTTCAAAATCTCATCACCAATGCCCTCAAATTTACGCGCCCAAATGTATCACCACATATCAAAATTAGCGCAAGCGAAACGCCTGATCAGTGGACGATCAATGTAGCTGACAACGGTATCGGTATCGCTCAAAAGTATCAAGAACGCATCTTCTCGATGTTTCGTCGCTTACATATCGCCGAAGAATATGAAGGGCAAGGTATCGGTTTGTCGCTTTGTAAAAAAATCGCTGATCTGCACGGTGGTAGCATTCGGGTGGAGTCGGAAGAAGGTGTGGGGAGTACTTTTGTAGTGGGGATAAGGAAGACGTTGTGAAGACTTGGGGGAGCACTTATTTAAACATAGTGCTAGTAGATCATTAGCGTGTAGATGTTGCAAATTGCTTGAACTGCCCAAACCAGTTA
The DNA here is from genome assembly GCA_038749535.1 of Bacteroidota bacterium. Lineage (GTDB taxonomy): Bacteria > Bacteroidota > Bacteroidia > Chitinophagales > Saprospiraceae > JAAUTG01. The sequence goes on from JBCDHX010000042.1 coordinate 34,066, forward strand.
AACCAAATGTCCAGTTTTGGAAATCAACAATCACCTGCTTATCTTTGTAATGAACATATAACAAGAAGCAGGCATCCGTGAGAACCATAGAAGACAAACTCCTAGAGCAACTCGACACGCTCTACAAAAAGCGATCCAGTCTAGTCCAGGAACTAGAGCACGCCATAGCACTCAAAGAGAGCAGCATTTACAAACGTCTCAACGGCGAACGACCTTTCACTTTACAAGAAGTGGAACAGATCATTACGTACTTCAATCTAGATCGTCATGCCCTGTTTTGCAATGATGTCACATTGCCTGCCTTTGCACCTCAGTCGACTGCTGAAGGGAACATCAACGACTTGCTCGAAAAGTGGGCAGGGCAAGTAGAACATATCGCTCGTCAGGAAAATCCATCCATTTTGATGACGACAAGTACTTTGCCTTTTTCACTAGCGATGTCTTTTACCGATCTGGTCAAATATCGCTTGTATTTTATGGTGAAGTACTTGAAGCAATATAGAGAGATGAAAACTTTGCCTTTTGACCCCAGTTCCAACTTATATCGCCAGGTAGATCGCTATTGCCAACGCATCCATCGAGTCTATGATAGCTTGCCGACAACCGAAATATGGGGCAGTATGACTTTTCAAACGACCATCCATCAGATGGCTTTTTTGCATGACAATGAACAACTATCCACCGATGTTTTCCTCCATCTTCTCGATCAGCTTCGGCAGCTCGCCGACCGTTCCAATAGCTATGCCAAAAGTGGTTACAGGCAAGCCAATACTACAAAGCGCATTCATTCTGACCGCCCGATCTATCGTCTATACCTAAATCACACGTCTACCGTAGAAGAATATACCATATTGGCTTGGTATGAAAAGGAACAACATCAATCTCATATCTTTCATCCCATCTATGGAATCGCGACTGCTGCCCATCACAAAACCAATATCGAAAAGTCTTGCTATACGCTTATGGAAACTGGCATCCCCATCAGTATCGCCAATGGCGATGTACGCAAACGATTTTTTCGGAAAGTGAAAAAGGCGATTGATGAGAAGCGGGAGGAATTGGGGAGGTTGTAATCAGTCGCTTACTTGAAATCCAAAAGCATGAACTCACCCTAGCAAATTCACGCTTTTGAAGACAAATCATTCAGGCAACTTCAAGGCATAAGCTGCCACTCGATCTGCGGTATATAAAATACCTGCTTCGTGGTCGATAGCAATGCCACCCAAACCAAAAGTGGCAAAACCAAAGTCGTCTCGATTCGGGGCTTTTTCTTCCCAAACCTTTTCTGCGGTATCAACATTGACGGCATACAGTCGTCCATTTGCGCCACTCACAAAATAGAGTAAATCATCGTGGATAATCATATTACTCACATTGCCACCATAGCCTTTTGTGACGTAACCATATCTTCCTGTTCGCCAATCTACTTTGTAAAGCGTTCCTAGATTACCAACAAGATAGACGAAGCCTTCATGCTCCACCAAACCAGTCAATAAAGTACCTTCAGGTATGGAGGCGTGCCAAAGAATATCTCCTGTATTGATGTCGATACCATACAGATTTTCTTCTCCTGGAAAAACAAGTGTTTGTTCTATGACTAGAGGTGCAGTCACGCTGGAGTTCCAGTCGTGGGGTAGCGTATCTATTTTCCAAACAGGCTCGAAAGTGGTGGCATCCAATGCGGTGATTTCTACTTCGTAGTTGGCAGGGGCAGAACCAATGCCGAAACGGGCAGGTAAAAGCAATAAATCTCTTCCTGATAGATCAGTGGCAGCTACGGGAGGCTCGTAATTATAGCGATAACCTTCTGGTGCACCAGAACTATAAATAGTGTCAAATTCAATTCGATCTGTAGGTGTACGAACTAAATATTTCAATGAATCGTTCACCCGCTCTCCATGACTCCAGTACACATGGTCATCAATCACATCGATCCTCGGGTTATAAGATTTTGGTGCTTCATAGTTCCAGTTGACGATCCCATCTGCTACACCTAAACTTAGAATATTTCTTCCCATGGAAAGGACTAAATCATCATTGTTCAGATAATGAGACCTCCGACTAGAAACATGTCCAATACCTGTTCCTTCTCCCCACTCCCATAGAAAGTCTCCATTAGTTTTATTGTAAGTTCTGATCACTCCATTTCCTCCTGGACGACAAAATTGGTTGCCAAATACCACATAATTGTTGGTAACTATAGGTGCGAAAGTGATACAATCCATAGTGTCAGGAGCAATAGGTACTTCCCATAAAATTTCAGGAGAAAAATTGGCACGATTTTCTTTCACGGGTGGAGAAGGTGGTTCTGTGTAGTTGGTATCTTTATCACAAGATAACAAAGCAATTATAAATATGATTATCAAAATTATGTTATTTTACTTTCTAAATATCATGAACTAAAATTGAGAAAAGGGAGTCTTTTGACTCCCTTTTTAAGATTATTTCTTTGGTGTAAAAAAGTATCCACCGAGGTTACCCTCAAATAAATCATTAAATCCCATCTCCGTATTACTATCATTTCTCATCTGTTGATGATTAGAATCTTCCATTAAGACTTTTCTATTGAAAGGGACACCAGGAAAAGCTTTTGCGGAGGCTTCTAGAACTACTCCGTCAGAAGGATGCTCTACAGGAGGTCGAGTAAAACCTACCTTTTCGCAAAAAGTATTAGGATCAGGAAAACTGTTGCATTCGCCATTAGGCTGTGTAGGTACGGTATAAGTTCGGACAGGTACACCGTTCTGGTATTCTGTACACTCGCATTCAAATCCTGAAGGAATTTCTGTTGCCCCTACAAATATTTTGAAAGCATCGTTTCCTTCTGACTCCCACCATTCGTAACCCTCGTACCACTTATCTCTTAGACTTTCAGCTGTACTACATCCAGGCTGAGGAATAACTCCACATCTATTGTCAGCTTCAACAGCCCATGCTACATACTTATTGTAATACTGCTGTCTGTTATGATCTACGTCATCAAACAGTTCTTCATCATCGTCCGCTTGAAAAACATCAGCTGTATTTGGGTCTCCTTCAAGAAAGAAGTTTGCCACTCTGAAAAACACTGGATCTTCTTCTACACCATAGAAAGCTACCTTTTGAATGTTGGGATGAGAATAAGCGTTTAAGTCACCCAATTTAGTAGCTCCTACCATATAGTCACTTGTAATTGGTTGTGTGAAATCTGCACCAAAAAATTCCGATATGGCACCTGTAAGCAAATCGCAAGCCATCTCACGTATTACTTCTACATCTCTATCGTTGATGAACCAATTGAGAATAGGAATGCTAGCTCCTCCTTCATCAATAGGACCTGCTGTAATTGCATCACAACTTGAACTAATAAAATCAGTATGCAAACCCGCATTCACATTATTCAGTATTTGAGCACCGCCGTGCGGTGTTCCAAAAGTAACTAGCCCCCCGAACCTACGATCAGAAGCGCTAAACGTACCATCACTTAGACTTTTATCGAGCTGCCTAGTGACTAGTCCTCCTTGGCTATGAGCAGTTACAATGTTTTCTGTATATGCGAATCCATTATTATTCCCTGAAAAAACTTTTCCATATCGCCTCGAAGTGTTATAGCAGCACTATTCATCGAAGCCTGAGCGTAAGTCAATTCTTCTGTTTCTGCTTTTCTTGCATCGAAAGTTGCTGTCCCAAATTCAACACCTTCTTGAGCTTTTGCCCAAGCATACTCATTCCCACCTAGACCATGAATAAAAAATATAGGACGATCTCCTGGTCCAGAAGATTTTGCCAAAGTGGTATCCGTTTTAGTTTGTGCGGAAGCTATATCAAACATAAAAAGTGTCAGTATAGCTAGAAATATATATCTATGTTTCATAATTAAGTCTCTTTATTGGTATGGATTATTGTTTAATAAATTTAATAGAGTCAGTTTGTTGATCGTTTTGCAATAGAAGCGTATAGACTCCGTTCGGTAAGTTTTCTACCCTCAAAAGATGAGTTTGTGAACTGTTAGTTTGGTTGTTATAGACCATCTTTCCAGCTACATCTAGAATTGTAACTGTTGTCTTTTTCTGAAACTGAGTAGGTAATAAAAGCGTTGCTTGATCCTCGATTGGATTTGGAACAATCTTAGGTTTGTTACTTTGAGTTACCTCTTCACTTCTTTCTTCAATATTCGAAGACATGACCGAATTACGATAATTCTTGATCAACTTTTTGCGGATTCGTTTTACATCTATTTTATCCTTTAACTTTTCATAAAAAGTTACTACATCTAAAGAAGGAACATTCACTCCTCTCTCGGCTACTCTGAACCGTTTTTCTCTGATACTTATCAGTTGATCATTTTCATAAGTAGTCACGACAATAGAGTTTAACTCCGCGTCCGCGATAATCTGATTATTCTCACTGTTGAGTTCAATAGTGTTAGCTGTATTCTCAAGTACATCAAAATCTGGAAAATCTCTAGCAACAACCTCTGCTAAGTAAATAGGTGAAAATTCATTTTCACTATTCAAAATCCTAGTAATAAACTTTTCAGTTTTGTTGGTACTTTCTAAAATTGTTTCACCAGTTTCAATATTGCTTAATATCTCACCTCTTTTATCGTAAGAAGTAGTTGATTGAGGAGTAATGACTACTTTTTCAACAGGTGTAATCCAATGCGGAACATCTTCATGGTTTAAAGGATAAATCATAGTAATAAGCTCTCCTCTTGTATTGATGTATCGCTAAACCAAATTTCGCTCCTTATTTGCAGAAGCATGTAGGAGGTCAATTTGTGAAAATTTGGCAAAGTCTTCGACATTAACAGGAGTGGTTTGATAAATGATTTCTTCCTCGTACTCTTCATAAAATTGGAATTGACTGAGATCAATCTGTGCAAATCCAAGTATTGGTAGCATCAATACCCAGAGCAATAATAAGTGTTGTTTCGATTGCATAATCGGGTGGTTTAAAATAAATAATCGGTACTTTTCATACCTGTCACCTCACCAATATGCACCAAAAACCAACCCCTTTTCTGTCCAATTCGTACAGAAACATATATTTATTTGTACAATATGAGGAGAAAATGTACTTTTTGGGCTGTTTTTGTACAAATGCTGGAAAAATGGAAGATGTGGAGGAGAGAATTTGTACGATTTGTACACAAAATCAATGAAGGAGTTGAGCTATTTTGAAGAGGTTAGTGAAAAATAGCTACATAGTTTAAGACGTATTTAGGAAAGGCAACCCAATCAGCCGCCTTTCTCCATCCCGTTCCACTAGACACTGATACTCTCCCAGCCGAATTACGGTGCGACCAGATGTCCGCTCAAACTGATCGACAACAGTCGCATCAATTTTCCCTTCCTGCACAAAGCGATCATAGTGCGGCACTACGATGGCGTCGATGGCGTTTAGTGCGCTTTTGTCCGTCAATCCAATGGTGTTGAGTTCCGGTGTGAGCGCGTCGACGATGGCTAGGTCGGGCATCAGCACAAACGCCCCTGCGCTGATGCCCATCACCGGAAGCCCTTTGTAGATATGTGCCTGAATGATTGTATCTGCACCGCTTTTTTTGAGATGATGTAACAAAACGTAAGGATTGCCACCATTTAGAATAATGACATCGAAGGCGGATAGAGTAGCAGCGGATTGATATTCTATATCGACAAAGTGGGGTGTATGCCCCAATTTCTGCAACTGCTGATGTAGTGCAATGGCGTGTTTGTTTTGTTCTTTATAAGGCGAAGCGGTCGTGATGATGGCAATACGCTTATATCTACCGACTAATTGCACAAAACAGTTCGTCAACTCCTCGGTGACGAGTCCTCTAGACGACAGTATCAAACGTTTGTGAGACATCAGCAAAGCTATTGAGTACGATCTGTAGACTTTTCTACTGAACTCGCGTGATCTTTGATAACATACCACTCGCCATCATACTTTTGGAGTCCATAGCTGACCGTCATTCTATTGAAGTAAGGTTTGCCATCTCGCTCCGGCTCGCGATAGACGATTTGGGTGATAGCGATAGCAAGGTCGTCCGTCACCATTGTATTTAGAATCTCTGTATCGAACGTCCAAGCTGAGGTATCTTGAAACCAGGTTTCGTGGTAGTTCATAAAGCTATCGACGGAGTTGATGATTTCCGTACTTGGGAGGATGAGTTGCATATTGCCTTTTGGGGAGAGCGTACTTTTGAGGGTCGATAAGTCTCTGTTGGAAACGGCATCTAAATGTTTTTGCATAGTTGTGAGACAGGCTAACTCGTTCGCTTGTCGCGCTTTTTCGAGAGCTACTATATCTTGTTCCTGATTTGAGTCTGATTGAGGCTCACAGGCTATACAGCACAGCAATAAAAGTATGGGTAGTAAGATTTTGGTAGAAAACATAATCGACGTTTTTGAGTGATAGTAAAAACTAGAAGCTAAGAACTATATATTTTCGCTTAAGCGAAAAACATTATGCTGTTTAAGTAAGAGTATGTCTAAAATTAGATTTAACTGATTATCAATAGTTTGCGGTTCTAGGGAAGAAAAAATTAGTGAGTTTAGCGAGCTAAATGAACTCATTTTTTCAAAGCTAGGTTCGTAAGATATTGGTTATCAGAACGATAAAA
>JBCDHX010000043.1:0-39730 GCA_038749535.1 Bacteroidota bacterium
AGAGATTGTTTGGAAAAAGCGATTCGACGATTTCATCAAGATGAAAACTACTTGAGGCAGCTTTTCAGACCAATTCAAGCCTTACTCGACAAGGTCGATCATGCTTTTCGCTTGCAGGAAAGTTTTGTCACCTAGAGTGGATCAATATGACCGACACTTATGAGGGTTTGGTGATAAGCATATATGTCTATGATGATGATTTTATTCAAACACTTCACGTAGATCAGAATTTTACTTTAGCAAAAGGGTCAAAGGAAATTGGATTTGGTACATCGTCGATATTTTGGGTAAAGAAAATAGTTCGACTATTCTGTAAGAATAGACTTTTCATGGACATTAGACGATTGATAATTTTTGTATTTAGTAGTAATACCTTTTTTAAAAACAATTTGTTTCTCCTTCCTGAAACAACAAACCATCTGGTTCTATTAGATGTTATCTTATTGCACAAAAGCAAAGATTTTCAGCACGACCATTTATGACAAACGAGGATTACAAACAGCTAGCTCCTACCCTACCCAAACAGCCCGGCGTATACCGTTTCATAGATCAAGAAGGGACGATATTGTATGTCGGCAAGGCGAAAAGTTTGAAAAATCGGTTGGCATCTTATTTTGGCGCACAGAAAGATAAGAGAGGAAAAGTCCGGACATTGGTCAAAAATGCCGATCACATCGAATATACGATCGTGGAGACGGAACAAGACGCGCTTTTGCTAGAAAATACCCTCATCAAACAGCATCAACCGCGCTACAATGTCTTGATGCGAGATGATAAATCGTACAGTTATATTGTCGTGCGCAACGAACGCTTTCCGCGCGTCTATATCACCCGCAGGGTTATCAAGGATGGTTCTCAGTATTTTGGTCCTTACACTTCTGTCGCTCGTATTAAAGTGATCTTAGAATTGCTCAAAAACCTCTTTCCGCTTCGTACTTGCAATTTTCATTTGTCTGAGGAAAATATCCAGAAAGGTAAGTTTAAGGTCTGTCTGGAGTATCACATCAAAAACTGCCGAGGGGCTTGTGAAGGTTTGGAAAGCGAAGCAGCCTACAACGAAAAAATAGAACAAGTCATCAATGTATTGAAGGGCAAGCAGAGTTTGGTCAAACGACACTTCAAACAAAAAATGCAGGATCTTGCCGCCAATTTAGAATTTGAAGAAGCGCAGAAAATTAAAGAAAAACTGACCGCTTTTGAAGGCTATCAGAGCAAATCTCAAGTCGTGGACATGACCGTCGAGGATGTCGATGTGTTCAATATCGCCATGGAAGAAAAATATGCCTACGTTAATTATCTAAAAGTAGTAGAAGGTGCGATCATCAATGCACATACACAAGAAGTAGTGAAGAATCTGGATGATGATGCTAAGGATTTGCTAGAGTATGTCATTCCAAATTTAAGAGAGAAATTCAATAGTATCGCGCCGGAAATCATCGTACCACAGCAGCTAGATCTGAGACTAGAAGACGTTAATATTACTATTCCGCAGCGCGGAGATAAAAGAAAACTGCTAGAGCTTTCCGAAAAAAATGTCAAGTACTTCTTGCATCAAAAACGCCGCCAAGAAATCAACAAAATCAATCGACAGACTTCTGCCGAGCGTATCCTGCGGACGATGAAAGAAGACTTGCAGATGGATGTACTGCCTACACATATCGAGTGCTTTGACAACTCCAATCTACAAGGCACACACCCTACTTCTAGCTGTGTCGTCTTCAAAAATGCCAAACCATCGAATAAAGATTATCGCCACTACAACATCAAAACCGTCGAAGGACCAAACGACTTCGCGTCCATGGAAGAAGTCGTTTATCGTCGCTACAAGCGGCAGCTAGCAGAAAGTCGAGAATTACCCCAATTGATTATCATAGATGGTGGAAAGGGGCAATTGAGTGCAGCTTTGAAAAGTTTGAAAGCATTAGGTTTGGAGAAAAAAATCACGATGATTGGGATTGCGAAGCGACTAGAAGAAATCTTCTTTCCAGGAGACCCGATTCCGCTGTACATCAACAAAAAGTCAGAGTCGCTCAAAGTCATCCAGCACGCACGGAATGAGGCGCACCGCTTCGCCATCAACTTTCACCGCGATCAGCGTTCTCGCAACTTTTTGGGAACAGAATTGACCAATATTCCAGGCATCGGCGAGAAGACAGCCGAAAAATTATTGAAGACTTTTGGGTCAGTCAAGAAAGTCAAAGAATCGGATATGGAAACACTGTCTTCTATCGCCGGACAATCGGTGGCATTGAAGTTGAAGAAATGGTTTGAAGAAGATTGACGGTAGTTAACTATTTCTCAATTCTTCTACATCGCTGACAGTCTTCGCTATCGCAGGTCCCAAGACACGCTGCCCGGTTGCCGTCACCAGTACATTATCTTCTATGCGAATACCACCAAACTCTTTATATCTTTTCAGCGCATCATAGTTGATAAAATCTTTGTGCTTGCCTGCTGCTTGCCATTGCTCTATGAGTGCTGGGATAAAATAGATACCGGGTTCTACCGTCACCACAAAGCCATTGCGCAGATGTTTACCAAGTCTCAAGTAAGCTGTCCCAAACAAATCGCTCCGCTTCACTTCCATACCATAGCCGACCTCATCTTCTCCCAAATCTTCCATATCATGGACATCCAGACCGATCATGTGACCAAGACCATGGACAAAAAAGAGCGCGTGCGCACCTTGAACGACAGCCTCGGCAGGATCGCCTTTCATCAAACCGAGTTCTTTCAGACGAGTAGCAATCAGCTCTGATGTAGCAAGATGAATAGATTGATAGGTGCGTTTGGGTTGACACTGCTTGATGGCAAAATTTTCAGCATCTAAGACGATCTGATAGATCTCGCGCTGCTGCTGTGTAAATCTTTTAGCGACTGGAAATGTCCTAGTAATATCGCTAGTATAATGACTTTTGACTGCCGCCCCTACATCTGCCAGTATAAGTTGTCCCTTTTCTAGTCGATGGTGATAATGATGATTGTGCAAGGTCTCTCCACGTACAGTCACTATCGGTGGATACCCCAATCGCCCTTCCGTCGCCATCGCTAGTCCCTCCGCCAAACTCATCAATTCTGCTTCTTGTATGCCATACTTTGCGTGTCGCATCATTCTATGATGAATGACTTTGCTGACGGCCACTGCTTTTTCCATTTCTGCAATTTCCTCTTCGCTTTTGATGGAACGCTGAGCGATGACTGCACGGATCAATTCTTTTGATGTACCATTCTCAATTTCTGTAAATGATTTACCCAACCAGTGACTTAACTTTTGTGTATTTCGGAGTCGATAAGGCGGCAGATAATGAATGGCTGCCTTTTGCGCTACTGCTTTTAACAATACTGCCACCAACTGCTTCAAATCTCCGCTCTCTTCTGCACCTACCTGATTCGCTAGCTCACGTATGCGCGGTTGTGCACCCGTCCAGATCACATCTTCCATGCTTACATCTTCCCCGAATAACCAAGACTTCCCTGTACTTACATCTATCGCGCCCACCCGACCAGGCTGATCGATGCCAAAGTAATACAAAAAAGAACTGTCTTGCCGAAATGGATAAGCATTGGCTTTGTAGTTCATGCCAACTTCTTCGTTGCCGAGGAAAAGTAGCCAGCCGCTTTCAAACTGATTCATCAATTCTGTGCGGCGATTCTTGTAGGTAGAAGTTGAAAACATAGGTGTTCTTTTGGTCGCTCAAGATATATAGTTGGGGATAAAATATAGAGAATTTAGTCTGATTAATGAGTATCCTTTTTATTTAACTAAACCCTTCTCATATGTTAAAAATCATAATAATTCATAAAATACCGACAATTTGGTATCCTTCTGTCAACTCTTCCGTATTATATTTGCATATCTGAGTTCTATAGAGCTCGTATTTGAACAATGACATATATAAAAACTGATCCCACAACCAAAATTTCCATGAACAGGCAGTCACGTCATGTGAAATAAACAAATTGTCTATGGTAGCTATTGCCGACAATTTTTTATTGAACGCAGACCGAAACTGTACAAAAAAAAATCCATGAGTCGTTTAATTTACCAACCTTCTTTGGGCAAGTACGCCTTCCTCCGATTTCTTCAATCCTATCTTTTTCTTGATCTTCAACGATCAAATATACCTTCACCGAACTACATTTTGCTATTGCAGAGGTCATAATTGGAGAAACTGATAATCAATTTATCCCCTGTTCCTTTATTGACATATTTGTGGTAATTCTGACACTTTATCCCGACGTGTCGTGCCTGCGCACGACTGAATTGTAATCCATAATCTCTTTGCAATCCGCAACCTATGAACATTAAATTTTCTACAAGAAATAACTTGTGGATGTATGTCTGTATATGCTTAATATTCAGTCTATTCCACAACACGCTTAACGCCCAAATCGAAACATTTATGACCAACCAAGGAGCGAATAACTCTTTGGTACAATGCGAAGGCTTTTTCTACGATGAAGGTGGTCTTGGCGAACCTTACAAAGACGACGGAGGCGCGAAAACAGACATCCTCACTTTCTGCCCTTCTTCCTCCAGCCAACAAGCTATTCGAGTTACTTTCAATGCTTTTGATGTCGCACCAGGTGATCGTTTGCGTGCTTTCGATGGTTCAGATACCTTAGCCAGTCAATTTACGGCTTATAATGGCGGCGATGGTTTCGGTCCCTCTGTAGCTGACTCTCCAGGTGGTAGCATGGTGACTGCCAGTTGTGATAATGTAGGTGGCTGTATCACTTTCGTTTTTGAGCGAAATGGCGATACCGTAAAAGGTGCGGGCTGGGAAGCAAGTGTAGAATGCGTCGGTCGTACCTTGACCAAACTAGATTGCAGCCGCGTCGATCAATTCAATGGTCCTACTGGCACACATCTAGTAGTAGGAGACTGCGAAGACGGGCGTGCTTTTGTGCGTGTGCCGATTCCTTCTTTTACAGACTGCGGTCGTTTGGGTCGTTTGAATGTCAACAGCACTTGTTCGGCAGATTTTCCTAGCGATGTGGTCGCCATTGGGACAGGTTTTATTGAAACTTATTTCCCAATTGGGGAACACACCTTGACCTTTTCTTCACCTATCTATGGCGACATCAAATGCGAAGCCAATATCAGAGTCATCGCTCCAGGCATGGGCTGCAACGATGATTTGAACATTTCCCTGAGCAATGATTGTGTAGTCGTCTTGACACCAGAATTGATGCTAGAAGGCGACTGTGAGCCGGGTACGATCATTCGTCCAATCGACGGAGCAGAAGTTGCCAGCTTCTTCTATGAAGTAGAAGTCGGTCCCAATCAAAATATGCCGGTCCTAGGGACAACCATCAATGGCTACCCAATTGTGGACTTTTCCACCGCTGACTGTGGGATGCAGTATGACGTCAAAATCACTAGAAAATATATAGCGGACACCGATTGCGATGGTATCCTTTTCGATGGATACGATCTGGACGATGAGCCATTGAAAGACATTTGTTGGGGACAAATTCGAGTGGAAGACAAAGTCGATCCAGTGATCGTAGAATCACCTGCGCCGATTGCTGTTCCTTGCTATGAAAAGAATTATGATGCTTCTGCCCTACTACAGCAACTGAATAATCTAGACCCTAGCAATATAGGTAGCGGTGGCGCAGTCAACTTACTGCTGTCCAATACTCAAATCACGGTCGAGGGCGCAGCAGCCCTCAATATCCTAGAAAATTGTAAGTCAACGATCACAGCTTCCGATTGGGAATTTGTGGCTGGTGATTGCGAAGAAGACGAAGTGCCTTTAAAGGATATATATGGTGTAGAAAGTTCAAAAACTGTTTTTGGATTTTATCGCCGTGTCTTCTCTGTCAAAGACCGTTGTAGCAACGAAGCTTTGGCGAGTCAGATCATTTATGTCTATCAGCCGGATATTATCGCGCCAGCGGCAGAATACGCTGTACCTTGTGGAACAGACATTGATCCTGAAGCTTTGCGCGATGCTTGGTTGGCATGGGTCAGAGATGGTCGCCCTGCTGATGACGCTCGTCAGTTTTACGCTTCTTACCTCCCCAATTTTGACCCAACTTTTAACGAGACCACACTCTACAACATCACCGATAAATCAGGAGACGAAGTACCATTGGACGCCTTAAAAACGACTTGTGGTTACGCGGTCGACTGGGTAGATTCTGATACGATTCAGATATGTGGTGGCGGATACAAATTGTTCCGAACATGGACGATTTATGACTGGTGCAGTGGTGTTCTGACTTTGACGAATATCGTGCCTCAAGTCATTCAAGTCGGAGATAAAGTCGCCCCTGAAATACTAGGAAATACAACTTTCAAGGCTCTTGGTAATGCGACTTTAGACTGCTCACTTGATGTAGAATTTGCCCGTCCAAATGTAGTCGACGACTGCGCCGGACAAGTCGAGATAGAAGTCCAAATCGGGACACAACGCAAGCCTTTCCGTGGTAATACAGTCGTTTTGGAGGATATTCCTATCGGTCAATTGGTCAACATCAAATGGCTAGCGACAGATGAATGTGGCAATACAAGTGTCGTCACAGATACTGCCACTTTCCAAGACATTATTTCGCCGACTGTTTCTTGCGAGCGATTTAGAACAGTGTCTTTGGGGGTAAGTTGTACGACTAGCATTCCGGCGACGGCTTTTGATGATGGTAGCTTTGACAACTGTGGTACGGTTGCCTTCTCTGTGGCACGAAAATTAAATGGTGGAGAATTTCCTGCGGATAGCTTATTTGCTGATCGTATCGAATTTTCAGCAGATGATCTGAATGGCAATTGCGAAAATGAAATCATCGTCCTTTTCCGAGCTGTAGATGGTGCAGGTAACGCCAATTTTTGCGAAGTCAGCGTCGAATTGCAAGACAAACTACCACCGACTGCCCTCCCGACAGTTCAAAATCTGGATTGCGAAGACCCAATCGTCTCAGATTGGCTACAGATACAACGTCTGAACGACGATTCTTATGCTTCCGCTTATGCTGCTTTAGAAGAAGCTTTCACCAATAGTGAAGACTTTGGCGTGATGAGTGGCGGTGACAATTGTGCATCAGGTGGTGCTTTGGAAGTACAAGTCATGGGACTGGACTTTAGCCAATTCAATAAAGGCTGCAATAGCGGGACGATTGCTTATACTTATCGCTTACAAGATGCTTGTGGTAATATTTCAGCTACAGCAACCAACCAAGTCATCATCGGTACAGCAAGTGACTGGATCATGCGCTTTCCTGCCGATCAAGTTGTATACTGCGAAGACGGCAATGATGCAACTCTAGCACCGAGCACTATCGACGATATTTTGACCAATAATGGCTGTGACGATTGGGGTTTTGATGTCAAAACAGAAAGATTTGAGGATGGCGAAGATGCTTGCTACAAGCTCGTCTACACTTATGAATTTATCAACTGGTGTACTTGGAATCCAAGCAATACGGAACTAGCTATTTTGGAGCGGCCAGACACCTTCAGCAATGGAGTAGCGATTCGCTACCTAGATGAGGACGCAGATGGTATCAACGACATCGACGATGGAGATGAAGACAATGACGACATTTATATCTATACCAATCGAGGACCATTCAATATTCGTGATGCTAGCGAGGAAGAAAACTTTGATATTTATGATGTGACGACTGCCGAGAACGATGGTGATTTTGTCATCATTGACACCGGAGATATTCCTTATGGTGGCGTGACGACTTACGACTTGACTTCTCAGTTTTCTGGTAGTATTCAGACGTATGTGAGTGCTCAGGAATACGGCTATTTTGCTTATCGTCAGATCGTCAAAGTGATAGATATAGGTGCACCCACAGTCGAAGTGGACACCTACGAAGCCTTTTGTGGCGGAGATGAAGCAACCAATGGTGGCGAAGCTTGCACAGCAGCTGTCGATATTTCGTTTATAGTAGACGATGTGTGTACTGCTCAGTCAGACTTGCGTGTGAGCTATGTCTTAAAAGCCTTTGAGGGTAGCATCACGACGGATGATTTTGGCGATTTGGTGAGTCAAGGTGATGGTCGTTTTGCGATTCGTGGCAACTATCCTTTAGGCACAAATGGTGGCGCGGCAACGCATATTTTCTTGGTCCGTGTAGAAGATGCTTGCGGCAATTCGGCAGAAGAAGAAATCAGATTTGAGGTCAAAGATTGCAAAGCGCCTGTAGCAGTTTGTCAGCAAGCATTGAGTACGAGTATGTCGGAAGAAGGTATCGTGACTTTGCAGGCGATAGACTTTGATGCAGGTAGTGCTGATTTTTGTACGCCAAAAAGTTTACTGAAATATTTCTTCGCTGATCCGAATATCTATCCTGATTCTACGACGCGCACTTTTCGCTGTATCGACGGTGAGATAGGGACGCGGACGGTTGACTTTTGGGTACAAGATTTGGCAGGCAATGCTGCATTGTGCGAAGCTTTCGTCAACATAGAACCACATGGCAGCAACAGTTGCACAGGCGACTATGCAAATGTAGGCGGATTGATTACTACAGAAGACAATTTTAGTGTAGCTGATGTGGAAGTGAGATTATCAGGAAGTGGTAGTGAAAATAAAATGACGGATGCAGAAGGAGAGTACCACTTCAACACTATCGAAATGGGCTACGATTATTCTGTGACGCCTCGCAAAAATGATAAACCACTATTGGGTGTCTCTACTTACGACATGATTTTGATCAGTAAGCATATTTTGAATAAAGAACGCCTAAATAGTCCATACAAACTGATTGCTGCTGACATCAACCGCTCCGGTCATATTTCCAATGCGGATATGATTGCGTTGCGCAAGTTGCTACTAGGGCAGGTAGCCAATTTTGAGGATAATGACTCTTGGCGATTCGTGCCTGCTGACTTCCAGTTTCAAGATTGGGGCGATCCGTGGAGAGATGATTTCCCGGAAACCATCGACTTGAATGATGTAGAAACAGATCAGCCTGCTGCTGACTTTACCGGCATCAAAATCGGAGATGTCAATGCCAGTGCCATGAACGCCAATGCCATCGAAAGTCGGTCTGCACAAAGCGTTCAATTGCGTACGCCAAAAGCAAATCTGACAGCCGGAGAAGTCTACGAATTACCTATTCTAGCAGATGATCTATCTAGCATTGAGGGAATGCAAATGACGATTAATTTCGATACCGATCAGCTTGAAATAATTGACATAAAAGAAGGTGTTTTCAAATACTACAACCTGGGAACACAGCGTTTAAAAGATGGTCAGTTGTTCGTGAGTTGGATAGCAGTAGATGAAAATATGTCATCTGAAGAGGCTGTATTATCGCTGCGTGTTCGCGCTAAAAACAATGTCGATTTAGCAACTGATCTGACACTATCCTCCACTCATTCATCTTCAGACCTGTCTTCAGAAGCTTATTTACAATCAGGTGAAATCGCTAGTCTGGAATGGACATTCAAGTCCGCTGAGACAACATCGTATCAGCTTTATCAAAACCAGCCAAATCCCTTCAACGAAGTGACGACCATCAATTTCGACTTGCCTGATAATGGCGATGTGCAATTCGATATTTTCGATGTCAATGGTCGCCTCATTTACTCGAACAAACAATACTATCTATCCGGAGCACATCAGCTACAAGTCGATGCTGCTATGCTAAATGGTGCAGGTGTTTATTACTATCAAATCCGCACCAGAGATTACAGTTCCGGTCACAAAATGATATTGACGAAATAGCGTAGTGTACTATTGGGAAGGGTGATTTAATTTTAAATCGCTCTTCTTTTTTTACTATTTCAAATGAAATGTAAAGTGTAAAACCAGAAATTACAAATGTAAAAGTGGGCGTGTTGCTCCTGAGTTCAAAGTAAGTCAATAATTTCAGCTCATCTCAATCGCCCAGCCGACTGTATAGATATTCAGTATCTGCATCCGATTTACATTCTACATTTAGCGTTTTACATTTTATATTCGATAAAGTCGACTTGGCAATCCCATCACTCCAAATAACCTACCGCCCGCTACACTTCACACCTATAATCATTTGTTTTAATACATAATAGTGTTGCTTAGAACCAAGTAGATCGCTGCATACTTGTCACCTTCCTGTTATTTGTTTAGGATTTGCGGTAAAAAAGTGAGAATTTCGCGCTCCATTTCTGAAACAAATCAAGAACACATTAGTACAAATGAGAGTGAAATTTATATTCATTGCGCTAGCACTTATCGGCTGTTTTTCAGCACTTTCTGCTCAAATTACCTTGTCACTGACAGATCAAGAAGTAAATAAAGGAGACGTTTTTTCGCTAGACGTCAATGTAACGAAATTCGATAGCGTAGTCGGGATGCAATTCTCGATGGTGTGGGACAAAAGTGTTTTGACACCCATAGGCGTTGAAAATTATGGATTGCCGGATTTGATGAACAGCAGTTTCGGTATTTTTGAAGAAGCACTGACCGTTCAGTGGATTGACCAAAGTTTAAGAGGCGTCACCGTAGCGGAAGGCGGAACAATATTCACCGTAAAATTCAGAGCCATAGAAGCAACAGACTCTACTGAAATTGGTTTTTCTAATATGCCAACGGCAATCGAACTGATCTACAATAACGATCAATTTTCGGAAGTCACCACCGAGTCAAGCACCGTACGTATCATGGGCAGCACGAGCATAGAAGCGCTAAACAATGCGCCTTTTCAAGTACATCAAAACCAACCCAATCCCTTCACCCAATACACAAATATACAGATAGAAGCCAATGCGCCACAAGATGCGCAAATTATCATATACGACCAGAACGGTAAACGAATCACATCACTCGATACACGTTTGGCAAATGGCGAAAATACAATCCGTTTGGATAGAACGCTATTTCCAACAACTGGAACTTATTACTATCAACTCTTGACCGATTATTATGCAACAACGAAAAAGATGGTGGTCTTGCACTAGGCACGACAACTCATTTTTTACCCAATTCCCGATTTCTATGAAAAAGATATATTGGATGATGCTCCTCTTTTGGGGCATCAGTATGAGTGCGTCCTATGCACAAGACCTGACCTTTTCTCTCGAACCGAGTACCGATAATGTGAGTCAAGGGGAGACGTTCAGCGTAGATGTGACCGTCCTCAATTTTACGAACATTCTCAGTATGGAGTACAATGTCAACTGGGATGAAACGAAAATTGAATATGTCTCCAAAGAAAACATCACCACAGAGCTTCCGGCTTTCAACGCCAACTCGATCGGTGATGTCCCGATGAATACCAGCCAAGGTTTCATGAAGGTACTTTGGATTGACTTCACTAACTTTCAAGCCTACTCACTTCCCGACAATACAGTGTTGTTTTCTTTGACCTTTGAGGCATTGGAAGATGGCGATGTGAGCCTTTTCTTGGATACTTTTGAGGTCTTCGATGGCGATGAGAACGAAATCACACCTGCTATCAATAATGCGGACATCACCATCGGCGAAGGAGATGGCGGCAATGAAGACGCTCTGACCATCACAGTCGGTGACGCGACTGACTCTACCGGAACACAGGTCTGTTTGCCAGTAACCGTCGAAGGCTTTACCGATCTAGAAAGCTTGCAGTTTTCGATGGCTTATGATGAAGCACAATTGGCGTATAGCGAAGTACAAAACTTTGCATTGCCAGGTTCTGCCGAGACTAGCCTAGGTACACCACCTACTGAGCCGGAAGGCACGATTCGATTTACTTGGTCAAATCCTGATGGCGAATCCAATACACTGACTGATGACACAGCATTGTTTGATATTTGCTTTGATATCATTGGGACAGAAGGAGTTGTAACAGATGTAGAAATTACAGATACGCCACTCGTTCGCGAAGCCATTCGTGCAGAAGTGGGAGAAATAGACGTAGAGCGCAATGATGGTTCTGTCACTATTTTAGTACCTGGCAATGGTGGCGGCGGCACTTCCGATGAATTTGAAATATATGCCAACGTAGTAAGTGCAGCACCGGGCGCGCAAGTCTGTGTAGATGTGCAAGTCGATGGTTTTCAAGACATTGCGGGATTGCAGTACAGCATGAGCTGGGATACAGATGTTGTAGAATATGTAGAAATTAGAGATCTGAATAGTGCTTTCACTGGATTCAGCATAGATAACATCGGAGAAGACGATGCAGCAGATGGCATTTTGCGTGTACAATGGAATGACTTCAGTTTTACCGGAGTCACGCTACCGGATGAAGCCGTTTTGTATCAGTTGTGCTACAATGTAGTCGGTGATGCTGGCGATAATTCAGTTATTGCATTTACGGACAACCCATTGGGACAGGAAGTCATCAATACCGATACAGAAGAAGTCCCTTTCGAGAGCAGAAATGGGCGTGTCAATGTCTCCGGCGATCCTCCTCCTCCATCCGACTGTGATGCAGATGCGCAACCGCTTTGTATTTCTAAAGAAATGGGTATGGTCGGTGATACCATCTGTGTTGTAGCTACCGCTCAAAACTTTGATGGCATTGGTTCAGCTCAGTTTACGATTACTTTTGACAATTCTATCCTGAGATTTGCTGAGATTACTTTCCCTGATGACAATGTCCTTGGTTTAGGTGTCAACAACTTCAATCCTGTCAATTCGGCTGGTATTATTTCCTTTCTTTGGGAAAACCCAGAAGCAACAAATGTCACACTAGAGGATGATACAGAGCTATTTACGATATGCTTTACAGCAGAAGGTTTAGGAACAAGCCCGATTGGTTTCAGTGACCGTCCAACGGCTATCGAAGTTGGTACAGTAGATTTTGAAGTGATCGAATTTAATGGTGGAACCGGTGAGATCATGGTCAAAGAACCTGACGCTTGTACCACACCAAATATCACTAATAGCGAAGTCACAGATGTAGAATGCGCCGGAGAGGCAAGCGGAAGTATCGAACTGACCATAGCCGGCGGCAATGACAACTTTACGTTCGAGTGGAATGGTGGCATTTCAGAAAATACAGCTAGTCCAGAAGGATTAGAAGCAGGAGAATACAGCGTAACCATTACTCAAAATGGTTGCCCGGAAGAAACCATCGAAACATTCACCATTGGAGAACCAGACAATCCTATTGAAATAGCAGCAGAAGTAACAGGAGAAGTCATCTGTTTTGGTGACCGCAATGGCGCGATTACATTGACCGTGACAGGTGGTGAAGCGGATTATACCTATCAGTGGCAAGCACCCGACAATATCGAAATCACAGGTGAGTCAGCTAGCGATCTACCTGCTGGACAGTATGGTGTCAGAGTGACAGATGCAAATGGCTGTACAGCCGAACAAAGTATCACTATTGAAGGTCCTACCGCTGCAGTAAGCGTAACAAATGAAACCATTACTCATGTCGACTGCTCCAGCGAAAATAGTGGCTCGATTGCCCTAGAAGTAACAGGCGGTATAGGCGAATATACTTTTGAGTGGTCTCCAGATGTAGGAGATGCTGCGACTGTGACGGATCTTCCAGCAGGTATTTATGATGTGACGATCACTGATGCCAATGGCTGCACAACTTCAATTACGAATGACTTAGAGGTTTTGCCTTTTGATGGTATACCAATTAGCTTCGGCATGATCGAAGTATCGAGCATCGTGAGTGGCGATGATGGTAGTATTGATATTACGGTAGAAGGTGGAAGCGGCAGTCTGACGTACGCATGGACAGGACCGGAAACTTTCATGAGTAGTGACGAAGATTTGAGTGGCTTAGATACAGAAGGTGTATATAATGTGACCGTGACAGATACGGGAACTGGTTGTGTTATCACGGAGACTTTTGAGGTGACGATAGCGACGGATATTGTTTTCGGAGAAGAAATTGTCTCTCCCGATTGTGGTGTAGAAGGAGAAAATACAGGTAGTATTCAACTGGTCTTTACAGGTGGTGCGATGCCGCTGACATTCGATTGGGGCGAAGGATTTGAGGATACTCAAAACTTGACAGGTCTGGCAGCAGGAATGTATCAAGTGACTATCACAGATTCAAGAGGAATGACATTTACCAGTCCTGAATATACCGTAGGTACAGCACCAGCCATCCTCTACAACATCACGACAGAGGCTGAAACCTGCAACGACATCAGCGATAACGGACGTATCAATCTGGAAGTATCCGGCGGTACTGCACCTTTGACTTGGATGTGGTCAGAAGGGGGTGAAGCTGATGAAGACACATTGACTGAATTGACAAATGGGGCTTATATTTTAACGATCACTGATAGCGAAGGCTGTCAAGTTATAGACACTGCCATGGTGGCTTTCGAGCCAGAAGCACCGCGTGCTTCTTCTTATGAGATCACAGAAGCGACCTGTGGTGAAAACGATGGAGCGATTGCCTTCAACATCACTTGTGGCGATCCAAACTATGTCGTCACTATACAAGGTAGAAATCCTGAAAATGACAGTATGTATGTCTTCCGATTCGATGAGTACAATCCTCGTATTATCTTGGATAGTTTGGCGGCAGATACTTATGATGTGACCATCACCGATCAGAATGAATTTTCCACACCGGACGTCATCACCATTCCTGCACCTAGCGATATTGATTTGGTAGCAGATGTGCGCTCTTCCACAGAAGTATTCGCGCCTTGCGATGGTGAGATTCGCTTGAATGCACCAGGCGGTGGTAGTGGCAATAATTTCACTTACAATTGGAGCAACGGAAATGTGACGCGTAATTTGACTAACTTATGCGAAGGCATTTACGTCGTGACCATTACTAATGAGGATGGTTGTACACGCATTGATAGCTTTAACTTACAGACTTTCAATGCCAATGCAGTCGTCCAAAGTCCTGAATGTGGTACCGATGATACATCAGGCTCCATTGACCTGACAGTCAACACCGGGCAAGCACCGTTTACATTTGAATGGAATACTGGAGCGACGACAGAAGATCTACCAAACATCTCAGCAGGAACATATACGGTGACGATCACGGAAGCTTCTGGAGTAGAAATCGTCAGAGTATTTGAGGTCAATGACAATAGCAATGTAGGTGTCAGCATGGCATTTGGGAGAGATTACCGAGGTTTTGGTGTGAGTTGTAGTGGTGCAGAAGATGCGATGCTACTCGCTACTGCGAAAATATTAGACCCAATGTCTATGACGACGCTCGAAGATTTGACCTATGCGTGGGTCAATATGGCAGGAGATACTTTGAGTCGTGACTCTATGCTTGTCAATGTCGGAGCAGGCATCTATCAGGTCTTAGTGAGCGACGGAATCTGTACAGCTACTTCTCAACTTGCCGTCACCGAACCGGAAGCCATCGAAATCGTCGATGTAGAAGTACTCGCTTCTTCTTGTGCGGGCGAAGGTAACGGAGAAGCGACGCTAGTGATAGAAGGAGGTGCAGGCGGATTCTCTTATGAGTGGGCAGGTATTCCTGATAACAATTTCCCGACAGCAATCGGACTGACAGGTGGCGATTATATGGTGACGATCACCGACCGCAACGAATGTTCTGTCACTACCGAATTTACGATAGCAGAAACAGCACCTCTGATGCTGGAAACTTCCTTCATCCCGATCACAGGAGCAGGCGGTGGCGGTACAGTTGCCGTAGCAGTGACTGGTGGCACGCCGATGAATGGATATACGTACATCTGGCAAGGTCCTGATGGGAATATCGTTTCCAGTGGACAGGATTCGCTCATAGATAAATTATCACAGGCAGGCGAATACTTCGTCATGGTAGAAGACTTCAACGGCTGTACAGCAACTGCTACAGTGACACTACCCAATGCAGATGGTTGTTTGGAGACTCGACGCGTCATCACACCGAATGGAGATGGCAAGAACGAAGCATTTGAGATCAGCTGTGTCGAGAGCTTTGTGAACACACGCTTAGAAATCTACACCCGTTGGGGTACTGCTATTTTCTTGCAGGACAACTACGACGGACAGTGGATGGGTACAGATGGCGATGGCAATCGAGTACCGGATGGTGTTTATTACTATGTATTGTTGTACACCGATTTCAACGGCGATCAGCAGCAGCAGCAAGGTACGATTACTGTTTTGACAGAGTAAATTTAAGACGTTAGATATTAGATGCTAGATAGTAGACTACTTTGCAAGTAGCTCTGCATCAACACGTTGCATCTTATCAAAAAGATATGGAGATCAGAAAAAATTAAAATCATTCTTGATCTCCTTTTCAAATCCTATCGAACTTCCCAACCGATAAAAAGTACAATCATGAAAAAAATAGTACTCCTTTTACTCCTCGGTGCTGTTGGTTTCCAACTACAAGCACAATTAACCGAAGAAGCTATTTTCTCTCACTATGTCGCCAATCACGCGCTAGTCAATCCGGCAGCCATTGGTTTCAATGAGAATAGTCAGGCATTTATGAACATTCGCCGTAGCGCACAGAACTTTCCCGGTTCGCCTACTTCTTATGCGATCTCTTATAATGGAGCTGCCGGAAATGTACTTGGACTAGGAGCGAGCATCTTTTCCGAGAACATCGCACAGTTAACCAATTTCCGTTTTCAGGGGGGTGTCGGTTTGCGCTTCAAAGTAACAGATGACATCAAAGTAGCAGGTGGCTTGACAGTAGAGATTTCTCAGCGTCGCCTTTCCAATTCTATTTTGGATAATAGTTTTTACGAGCCGGGCGATCAGATCGTAGAAGCCAATGTGGAAGGAACGCGTTATTTCGATTCCTCTTTTGGGCTGTATGCCTCTTATAAGGAAAATACGTATGCTGGCATTAGTTTCCCGAATATGGTCGTCTCTAAATTGAATGCCATTTCTACCGCTGATGACAGTACCAATACCTTTTTGCAATCGGTCTCCGCCATCGTTGGTCATAAGATTGCGGTCAGCGATGATTTGACGATTGAGCCGTCTTTAATGGTCCTGCAGCTGGAAGATACCCCACTTCGTATCGACGCGAATTTGTTGGCGCACTTTTTGGGCGAGCAGTTCAGTGCAGGTTTGGCGTATCGCTTCCTGGATGCGCCGCTAGATGGCAGAATGGGTGGCAATGCAGCTTTATTGCTAGGTGTGAAGGTGACTGCTTTCAAGATCTTCTATTCTTATGAAGTGTCTTTCTTGGACTTTCAAACCTATAACAATGGTAGTCATGAAGTCACGATTGCGTTTGATTTCAAAGGTGGTTCAGACGCGCGTGCGCGTCGCCGTAAGTTCTAAAGGAGCTATTCTAACTTGACTCCAAACAATTGCCAGTTGTGCGCCTATGTAAGTTCCCATAATGAGCAGACGTACCACTGGCAATTTGATTTCTGTGAATTTGTCAATAGCAATGCAGCTATCCGAAATCACAAATAGGATAGCACCGACAATCAGCAGCCAGTTCTTCGTTTGTATCGCTAAATAAGTGCCTGCAATCGCCATAGCCGTGATGACCGTACTGTAAATAACAATCGGTAATCTGAAATCGCTCGGCAAGGTCGCCCAAAGCAACGACAGCACTCCTACGTAGTAGATCAAGAAAGGAAGGACAGACAGTAAAAGTGGAGCGATAGAAAGCGCACTATGCTGCCGTATTTGCCGACGAAAAGCAATGGTGTAGAAGAACTGTGTGACTAGAAAACTGCCTAGCCCAAAGAGAAAGAACAGCTGGGAATTACCTAACAAAAAACAGTCTCCCAAAAACGAAAATACCAGTCCAATCAACAACCAAATCTCGCAACCTACTCCTTTTCGCTCCCGCCAAAAGAATCCGACAAGACTGGTCATCAGTAATGGTTTGGAGATAATCACCAAGGCAGTTGCTCCTGTTTGATTTGCCACAAGATTGACGACTGCAGCTAACACAAAAATCAGTAATAGCAGCTTGGATGCAGTGGATAAGGAGCGCATAAATTGAGTTTTGATGGCTCAAAGTACACGCTTTGCTCCAACCAACCAAACAAGTTTGATGGCTACAAATGTATCCGACATCCCCCTTTACTCCTCTATCTCCTGATACAAAAATCCAACCAAACCGACAGACACAAAAATCTGATTGATGGGATTGCCGATGGTGTCGTCGTTGGTGTATTCGTAACCTAAATCAAATAAAATACCCAAGTGATCTTTTCGCAACGCCATGCCTACGGAGACACCTGCTTGTAGGAAATTGCCGACTTCATTGACGCCTGCCAAACCGTCATTTTGGGAGCGACCATACAGTAGACTTCCATCCACATAAGGTATCCAATCATTGCCGCTATCTATAAAATAAGTGGCTTTCGGTCCTACACCAATGCGCGTTTGGCTGAAAGTTCCCCCTGAGTTGCCTGTGATAGTAGCTATTCCACCTACGGCTATTCGATCTACGATAAACCGCTGATAGGATGGCTGCAAATTGAAGAAGAACGTCCGACTGCCGCCTGTCACATTAGCTAGACCGATGGAAGACAGATCAACTGTTCCGGCGATCAAACTAGAGCCTTTAAGTGTGGCTTCAGACTGGGCAGAAAGGGTAAAAACGGATAAAAGATAGCAAAAAATAAGGGTGATAAGTGTTTTCATGATGCACTGAGTTTTTGATTTATTCATTAGTCTGAGTTCAATAAAAATTGTTCCTGATAGCTATCGAAAACAATCTATTGATTTCACGCTACTTAAATCGCAATCCAATATTGATACCTGCATAGTACTGGATCAAATCGGTATTTGACGCATTAGGTTCAGTGGTATCAAATAAATGATCGCCATTCAAATCACGCGAATAGCTTACGCCAGCGATAGGTGTTAACGTCAAAAAATCAGAAATTCCAAAGTCGATGCCTACGCCTACACCACCACTCAGTTTCCATTCTTCCTCGGCAGTTGTAACAGATTCTTCTCCAGCTTTTGTCACTATACTGCTCCGCAATCGCTCTACGCCCGGTGCTAAGTTGACGAAAAATCCTTTTTTGAACCAATCATTTTGTTTGGAAAAAGTGGGGCAATTGCAGTCATTTGCAAAATCGAATAAGTAAAGGCGGGTATTCAAAAATGTACCCAAGGAAGTCAGATCATACTCCAAACGATCAGAAGGACTAGAAAAACTACTCCAAGTCCCGTAGTCTGCATATTCGATACTCGGCAGAAATTCAATGCGGATAGGCTTGAGGCGAAACCAATAGTTGAGTCCTACTCTGCTGCCGTTGACGAATAGCTGACGTTCGCTACCAAATTCTTGCTGAAAAGCAAATTCCCAGTTTTCCGCTTCGGCACTAGCATAAGTCGCTGTAATACCAATTTGGGCAGAGGAAATGGTGAAGAGAAAGAAGAATAAACAAGAGGAGAGCAATAATTTTTTCATAGATAGTGGTGATAATTGTTAAGTTAAGTAGTTGAGCACATATAATTTTCGATTTCATGATGGCGTCTTTTTCGCTCATATTTTGTTAAAAAGCCTCGCCGATAGGCATCGCCTACGTTTTTCCTCTTGTCAGGGAACCCTTTATCCCTCTCAAGAGTGGATCTGAACAAAAAATCTGCTCAATCAGAAATGAAATTTATACCCCCTCAACTACTTGATCATTTCAGTAACGTCTGTGATAAAAAAGAATTTTGAACAGCCTCTAAATTTTCAACAAGGTGGGATAAATGTTATATTAAACTTAGACTGATTTTTCATGGTACAAACCGAATTTTTCAAGAATTTGTTGGTCGTCGAATTGGCGAGTGTGCTGGCAGGCCCGGCAGTGGGAATGTTTTTTGCGGAATTGGGGGCGAAAGTCATCAAAATAGAGAATAAAAAGACTGGTGGAGATGTGACTCGGCGGTGGAAATTGCCGAATGAAACTACAGAAAAGGTAGATTCTGCTTACTACCGTAGCGTCAACTGGGGCAAGGAAACCTACTTCTTGGATTTTGGGAATAAGAAAGATCGTACGGAACTACTCGGCATCATCAAAGAGGCAGACGTTGTTGTAAGCAATTTGAAGCTAAAGGCATTACAAAAATTTCAATTGAGTTATGAGCATCTCTCGACCATCAATAAACAACTGATATTTGCGCAACTGACTGCTTTTGGAGAAAGCAGTGATCGGCTCGGATTTGATGTGGTTTTACAAGCAGAAGCCGGATTTTTGTACATGAATGGTGAACCACAACGCCCACCTGTCAAAATGCCCGTCGCGCTCATCGACCTTTTGGCAGCACATCAACTGAAAGAGGGTATTTTACTTGCTTTACTCCATCAAGCAAGAACCGGACAAGGCAGCTATTTACACGTTTCCCTCTTGGATGCAGCAATTTCCTCTCTCGCTAATCAAGCGACCAATTGGCTGATCGGCAATCACATTCCACAACGAATGGGCACACAACACCCAAATATTGCACCATATGGAGATGTATTTTACACAAAAGATGAAGTAGCGATTGTACTGGCAGTGGGTAGCGATCAGCAGTTTCAAAGTCTCTGTCAGTTATTACAACTCACTCTCCCTCAGCATTTTATCAAGAATACAGATCGCGTTGCTCAACGAGAATCATTGAAAACTTTTTTATCACCTGCCATCGCTAGTCATAGTGCTAATGAGTTATTGCCAAAGATGCATCAGCTAGGTATTCCGGTAGGTCGCATACGGACGATGCAGGAGGTTTTTGAGCAAAAAGAAGCAGATCGGATGTTGTTGACATATGATGATGGGCAGCAGACGGTGCGGACGGTGGCATTTGAGATTCGGTAGTTTGTGCAGGATGGGAACAATAAATTTATCAATCCTCTACCGCACTCCCCCACCACTTATTTCCCGGGTCAAAATCTTTAGACAAAAACTGTAGCCGTCTAGCTTCTAAACTCGGCAATTTTTCATTTATGATGGTATCCAAATAACGGGCTTCCAAAGCCGGATCGTAGAGCGGATCGCGTTTTGGATAGCGGGCATTCATGCTTTCGAGTTGTACGAAGAGTTGGTCGCGCATCTGTGTGGCGCGAGTCATTTCTTGTGCCGATAAATCGTTTTGCTCAGAAGGATCATTCACCAAATCAAAGAGTTCGACGCTTTCGTCTTCATAGTAATAGATCAGTTTCCAATCACCGAGCCGCAGAATAGAGGACGGCTGTCCACCTTGATTGCCGTAGTGTGGATAATGCCAAATGAAGGGTCGATCCGCTACCGTTTTATTTTCTTTCAGAAGTGGTACTAAACTGATGGCATCCAGCTGTGTCGCTTCCGGTATTGCAGCACCAATCATCTCCAAAATAGTGGGATAAAAATCGGTGGCGATGACAGGTGTGGCGCAAGTTTGTCCTGCTTTGACGCCCGGTGCTTTGATGAAAAAAGGTTCTCGGATGCCGCCTTCATATTGATAACCTTTACCGCCTCGTAGGGGTAGATTAGTGGTCGAAAAGTCATCTCCGGCTGCCACGCCGCCATTGTCAGAAGTAAAAATAACGATCGTATTCTCCGCCAATCCCAAAGCATCCAACGCCTTCAAAACAACACCGACTGCATCATCCATAGTCTCCACTAGTCCGGCATAGACAGGATTGTCTTGCGTCTGCCGAATGGGGAGGAAGTGTCCCATTTCATAACCACTATCTGCTATGCCCTGGGCTTCTGCTTTGTCGCGGTATTTTGACCATTTCTTTTGAGTAGTTTGTATCGGTCCATGGACAGCGTAAAAAGAAAGGAAAGCGAAAAAGCTGCTGTCTTGATGCGTTTTTAGAAAATCAACAGTTTCATGGGCGAGTCGCATAGATAAGTTTTCACCTGCTTTTTTATCGGTTAATTTTGGATTTTGCCAAGGCGAGTAGAAGCCTCCTTTTGGAGAACCGCTGCTGTAGCCACCGATGTTGATATCGAATCCGTGATCTTCGGGAGCATTGTCTTCTTCTCCCAAATGCCATTTCCCGGCAAAAAAAGTAGTGTACCCATTCATTTGCATGGCTTCTGCGAGTGTTGTTGCTGCTTTTGGCATAGCCCTATTGTAGTCTGCTGGGAGTAGTTGATTGTATCTGCCTTTTTCTCGCCAAGCCGTGTCTGCTCTCGCCCCTATCCAGTCCGTGATGCCGTGTCGAGCCGTGAACTGCCCCAACATAATACTCGCTCGCGACGGACTACACACCTGACAAGCCGCATAACCTTGCGTGAATTGCATTCCTTCTCTTGCGATGCGGTCGATATGAGGAGTTTCGTAGTAGTCGCTGCCTGTGATGCTCAGATCATGATAACCCAAATCATCCGCTAAGATGAAAAGGACATTGGGCGGTGGATTTTGTTTTTGGCAAGAGAGCACACAAAATGATAAAAAGACGAAACAGCTCGTGGTGAGTAGCGTGGATAAGGTATTCATTAGCAATTTTCGTTTTACAGCAAGGAAAGGTAAGTAAAACTCCTCCTAATGTAAAAATATAAAATACACTACCTCAACCTCCCAAGACCAGTTGTTCTGTAAAGGGACTTGAGAAGTATAACCTACCTGTTTTGCTCATTCTATTTCTCAAAGCTCGAAATGCTGAAATCTATTTCATCCATCCTCCTCATATTTTATAATGAAAAGTAGCCAAGAAATACCGACCCAAACCATTCGCTCTAGTCTCCGTAGTCGAAAACTGACCCACATTTCGATTGATGATGGTGTTTTGGTTGAAGAGATCAGAGCCTGACAAGCGGATAAAGTGTCCTTTTTCTTTGAAAGGACGCAGTTCTAAGCTAAGTACTAAATCAGGAATGGTTTGCCGTTCGCTGAACTCCGTGGCGCGGAAAATAGCGTAGACAAAACGG
This sequence comes from Bacteroidota bacterium, assembly GCA_038749535.1. Lineage (GTDB taxonomy): Bacteria > Bacteroidota > Bacteroidia > Chitinophagales > Saprospiraceae > JAAUTG01. The sequence goes on from JBCDHX010000043.1 coordinate 22,646, forward strand.
CTCTCAAATCGCCACTTTGGGCTGACTTCCAGCTCAAAATTCAAGTTGAAATTATCGGTGAGTTGGGTAGTGTTCGCATCTTCGCGTCCCCCTGAGAATGTATTGGTGAAGTTATTGAAGCGATAGCCTACCTGTACATAACTTTTTTCGTTGATCTCGGTATTGATATTGCCACCTAAATTATAACTGGAGCTAGTATTGAGGCGCGTCACTTCATCCACGATGCCCTCGCCTCGGCTGACGTAGCCATCTGTTTCGAGCCGTATTTGCGTATTGATGGCTTTGATACCAATGGTCGTCCCCAAATTACCGACGACGCGCCACGCATGACTCACATTGATGGTACGAAAAATTTGCTGACCTTGTAGAAATGAGACCTCGTTTCCGAAAGCATTGTCGGTGTAAGAGACGTCAAAGCTACCGTTGATGCTGTAGGATTTGGGTTCGTTATTGTACCACAACCAGCTGTTGTAGGAATAATTGAGCGCAGGATTCAGCTCTGGATTACCGACAGATACGCGACCGCTGGCGTTGGGGTCAGCGATGGTTTGTAGCTGACTGATGGACGGAACGCGAGCGGAACTTCTGATGTTGGCACCGTAAAGCCCTTTTTCAAATCGTCTTCTAAAGCGGACAAAAGGCAGCACATAAGTGAAATTCTCATCTCGTACTTCGTCTCCTTTTAAGGTCAGATTCGCGCCTTGATAGCGCGTACCGAAGCCGATGCTGCTGCGCTTGCCGAAGTTGTGAATCAGTGAAGCCGCTCCATCGGCAGTCGTCCAGCTTCTTTCCAAATTGTTATTGGCGTTTTGTTCGGCTAGCTGAAAGGCAAAGTCACCCGATACTCTATCGTATTCTGTGCGTACTTCCATATTCAATCGCCATTTTTTAGCGATCGGTTCGGTCAGTTCTGCTCCTCCTCCCATATTCCAAGAATCCGTCAGCCGATTTTGCACTTGCCGACCATTGACGAGCACACCTGGCAAATCCAAACCTGGTTCTATTCCATTCACTAGAAGCTCTAGATCTGTCCGATTTTCAGAAAAGCTTGTGTAAGCGCGTGCACCGAAAGTACGTCTGTTGGTACGCTCACGTCTGCCTCGTCCTCGGCGGTCGCCTTTGTTATACCTGATACTCATCTGCCCGCTTGGACGCCTATTATTGTTTTGTTCTTGGACAGAAAAACTGTCTTCCGAGTTGTCCTCGTTTCTTACATTGGTATTGGCATCGCTGGTGTTGTCTCCTCCAGCCAACATGACGTTACCTCTTATCCTCAATCGTGAAGTAGAATCTACTCTTTGGCGTAGCTCGAACCCTATGCGATGACTGTAGTTGGTGGTCGTATTTTCTTCTATGGTTTCTACGATACGGCGATCATCAGCGCGGTTGAAAGCTTCGAGGGTTGTCGCCAATTGCAGCTGAGTCCGGTCAAAGAGCGCGTAGTCGGCTGTAAATTGTCCGTTCTCGCCAATGGATGTACCATAATTGATACCAGCGGCGATAGATTGGTTATCGCCTGTAGCATTTCCGTCATCGAAGGCAAGTTTCCCATCTCCATTGTTTTCCCACCATCTGCCGCGTCCTCGACCTGTCGAGCCATTGAAAGCTGAAATTTCGTCACCCGAAAAACCGACTCGATTGATGTTATTGATCGTTCCTAAGACACCCATTTGGGTCGCATCACTAATCCGAAACGTTTTTCCGCCAGCTTGAAAGCGGTCTTGAGTACCGTAGCCGCCATAAAGCTCACCGAACATCTTGGCTTTGGCTTTTTCTTTCATTTCCAGATTAATGGTGATATTTTCTTCTCCATCATCAACGCCCGATATTTCTTCGGCATCCGACTTTTGATCAAAAAGCTCTAGATTTTTAATGGCATCAGCATCTAGGTTTTGGGTCAAAAGGGTAGCATTGCCTGCAAAGAAAGGTTTGCCATTGATGAGGACTTCGTTGATAGGGCGACCTCGATAGGTAATGTTTCCGCTGCCATCCACCTGCATCCCGGGCAGCCGCCGAATCAAATCTTCTACGACTGCATTTTCTCCCACAGCAAATGCTTCGGCATCAAACATCATCGTATCTCCACGCATTTGCACAGGAATACGGTCGGCGGTCACTTGGACGCCTTTGATGAGATAGCCAGCAGGATACATCGTCAGGTCACCGAAGTCGATGTATTGATCGCTCGCAGTGATGGTGATGACTTTATCTGGTCGTTCATATCCCATGAAAGTGGTTTGCATGATGTATTGACCTGCTCCGACATCCTTTAGACTAAAAACACCTTTGTTGTCGGTAGTGGAATAGGTGACCATTGAGCTATCCGCCGGTTGCAATAAAACGACATTTGCGCCTAGCAGCGCTACTTTAGTCGTGTCTACTAGCCGACCTGTGAGTTCTGTTTGGGCGGAAAGTCCAACAGTTATGAATAAGAAAAGAATTGATAGGTGTATTTCTTTGAACATGATGCGTGGTGTTGTTGCCAAAAGAAACGAGTGACCACCTTAAAGTTCATGATTTCAGAACAGTATCCTGTCAACGACAGATTGGAAGGGGCGAACGACGGAGGATTTTAAAAAAAGTGGATGAGCAATCATCACTTCAGTCAGAAATCTTGACCCTCACTTCACCGAATAGCCGTCTGTAGAAAAAGCAAAGGACTTATTGCCGACATGACTGACCATGACTGCCTGAATCAGTGGTCTGACATTTTCATGTTCTGCACTTAGCTCTACGATAAAATTGGCACCCGGACCTCCGGTATCGTCATCTTTTTCTATGACATAGTTGATAGTCGCCATGGGTGGCAGGCTGATTAGATTACCAACATAGCTCCTGACGATGTTACCTCCGGTATCAAAGTAGTCGATGCGAGAGATGAATAAAGAGTCCACTTCACTTGTATTTCTGACACTCAAAGTAGCTGATAGTAGGACTTTTTGATCCGTTTCATTAGCATATATATCAGAATAGATAGGTACATAGACGACGTCCTGATAGTTCTGTGTTGGTCTTTCGGTAGACTGTTCTACTTCCAGTGCTTGAAACTCATCTTTTCCTTCTGTATCTACATTGGGACTAGGTTCTGTGCATGAACTAAGCATACTGATGCAGCAGATGATGACCACTATTAACGTGTTTCGCATATATCTTTCCTGTTGTGAGTTTTCTTTTTCATTGAGCAGAATAATTAGGGTAAACAGTGATTGCAGACAAAGGTTTTTCCTTACATTTCCTTTTAAATCCTGATTTTCTTAGTTGTCCTCTAGTGGATGATCTTCATACCACAAAACCAAGACAATCAACAACACTTTGAGCCTCTCGCTGTTATCGACTGTTATAAAGCCCTAATAATGAGATAATTACGTGCGAATGTCTATTCTGAATCGGACTTACAGCTATTTACTGTCTGCTACTTTCAAGGAAAAAAGTGAACGACTCATTTTGGCAATTGCCATCATCAGTTATGTGATTCATTTGATTTTCATAGTATTGAGTCAGCAAGGCATCATCAGTGTAGAATCAAAGTTTCTCAATGATCCCATAGCTGCTATCTACACACCTTTCTCTTTTATTTTGATTTACGAGGTCTATTTATTGATCTTTTACTTGCCTAAATCCATCTCATTTTACATCGGTAAGCAGTACGAAATCATCACCCTCATAGTCATCCGAAGGATTTTCAAGGACATCGCCAGTATCAAACTTACCTCGGAGTGGTTCAAGGTTAGGGATGATCTTCAATTTACCTATGATGTCGCCACTTCTTTGATACTTTTCGTCATCATCTATTTGTTCTACAAAAACATCCGACAGAGTAGCAATAGCGGTAAAAGGACAACCGAAGAGGAGCAAAAAATAACCCGATTCGTCAATCTCAAAAAGGGTATTTCTGTCTTGCTAGTACCCATTCTATTTGTACTGGCGAGCTTCACTTTATTTCATTGGCTGAAAGAAACCATTAGCGAATATGGCAACGGAGTTTTGGCATTTAAGAACATCAATAATGTATTCTTCGATGAGTTTTTTACGCTCCTCATCATCGTAGATGTGATGCTGTTGTTGGCTTCCTTCTTTTACTCTCATCAGTTTCATAAAATCATCCGCAACTCCGGTTTCGTCATTTCTACGATACTCATCAAAGTCTCTTTTTCTGTCACCGGTATCGTCAATAACGCCCTCATCATCGGTGCAGTTCTCTTTGGCTTTTTAATACTGCTGATTCACAATTTGTATGAAAAAAATGAAAGTACACAGATGCAGATGTGACTTAGTTTGATAGGATCTGCGCCCAAGTTTTCTCCGCTTCGGCTAGTAGTCCACCGAAGTAAGTAGAGAGCGCTGCCACCGGATAGCCGTCCTCTTTTTTTCTGACCAGCACTTTAAATTTCAACGTCTCAATATGTGATTTGCCTGCTGCCCGAAGCTCATCCATCAATGTGACAGCAGAGCGATAGAATTTTATCTTTTGTATCATCATGGTAGACTCCTTCATCTGTGCGCCAAAGCGATTGAGCCAAACCAGGGCATTTTCGACATCTCCCGTTTTTGCCTGATAAGCAAACAAAGGATTTGCCATCCAAATGCTGCCTTCCCAAAAATAATCAATGCTCTCTGCCAGCATAGTGGCGTAAAAAGTAGCCTCTTCCAGTTCCTCTTTTTCCACAAAATGATCCAATAAATAAACCAAACCGATATGCGGAGACCGGGCACAGTAATATTTTGATGCTCCTGCTACTTCTTGCATCACAGATTTTGCGTCGTCGATATTGCCAATGACAGAAAAAGTCTTTACCAATTGCATTTGGTCGCATAGCTTACAGCCTACACTGATGTTATTGAGCTTAAAACTGCTAGGATCGATCTCGTCCATTAATTCGGCTATCTCTTGATGTCGCTCCCGCTTTTGATAAGTTTCCAATAAGACGATACTGAATTTAAGCATCTTTCTGGTGGGCTCATCAACGTCCTCTTTCAATTCCTGAATCAATGCATCCAGCTCATCATTGGACAGCATGGAGGACTCTGCCGCGAAAGGCAAAATATCTTCCAAAAATGACAACCACTTCACCCTGTCACTCTCGTCTCCTACTTCTTCTACGACTTGTCTAGCCTGAATCAAGTATTTGAATCCTTCTGCTCCATCTCCTACAATATTGAACATGAACATAAGGTAGTTATAGAAGTCTATCGTCAGCTCTTTCCCCTCTTCATCATGCCTGAAGGGAAGACAGATACTCAGTCCCTCTTTAGCTAGTTTTTCAAGTTTGTGCCCTTCCCCAGAATCGAGCAGACCAATGCTGCTGCTGAGTGAACGTCCTTTTTTTATTGCTGTCGATTTATCCAATTTTTGAGTCGTTTGTGATTATTAAGTAGTGCTCTTTTACTTCTCTTCATGCAAATCAATCATCGCTAAAATACCTTGCCCGAATAGTTGTAGTTCATCTTTGTTGAGCGCGTAATTGCCGAGCAATATCGCTTGAAAATACAAGAATCGAATGTACAGTGCCAATAATTTGGGGTCATCCAGTCGGCTTAGTCGCTGAATGGTCGGGTTGTTAAAATTGAAACACAATCGAGAAAGGACGCTGACAGAAGTGGTATTAAATCTCTCATACAGTTGATTCCAAAGTTCCGGTAGATTGTCGCTATCCAAGTCGCTACTTCTATCCCATCGGGCTTCAGGAGATAGGTAGCAGACCGTAGGTATATGATCGGGATCGAACTTTCTGATCATGCCGTCGCACTTGAGTTTGATGAGCTCGTCAGCGGCGACATCCAAGAAGAACTCAAAGGCTTCACACTCCTCGGCATTCAATTCTTCAAACTGATGAAACAACTCCTGCACATCTACCGCTCTAAACTCCCAATCCGGATATAGCTCTTTGATTTCATTGAACAAATTTCGGTCATTGCCATATCGGGTTTTGACGATCAACAGATCTTGTGCACCCACTAGCGACCGGATTTGCTGATACTCTTCTAGTTCATAGACGTATCTGATGACGGCATCATGCTTTCTGATCTCCGCTAGTGTCAACTGTCCTTTGGTCGTCGGAAACGTCAAATAGGGCAATACGATTTTCAAAAACGCCTCATCCTGCTCTGCCATTTCTTTGATGGAGCGTTCGTGTGCTTCGATGACTCGTTTTAATAATATCGGTTGGCTGCGATGCCACTTCATCAATTGATTTCGGATGGCTCTACCGAGCTGACGTCTCGTTTTCTCTAAATCTTCATTCTGATAAAATCGCTCTCTAGAAGCAGTCGGTTGTAAGCTAGTTGTATTGAACACGGCTTTGATAAAGAAAGCCCACTTCGGCAAGATATTGTCAATATCGTCGGCGACCAGCATCTGCTTTAGGTAGACCTTATTGCTTTGTTGCTGCACCAAGTGAGCATTCCTTTTGATGAAAGCAACACCTTGTGTGCGTCCACCTGCTGTTCTGACTGGGATCGCCGCCAGAAAATTTTCCGCAAACTGCTCCGTCCCAAAATCCAGCAAAACCTTTTGCTCTTCCTCAAAATCTTCAAACTTTTGCCCCATCGGATTGAGCTGGAAGTTGAGTCGTTCGCTGGCATTGCCATCTTCTGAAAAATAGATAGGTACAGCTAGTAAGCCGCCATAATATTGCAACAGTTCTTTTATCTTGCTTGCCGGAAAATCAAATTTGACCTCCTCATTTAAGACGACATAAACGCTAGTACCGGGGGACGAACGCTTTGCTTGTAGTTCGTAGTGATAAGTACCATTGGCTTCTCCAGTCCACTTCAGCGAGTAGTCAGTATCTACCGACTGCGTAATCATCACGATGCGCTTGGTGACCATAAAACAAGACAATAGCCCGATGCCAAATTGCCCAATGAAAGAAGAGCGATCAACTGATTTTTGTCGCTTGATACTGGACCCGATCTTCGTCAAAAAATCATGAACTTCTTCCTCCGTGAGTCCTACGCCATTGTCTTCGAATACGACTTGATTGTCAGCTGCCTCGTCGTCGCCGTGGATGTAGCTCACCTCTACTCTTGGCAGAAAGTCGTCATCCATCTGTCGGCGAGCAGTGATGGCATCTACCCCATTTTGCAGCAACTCACGCACGAATACCTGATCGCTGCTGTACAAATGATTAGAAAGCAAATCAATAATGCCTTCTAAATCAACTTGGAAATTTTGTTGCATACGGTATGTGCTTTTTTGTTTTGGACATTGGTAGTAACACTGTTTACTGGAACTTGGGTTTCTAAAATCACAAAAAACCACAACAACAAGCGGAAAATGGAGAGTCTTTGCTTCAAACAAGTATCAACGTAAACGATAGATGCCCTATCTTCACCCTCTAAAACACAAAATAACTATGAAATACACCTTTCCCATTTTGTTGCTACTCGCCGCCTGCCAAACCACCAAAAACTTCGACGCCACTGCCGCTACCAACAACATCCATCAAGTCATAGATGACTGGCATAAAGCAGCCGCTGATGCTGATTTTGATGCCTACTTCGGAGCGATGAGCGAAGGGGCTATTTTCATCGGTACGGATGCGACGGAAAACTGGACGAAGGAGGAATTTGCTGCCTTCTGCCGACCTTATTTCGACAAAGGAAAAGCTTGGTCTTTCACGCCTTTTGATCGGCATATTTATTTTTCTGTATCCGGGCAGACGGCTTGGTTTGATGAATTGTTGGAAACTTGGATGGGCACTTGTATCGGTTCGGGAGTTTTGGAGCGAAAAGGAGATGAGTGGACAATCGAGCATTATGTACTATCTGTCAAAATTCCAAATGAGTCAGTTCAAGACGTCATCGAAGTAAAAGCAGCACAAGATTCGTTGTTTTTGAATCGTTATGAGCGCGAAAATTAAACAATGAACTTTGCGCTCCATCGTTCATTCAAATCAGATCAATTACTGACAAGTACAATCAAATACACTATGAGATTACTTCTTTTTGCCTTACTACTTTCACTCATCCCCGACATCGCTGCTGCCCAATTGGTGGAGTTGAAAGAAAAAGGTGTCTTGATCGTCCGCCTAGAAAGCGGCGTGAAACAAAAAAACTATCTACACTCCAAAATCGAAGAAGGAAAAAACATAGAAAAATGGGAGCGACTTCTAGCAGAACGAGAGGCAGCCGTCAATACTAAAAACCAAACCATCATCCGCCTTTTCAAGTCAGAATATAACTTTTCTGACATCCTTTTTATGTACGATTTCAATAGCAAAGCTTTGCGCGACGGTAGTTCAGAAGCAATCTTCCTCAATCAAAAGATGGAAGTAGATAAACAACTACAACTCAATGGACGTCCCTTTCTAGTCGTCACCGAGACACCTTCGGAGTCCGGCGCAGAGGGATTTGCAGTCTTGGATGGTGATCTGGAAAGAGTCAAAAAACCGACTCCAGATTTCATCAAGTTCAACACCATCTTTTATCTATTCAACAGTTTGGGCTCGACGACAACCGCAGACGAAAAGATGTATCGACAAGCCATTCGGCGACTGCAAAAGAAATTTGAAAAAGGGATGGTGAAAGGCTAAATACTTGTTATCAGTTCACTTCAAATGACTTCGTTTTGAAACTCCTCATCTTCGGTGCGTCCGACTCAGGAACAACCACATTAGCGAGATCGCTTGCCCAAAAATTGGATTGCAAGCACTTAGATGCAGATTATTATTATTGGGTAAAAACGCCAATTCCATTCCAAAAGAAAAGATTCAAATCACTACGTCAAGCAGAGCTACAACACGACTTTTCGACGCATCAAAATGTCATCGTCAGTGGTTCTTTGGTCACTTGGAGCGACTATTGGCAGACGGCTTTTGATTTGGTCGTCTTTCTCTATTTGCCGCCTGATATTCGACTCAAAAGACTACAACAGCGCGAGGCAGAACGCTATGGTGATGCGCTCTTAGTCGACAAAAGGATTCAAGTAACATCCAAAGCTTTTCTAGCTTGGGCGGCCCAATATGACGACCCAAATTTTGATGGTAGAAGCATCACGCAGCACAGAAATTGGATGAAATTGCTGGACTACCCGGTAGTTGAATTAACGGGCGATTTGACAAATAATGAGTATATGGAAAAAGTACTCGCTGCATTGACTATTTGAAATTTCTGCTATCTTTCTGTCCAAACACTTACGCCTATGTACCGCATTCTACTCTTCTCGCTTTTTTTCGCTTGTCAGACGCAACCAATTTCTACGGAAACAGACGAACTTCCTACTTCCGGCAATCCACTTTTCGACGGCTGGTATGCCGATCCTGAAGTCGCTATTTTCAATGATGAATACTGGATTTTTCCAACTTATTCCGACCGTTTTGAGCAACAAGTTTTTTTTGATTGTTTTTCGTCACCTGATCTAGTCAATTGGACAAAGCACGAACGCATTTTGGATACGGCTCGTGTCACTTGGGCGCGAGAAGCGATGTGGGCACCTTGTACAATAGAAAAAGAGGGCAAATATTACTTTTTCTTCGCCGCCAATGACATACAGCGTCCGGTGCCGGGTCGAAACTTTGACCCGGAGCGACATGACATCAATGAAGTAGGCGGCATCGGTGTAGCAGTAGCAGATGCACCCGAAGGACCGTATGAAGATTTACTGGGTCGTCCGCTCATCGGTGAAGTGCTCAACTATGCACAGCCCATCGATCAGTTCGTATACGAAGAAGATGGTCAATTTTACATCATCTACGGTGGCTGGAGGAAGTGCAATATCGCTCAACTAAATGACGATTTCACCGACTTAGTGCCTTTTGAAAACGGCGACCGCGTCAAAGAAATCACGCCGGAAGGCTATGTGGAAGGTCCGGTACTCTTCAAGCGCGATGGCTGGTATTATTTGATGTGGTCAGAAGGTAACTGGACGGATGGTAGTTATCGAGTCGCTTATGGTCGCTCTAAAAATTTGACCGGTCCATTCCCAAAAGAAGCAATCGTTTTGCAGAGCGATACGACGATTGCAACTGGTGCGGGTCATCATTCTGTCCTACAGATTCCCGGCACAGATGAGTGGTACGCCATCTACCATCGACGTCCCATTCCGAATGAAGATCGCGATCATCGAGTGACTTGCATAGATCAGATGTACTTTGATGAAGCGGGGCAGATTTTGCCGATTGAAATCACGTTTGAAGGGGTGAATCAAAGGGCATTAAAGTAACTACTCCTCCCCTATCGCCACCACTGTGGTCGACTTTCGCACAGATAAGGAAAATAGTGTTTCCGTCTTCCCGATATTGGGCAAAACGGATAACTGATGCCGCAAAAATTGGTGATAGTGCTCCATGTCCCGCACCAGCACTTTGAGCAAAAAATCGTGGTTGCCGGAGACATGATGACACTCCATGATTTCAGAAAACTCATTGATCGTCTGCTCAAAGGCTTTGACCGATTTGTTGTCATGCTTCTTCAAACTTACATGAACGAAAGCATTTACTTTTCTACCTAATAGATCAGCATTGACCAATGCTACATATTTGTCGATGATGCCTGCCTTTTCTAGCTTTTTGATGCGCTCAAAAACAGGTGTAGAGGACAACTGCAATTGAGCCGCCATTTCTTTGATCGTCAGTCGGGCGTCTTTCTGCAAGAGTTCCAAAATTTTTCGATCTGTATCATCCAATTTTACTGGCTGCATAGTATAGACATATTTATGAGTAATTGACGAATAGGAGATTATTCTAAAATATTGAGTTGGCAATCAACCAATTAGTTATTCATTCCAAATAAATCAGTAAAGAAGAATAATTTTCTAAAATATTCATATTAGCAGAATATCATCATCAAATTTACTATTTTTATAGAAAGTCAAATGAACTATCACCTAGCCGAAATTAATATTGCCCGCATGAAAGGCGTCAATATAGACGACCCTATTATGCAAGAGTTTGTCGACAATTTGGACGTCATCAATGGGTTGGCAGAAAGTAGTCCAGGCTTTGTGTGGCGACTCAAAGACGAAAGCGACAATGCCACCGATATAAATCCTTACAACGATGAGCAAGTGATCGTCAATGTCTCAGTTTGGGAAGATATAGAATCGCTTAAGCAGTTTACGTATCATTCTCACCACACGGATTTCATGAAGCGACGCAAAGAGTGGTTTCACCACTACGGCAATCACTACTACGCGATGTGGTGGCTACCTGAAAGCGAAGTCCCTAGCTTGGAAGAGGCTGTTGCACGTTTGACACATTTGCAAGAACACGGACTATCGGATCACGCGTTTACTTTTAAAAAGCTATTTTCTCAGCCGACCGAAAGTTAGTTACCGCCTAACTTAATTCTGAAATTCAAAAACGTGAAATAAGCAAATTGTCATTGTTTAGAATTAGTTGAAAAAAGAGCGTATTGCAAATAGCGACTTTTTGACTAATTCTAAACATAGAGGATGGCAATTTCTTATTGAACTCAGACTAATTAAAACCGAATTGAAAATGATTTTGGAGCAAGCTGCGATCAGAAAAGAGACTCTCCTGCGTGGATTTGAGTTGATGTGTACGGCAAAAGCGATGACTGAACTGTACGAGGCGAATTTCAAAATGGTCTCCAAATATGTACATGCCACTTCTCGTGGACATGAAGCAATTCAGTTGGCTGTCGCGCTGCAACTACGACCACAAGATTTTCTCTATCCTTACTATCGAGATGATGCGATGCTGTTGGGTATAGGGATGCGTCCTTATGATTTGATGCTGCAGTTACTTGCCAAAAGAGACGACCCATTTTCAGGTGGACGTACTTACTACTGTCATCCGAGTCTCAAAGATGCTGACAAACCCACCATTCCACATCAATCTTCTGCTACGGGAATGCAAGGAATTCCGGCGACGGGCGCAGCTTTGGGTTTGCAATACAAGGAGAACATGGACATTGCGGAGCATACGGATAGCATTGTCGTTTGCTCATTTGGTGATGCCTCTATTACAGAAGGTGAAGTGGCAGAAGCCTTTCAAATGGCGGCTTTGAAGCAGTTGCCGATTTTGTATTTGGTGCAAGATAATGAATGGGATATTTCCGCTACTGCTGAGGAAACTCGTGCCCAAAATGCTTATGAATACACTAAAGGTTTCAAGGGATTGAAGGCGACTTCCATAGATGGCAGTGATTTCATTTCTGCTTATATAGAGCTACAAGGCATCATTGAAACCATACGAAAAGAGCGACGTCCCTTCCTCGTTCATGCCAAAGTCCCTTTACTTAATCATCACACTTCCGGTGTCCGAATGGAGTGGTATCGCGATGACTTGGAGACCGCCAAGCTGAGTGACCCTTATCCTATTCTACGTGGTCAATTATTGGATATGGGTATCACAGAAGGAAAACTAATCGACTTAGAAGAACGCGCACAACAACAAGTCCAACAAGATTTTGAAGCAGCTCAAAAAGCTGATGATCCAACAGCCAAAGATTTATTTACACATGACTTCGCGCCTACTCCGATTACTACAGAAAAAGGCAATCAACAGCCACAAAATGCAACTGCCACCGTCATGGTGGATAGTGCGTTACACGCTTTGGAGGAAATATTGACGGAGGATAAGAAAGCCTTGTTTTATGGGCAAGATGTAGGTGGACGGCTAGGTGGCGTATTTCGAGAAGCAGCAACTTTAGCGCAGAAATTTGGCGATGACCGAGTCTTCAATACACCTATCCAAGAAGCTTTTATCGTCGGTTCTACAGCAGGCATGTCAGCAGTCGGATTGAAGCCAATTGTCGAAGTACAGTTTGCTGATTATATCTTTCCTGGATTAAATCAGTTGTTTACAGAAGTAGCACGTTCTTGCTATCTGTCCGATGGCAAATTTCCAGTCAGCATGATCTTACGTGTTCCGATAGGTGCTTATGGCAGCGGCGGTCCTTATCACTCCTCTAGTGTAGAATCTATTTTAACAAATATCCGAGGCATCAAAATCGCTTACCCCAGTAATGGCGCTGATCTAAAAGGATTAATGAAAGCGGCTTATGCTGACCCCAATCCGGTAGTGATGTTGGAACATAAAGGATTGTATTGGTCAAAAGTGCCGGGCACACATCGAGCAAAAGTAAAAGAGCCGGCAGCGGACTATATTTTACCATTTGGGAAGGCAGCGACTATCCAATATGGCGAGCAGCCCGAACTCAGCATTGTCGCTTACGGAATGGGCGTTCATTGGGCTTGTAATTCAGTGGAAACACTCAATATTGATGCTGAAATTATTGATTTGCGGACACTCTATCCGCTAGATGAGTCCACTGTTTTTGAATCCGTCCGACGATCTCATCGCTGCCTCGTCATTACAGAAGAGTCTGCTTTTCCATCTTTCGCGAGTAGTTTGGCGGCGCGTATTCAACAGGAATGTTTTCAGGATTTGGATTCGCCCGTGATGCTGATTGGAGCTGAAAATATACCTGCCATTCCGTTGAATAGTACATTGGAGCAGACTATGTTACCGAATGTGGAGAAGGTGGCAGCAAAGATTCGGGAGGTATTGGATTTTTGATGAGGTGGAGAGAAAGAAGTCGCTCTTGGTTGAAAAGGAGGTCGTCGTCTGAACGAAGTCAGAAAACGACAACCTCCTACGCATACTCTAATTCCTAGGTATCGGCTGCCCCTCAATCCAAGGTGCACCCATCGAACTCAATTGTTCTTCCAGTTTCGGCATATGCTCTTCTACGATCGTCGTCAATTGCGACATCAACTCTTTCAGACCTGTTTGTGCCATTGCTAGACTTTGTTTGTGCAAGTCCGTAGGACCATAAAGCGAACGCGTACCACCATAAGCAAAGTAAAAACGAGAAGCTACGTCCGGTGCATTCTTTTCGCCCACTTCATTTTTCGCTGGATTACCTTCCACTTGCTCCTGAATATCTAGCAGTTTTTGCTCAATATTGTAGAGAGAAGCATACAATTCACTACCATCTGCAGAGCTACGCATCGCTGCGGTCTGCATCGCGCTTACTTTATCCAATGCTTCTTCCAGCATATATTCTGCGGCTGCCAATTGGCTTTGTGTTTGCTCCATATCTTTCACAAAAGCCAAGTACTCTTGCTTGCTTGCCCCTTTCAATGCACCTTTTCGCAATGGCTTGACATTGAAAGACTTAGGATCAGTAAGTGTAGTCAGTTGACCTTTGCTTTCTTTGACCACTTGTACAGAATAGGTGCCCGGCACGACCATGAATCCGCGATTCCACCAGCCATCATTGCTTTCGCCCGGCGTGATTGGACGCTGAGAATCTTTCCGCAAATCCCAAGCAACTCGATGGAAGCCTTTTCCAGTCTTTCCAGCTACTCGACGCACGATTTTGCCACTTTGATCTTTGACGATCAACCAGATTTTCGTACCACCTTCGCGCTCTTCTGCTGCCAAAGCATCCCAGCCTGCGAATGCTAGATCATCTTCGTTCTTCATCGCCTCTTTCTCTGCTTTCTTTCGTTTAGACTTCACCGTCGTATAATCTTCTGACAGATAGTAAGTGAAGACCGCTCCAAAATCAGGATTGTCCGCTACATATTTGTTGTCTGCTTGTGAGCTAACGATAGATTTGGGATTGTACCAAAGGGCATCTTTGATCGCAAATAGTGTTGCTTCATTCTCAAAAACATCATCATTGACCTCACGCAAAGGACTATAATTGTCCAACACAAAGAAACTACGTCCAAAAGAAGCACCTACCAAATCATTTTCACGTCTTTGAATCGCTAGATCGCGGAAAGAAATGGTCGGAGAACCTTTCAATTTGTTCCACTCATCGCCACCATCGAGAGTGAAGAAAATACCATATTCCGTAGCGGCAAACAGCAATTCCGGCTTGATATGATCTTGTACAACACGCCAAACGAGATGATTTTCAGGAAGATTCTTGCCTAAAGATGTCCAGCTTTGACCTTTATTAGTACTCTTGTACAGATAAGTTGCAAAGTCGCCTTCTTTGTGATTGTCCAAAGCGACATAGACCGTATTTTCGTCATGCAGATCGGCTTTGATGTCATTGACGAAAGCGCGCTCCGGCAGTCCGGGCAAATCTTTCGCCATAATTTTCGTCCAATTTTTCCCACCATCTTCTGTTACTTGAATGATGCCATCATCTGTTCCAGCATAGACGATATTTTCATTGACAGGCGACTCGGAGAGGGAGGTAATTGTATTGTAATTGGACATCGCATAGACATCCCAAGCATTGTCATAGCTTTGCACACCGCCCATGATCGGTAGTGCCAAACGCTCTTCATTTCTAGTCAAATCACCGGAAATCGCTTCCCAGCTATCGCCACGATTGTCAGATCGCCAGACACGATAGGACGCAAAGTATAAACGCGCCGGATCGTGCGAACTCACCACTATCGGCGCATCCCAATTGAAACGCTCGTGCGGCTCACCTTCTCCAGCTTGTGGCTGCACAGGTGTTTGGTCGCCTGTCACCCGATCGATTCTATACAAACCGCCTTGCTGTGTTTCTGCATAGCTGATGTTGGGATTGCCGGGCTCTGTAGCAGATTGATGACCATCGGCAAAAAGTGTTTTCTCCCAATCTGCATTGCGAATGCCATGTCCATTGTCCGTGCGAGAAGGTCCTACGTGAGAACCGTTGTCTTGCGTACCACCATAGATATTGTAGAATGGCTCGGCATCATCGACGGCGACTTTGTAGTATTGTGTGATCGGCATATTATCTATAAATCTCCAATTTTTGCCATCATCAAAACTCTCGTAAATACCACCATCTGTACCGACCAAAATATAGTCAGGATCGTCCGCTCGGAAGGCGATGGCGTGATTATCAGAGTGTGTTTTGCGGGTCAGTCGCTCAAAGTTTTTACCGCCATCATTGGAGGTCAAAATCTGAACGTTCATCAAATACAATTTTTCATCATGATGAGGAGAAACGAATAGCTCTTGATAGTAGTGAGGACCTGTACCTCCGGAAACCGCATCAGACTGCTTTGACCAAGATGCACCATAGTCCGTCGAGCGATACACGCCTCCTTTTCGTCTATCCAATTCGATAGCTGCGTACACAATGTTAGGTTGCTTTGGATTGACTGCCAAACCGATCTTTCCCAAACGAGAAGAAGGCAAACCACTTTTCAGTTTCGTCCAATTCTCACCGCCATCGTCACTTCTATAAATTGCTGTACCGGGACCGCCAC
This sequence comes from Bacteroidota bacterium, assembly GCA_038749535.1. GTDB lineage: Bacteria > Bacteroidota > Bacteroidia > Chitinophagales > Saprospiraceae > JAAUTG01. The sequence goes on from JBCDHX010000043.1 coordinate 38,781, forward strand.
CCATGTAAGCCGCCACTGTTCTATGTCTGTCCCAAGTCGCCGCATAAAGTCGCATGGGGTTCTGAGGATCGATGACGATATCTGTGACACCTGTCCACTCTTCATCGCCTAATGTTTTGTTCCAAGTTTTGCCGCCATCTGTTGTTTTGTATAGTCCACGTTCGCCACCTTTGCTCCAAAGCGGTCCTTGTACGGCTACCCAAACGACATCCGGATTATCAGGGTGTGTCACGATAGTCGAAATGTGCTCTGACTTCTTCAACCCTACATTTTCCCAGCTCTGTCCACCGTCCGTACTTTTGTACAAACCATCACCGAAGCCGACGTGACGTCCACCGACATTTTCGCCTGTACCTACCCAAATGATATTCGGATTATTTTGGTCAATGGCAATGCTACCAATGGAGTAGGTCGATTGATTGTCGAAGAGTGTTTGCCAAGTGACACCTGCATTTTCTGTCTTCCAGACACCGCCTGAACCGACTGCGACATACCATACATTATCATCTTCAGGATGAATGGCAATGTCCGCAATCCGACCGGAAGTAAAAGCCGGACCGACGTTGCGGAGTTTGAAAGCAGAATAGTTGACTTTTTCGTCTTTGTCTTTTTTTCGCTTTGCGCGAAACTCATTTGTGTACAGAGTAGCAAGCCGATGAGACTCGCCATCGTAACAATGAATGATTTCATGTTTGTCTAAATTTTGTTTTGAAAATAGAATTGAAAGATAGGGAAAGTTGAGGACTTCGGGGGAATGGAGGAATTGGATTAGGGCAAACGCATCAAAAGTATGATAATCAATAGTTGTCGTATGGAGCAAGTGTGAAACACGTTTTACTTAGGTGGCGGATGGCGAAAGGGCAGGTTCGACGGAGGAGTTTGCCATTTCTAGACCTTTTGATTCGTTTTGGGGCAATGCCAAAATGAATAGCCCGTCGGCTTGAGACAAA
>JBCDHX010000044.1:0-39295 GCA_038749535.1 Bacteroidota bacterium
GTAGGAGAGGGGTAGCAGAGCTTCGAGAGTGATGAGAGTTGGGAGAGCTTCGAGAGGAGGATTTCTAAGTATTCATTCTTTCAAAAAAGTCATCTTGGAGTTCAAAAGAGAGTTCCCTGATCGGTTTGACCAACATTTATAATATTTATTCACTTGACACACTTTTTTGAACATTCCCTCCGATGATATTGAATCATCAATACTTAGAAATCCTCCTCTCGAAGCTCTCCCAACTCTCATCACTCTCGAAGCTCTGCTACCCCTCTCCTACCCGTACCACATTCACCCACATCCCACTTGTCCGCGCCTGAATATCATTGTCATACATGGCTGCACAATGTACGCCCGGCAGATAGTAACGTCCCTCATAAGCAGTATTCAATCGGATGCGATAGGTCTTTGTCACGCCTTTTTCTAGATCAAAGTAAGTATAGACACGATCATCTCTGATATCTTGATACTCAGCAGTACTACTTGGTGTAGCAGACTGTCCAGTGACGCGTGTATTGATAATCTCCCAACCAGAAGGAAATATTTGGGTCAGCGCCAGTTCTTCATAGCGAATGCCACGCGTGCCAGGATTTTGGATGGTCACTTCGGCGATAAAGTCTGTGCCTTGCGCTAGACTACTCTCATCAATGTCATTACCGTCCGCATCGGTATAGCGCACGGAGATGTCAAGATCAGAAGCGATGGATGTTTCTTGCCCGATAGGTGGCTGTCCGGTAGTCAGTAGACGCGCATATAAAATATTATTGTGTGTATTTTTGATGCTGACTTGTCGTGTTCTATTGATCGGAATATCGACTTGCATGACAGGATGATTCGATCCGGCATCTGTTTGTTGTTTGTTCAATGCATAGCTAAATGTAAACTGCTGTTTGCTCTTTTGTTCACCTACGAATTTGCTGATGGCAAGTAGCACATAAGCTGTTTCTTGTGTGCTGTACCAGGGCGACTGACTGAGTTGCCGTGCCATATCTTGCACCAAGCTGGCAGCACGTTTTTTGTCCTCCATCGCCACCATACTTTCTGCGATCATAGCTTGGTCGCGTAAGTCAGAACCATACGTGCCAGCGAGTTGACGATAGGTGGCAACCTGCACAGATGCACCGTCGATGAGCTTGTTTGCTGCGTCACTTTTGCCTGCTATGGCATAAGCTGCCGCCAGTCGCCAACGTGCTTGCCGAGATAGATTTTTCATTTCGCGCATTCGATTCATGGCAGACAGATCTGGTGCACCTGCTAGTGCGAGTGTATAGAGTCGATACGACTGTGTCAAACCTAGTAAGGTGCGAGTATTTTCGTCTCCTGACCAGTTACGAGCAATTCGGCGTTGAAATTTTTTCCAACGATTGAGCATATCGCTAGGTACAGCATAGCCTTTGGCTTTTGCTTCCAGTAAGAAATGACCAGCATAGTTCGTGCCCCACTCATTGTAGTTACTGCTGCCCGGCCAATAGCTAAAGCTACCATCCACTAACTGAAACTGCTTCAATCGCTGAATCGCCGCTGCAATATTTTGCGGGATCACTGCGCGTTGTTCTTCTTTGATCTCCATCAACTGATCGACGTACAATTGTGGGAAAGCACTGGAAGTCGTCTGCTCTACACAACCGTGCGGATAACGGATCAAGTAACGCAATCGCTCACCCAAATCAAGCGGTGGTATATTGGATACTTCCATAACGGCACTGTTGCTACCTTCGACACCAAAAGGATCGAGGTCAAACGTGTGATTGTCTTGAGCTTCGAGTACGACAGATTGTACATCCGTGGTGTAGCTATTCGGATTGCGGACTTCTATATCTATAGCTTGTCGAGTCGTCAGTCCGCCGCCTTTAGCTTCTACGATAAATTGTGTATTGCCTTGTCGATCAGGGAGTTGCATATCAAAATAAATCGTCTGCTCCGCCTCTTTCCCAATACGAATACTTTGACTTGCCTCTCTGATTTTGGCATAGCCGTTAGCTTCTAGAACACTGACGGTCACATTTTTGACTTTGCTATTGTCCGCAAAAATAGTGACCGGAATACGCACATTTTCTTGCACACCTAACACACGTGGTAAGGTCGGCAATACCATCAAAGGACTTTTGATCGCGACTGTTTTTTCCGTACTTCCATACGCGCCTTCGGTATTGGCAGCGACGACCATAGCGCGAACTGAACCGACATAATTGGGTAGCTGAATGTCGTGTTTTGCTTTCCCTTTTTTCAAATAAAACGGCCCTAAATGTCGCACGACAGGCGGAAAACGATTGGTTTTTTGTTTTTCCAGATCAATCTCCGCCACACCATCTCCACCTACACTCAGCACCCGATCCAATGCCCCGGCATAGCTGCCCACGACATCGTTGTACATATCCCATGTTTGTACGCCAAGTGCTTCTTTGGCATAGAAGAGATCGTACGGATTGGGTGTCTCAAAGTTGGTTAGATCCAGTAAGCCTTCATCAACAATAGCAATGGTATACGCCATGGATTTGTTATTGGCTTCGCTGACTTCTATACTGAATTTTTGCTCCGGTTGAAGATTATCCGGCATCGCCATTTGTGGCTGCAAAATGGTTTCTTCATCATCTACCAGAATAGATGCTATACCGTACATCCGAATCGGGAGATCATTGTTTTGCTGCCCGTGTGGCTGTATCAAACTGACGTGGGCATAGACATTGGGCGCCATGTCAGGCGTCGTTTTGATCTCGAAGATATTGTCGCCTGCTGTTGTGCTTTTCCAGAAAGATTGAATGACCTGACTGCCATCTTCTATACTGATAAAAGCGTAGCCATTTTCACTCGCCGGAACATTCAGTTGCACTGTTTCGCCTACATTATAGTTATCTTTATCTGTCGAAAACGCAATCATTGCCGCCGCATCTCTGTTTTGACCATCTGCATCGTACCAAGGGTAGCCAGCATAGAAAAAGTCACCAGAGCAGTGTCCGCTTTTCGTATCGCAGACGCGTACTAGATAGCGTCCCCAATTGTTGACCGTGATGTCCCAAGTCGCTTCTCCTTTAGCATCAGTAGTCACATTGGCTTGCTGCATGGCGTCGTAGTGTTGGCTGCTGTTGTAGCGCGTGAGATTGTCGCCGCCTTGCTCCCACCACCATCGCCATTCTACTCGATATAGCCCGACGCTGAGGTTTTGGTTGCTTAGAGGTTTGCCGTCAGCATTGAGTAACACCATCCGCAAGGCTTCTTCTTGATCGATATTGAAGCGTTTTTCGTCATATTTATTTTTGGGAATCGCAATGCCTGCATAGCTCGTGTAAGGATCATACAATACACTTTGACTGCGCGTGCTAAAGTCACCGCCCGGCTCAAAAGCACGAGCTGTAAAGTCAGCGCGAACACGTCCCGGCGAGCGTCCTTCTTCCATCAAATTGACGCGGAAAGTGGCACTGCCGTTTTCGTTTATTTTTTGATCAAAAACAGTACTCGATTCGCTACTGATCTGACGCGCCGGATCGTCAAATTCGTAGTTATTGTAATTGTCAAAAGTGGTATTGACGCTTTGTATGTCTAGTTCTACTTTTGTTCTCAGATTGCTAGCGGGCGCACCATATAGCCAATTGACTTGCAGTTCTACATCTACCGGATCCTCTTTACTAGCTAGGTTTTGCCCACCAAAATCTAAGTTGACTTTCAGTCGATTGGGCTTGACGGTTTCTACTTTCAAGGTTTTTGTGAAATTGGCATTTCCGGCTTTGACGGTCGCTAGCCAATCGCCAGTGGGTGCTTCTGCTGCTGTCGCCAATTGGAAATCATAGATACCTCCTAGATGCTCACTGCGTGTCAGCTTTTCTTGTAATTGCCCTCTGGAGTCGCGTAGTTCTAGCGTGACCGGGTAGTTGCTCGGCAAGGCTTTTTCTTCATCGGACAATACGAAATTGAGGTAGATGGAATCGCCCGGTCGCCATACGCCACGCTCGCCGTAGAGATAACCTTTCATGCCTGATTGTGTCTGTGCGCCGGATACATCGAAACGACTCAGTGACAAGACATCGCCGTCTTCCATGCGTAGATAGCCACGTTCTTGCTCCTTTTTGGCAACTACAACAAATGCCTTTCGCGGCAAATTCATCAGTACGGTACCGTCGTTCTGAGTCGTGGCTATTCCCATTGACTGCTGCTGATAGTCAAAGACTTCCACTTCGATGCCACTGAGCGGCTGCGCTGTTCTCAAATCACTAACGACTACCATCAGCGATTGGTCACTGGCACTTTTGGCAATGATGCCTAGATTGGAAGCAAGCATATTTCGTTTGGCAAATACGTCTCGGTTGTAATATGCCTTTTTACAAGGATTGTCGCGGTCGCGCCAGCTGTAGCCGTTATAGTAGCCATAAAAACCGTAATAGTCATCCCAAAAACTCTTGATCTCGCCTGTTTCCTCTTCGTTATTGACGACATTCAAATTAGTATTTTCGCTGTCTTCGCCGCAATAAAAGGTGGCATATTCTTTTCGGAAACCGATGCGAACTTGATAGATCGCTTGGGGATCTTTTTCGATGAAATTGTCCAAATTCAACGCATACCGCGTCCAGCTATTGGAAGAAACTTTTGACGTCAGATCTGCTAGATCGACTTTACCTTGATACACGACGCGCCCAACCCGTGTAGGATTGTAGCCGCCGCTGAGTTCGTTCTTTTGGAGAAATTGGAGGATGTTGTTGTTGAATATTTTGAAGATTTCGACTTCTACGGCATTCAAACTGACCGCTTCAAAAGGCAACAACATCCCTTCCGAATCAGGAATGATGACGCCGCTGCCCACCATACGAACTTTGGGTTTGAGTTGCTCAAAATTGAGTTCCCAAATGCCAGATATGGTCAGTCGTTTGCCTTTTTTGTTTTTGATGCCTTTTCTGATTTGAATTTCTCGTGTGCCTACCAAACGACGATCTGTGTAGATGCGTACTTGATTGTTGTCAATGACATAGCGCAAGTTACCGTCATAGTCATTGATGTCGATAAGTCCTTCTAGCTCTTGTTTACGCTGCAATGGATCGGAAAAATTGAGCAAAATATACTGTTCATCCTCTTGCATAATGCGCGCGTACATCACTTTGAACTCATTGAGTCCAGCGATACCGATATTCGCAAAACCGCTTCCTGATGTGCCCAAAGCTTGTTCGTTCCATTTGATTTTGACGATGGACTCTTCGGTTTCTCGCTCTACCCCATTGACGACTAGATCGTGACGCAATCCGCTACCATAACTCTGAATATCGATAGGCAATGTTTTATCAGATTGCTCGACTGCGATGGCTTCTTCCAGCTCTTTGGCACTGGCAACATCTGTTGTAAAAATGGTTGCTAGAATGCGCTGCGCACTCCAGTCATCAGCGTCTACATTGACGACATTGTCCATCTCGACATCTATAGATTGCTTTCGCGTCTCCACCTCAAACCGAAAAGTTCTTAAGGCATCAGGTACTTTCTGAAAGATTTGATCTAATTGTACACTGACTTGATAGGCTCGTCCGGAGGCCAACATCCCTTCCGGTTGGAAAGCTAGCGTTTGTTCATCTTCCCAAATGGCTTCGCCGTCCACTTTTGGCTGCATACCGAAGACGTTCGTTGCTGCTGTACCGACTGCTTCTGCATCTACCACGTTTTGCGAAAATTGTACTTTGATGGGTGCTGCTTTAGAGATCATACCGGAGCTGTAAGCGTAGACGTAGGCACTTAGCTCCTGGGATAGATTTTCGGGTGTATTTTCTTTTTTACAAGCGAAAAGTAGAAGCGAGACAAGGCTAAAAATCGCCAAGCGTTGGATGGAGGATGGAAGTGTTCTCATTTGTCAATAGGATTGTGTGGAGGTTTTTGAATTGTATGTCTTATAAGGACGAATGGGAGATCGAATTTAGTCTTTAGATACGTGTTTTTTGTGGGATTGTTAAACATTGTCCGCCAAAGTCTATTCGATAAGGAGTGGTCGCTTTGACCATAAAGCATAAAGACTCGATTTCCATGTCCAAGATACTGCCTTTGTTTCCACTTCAATTAGTCGCCTTTCCCGAGGAAGACCTAAATCTACACATTTTCGAGCCACGCTATCGTGAACTCATCAAAGACTGTAAGGAGGAAGGCATCACTTTTGGGATACCACCTTATATCGACAGACGGGTGATGGAATACGGAACAGAATTAGAGCTGGTTGAAATCGTGAAGCAGTACGACGATGGAAAGCTAGATGTGCGTACGCGTGGTGTGGGCGTATTCCAGATGGAGGAATTTTACAGTCGAGCACCTGAAAAGTTGTATGCCGGAGCAAAGATGAAAAGAGTGCCTTACGACACGGAAAGCGACATTGTGACTAGCACTAGAATCGTGGAACGGATAGAGGAACTTTTTGAGTTGATGAAGATCAATAAACCCATACCCGATCCGGCTGACCTGCGGACTTTCAAAATGGGACATCATGTCGGGCTATCCACAGAACAAGAGTACGAGCTACTTACCATTCATAATGAAATGGACCGCCAGGACTTCATGCTCGATCATTTGAATCAACTCATCCCTATGGTGCGCGAAATGGAACGCTTGCGTGAGCGGGTACAAATGAATGGACATTTTAAGGATGTGATACCGCCGAAGGTATAAGTGTACTAGGGTTTGAACGCCATTCAGCGAACACCTATTTAACAAAAAGACTCATCTACCTACACCAAATCACTACTCCTCAACGTGATAAAAGCGGTCGGCATATACCATAGATTGACGCCGAAGGCTACGGAAACAATTTCGTAACCCTCGCTGTCTTTTTCTTCTAGTAATTCTTCTACATCACGTTTTAGTTTATCCGTTGACCAAGAGGTGCTCAATTTGATGATGGAATATTTTTTCATGGAACTGTTGTTTGCTTTGTTGCCAATAAGAATATAAATCCAAGCAGATTAATCATCCAAAATAATCGCGTCATCAATGATCTCATCTCCATCTCCGTCTAGATCTTCGAAGCCTTTGACTGTCCCTTCATTGACCGGTTTTTTATAGTCGGGATTTTGACGAATTTGTATTTCTCCGGTATCGATTACTTCATCTGCAGGCTCTTTTCCGGTATTGTGATAGTCGCCTTGTGCGAATCGTTCTGCTTTGGCAAAAAAGTCATCCTGCCCTTCTAGTAAACTACCTTTTGCGTTGTCGTATCCGATCTGTGTTTCGCGTGGTATGTCGAAGTCCTCTGTTTGTTCTTTCAACTTTTCCGAAAGGTCTTCTGCCTTATTCATCAGTCGCTCGAAAATGGAATCTTGCTCGTTGACTTGATCGGCAGCCTGCTCTACAATGGGTGGCAGCGGTGGTGGCACGACTTCTTCTTTTGCTTCTTCGAATGCTTCGTCTATGAGATCGCTTGCCAAATCATCACTCGTCATCGGACTAGTAGCTGGTGGCGATGGTGGTGTAGCTTTTGATTTCATGATGGGTTCTTCTTTTACGCGATCAGGGTCGATGCGATCCAAAATTTCACCGCCGACTTCTTCTGACACTTGTTTTGTTTTCTCCCAAAGATTTTCAGATCGCTTGATGACCTCCTCTCCTACTCGCTCGCTGGTATTCAATATTTTACCTCCAATATCTTCTGTCATTTCCTGTGCTTGTGCCAGCTTTTCGTCTGCCAGCTCAGAGAGTTCTTCCAGATCTTTGGACAATTTATCAGCAGCTTCTTTTCCACTTTCTTTTGCTTTTTCTGCTCCATGTTTTGCGATGGAACTCGCCCCAAAAAAGGCTTTCTTTAATTCATTAAATACACCCATAATATCGTTCGCTTTTAAGTTAATAGAATCATTCTACAAGGTAACGTTCTATCAGGTCTCTTCCAAATTGAGCCTTTCTGACACAAAATTCCACTTTGATAGATGAATGCATTGCAGTATTAGATGAAACGATTTAGCTTTGCGACGTTCAACAAATGCGACGAACATGATAAGATGGATATGCCTACTAGCAATTTTGATAGGAAGCTTGACTGCTCAGGGGCAAAAAGATGAAACTTTGTTTAGCGAAAGCGGTATTCGCCTGACAGGTGCTTGGGGTGGACCGACGCTAGGTGCGACGCTAGTGGATAGCGATGTAGTAAGACAGTCAGGTGCTCAGTTTGCCTTGGAGTTCAATAAAAATTTGCTACTCGGCTGGCGCACACATCGAGTTGATTTCCCGAATCTCGACAGTAGACAAATTGACTTTTCTTACAACGGTCTTTTCCTCAATTATGCACCAGCGGCGCACAAAGCATTTCATCCGTCTTTTGGTTTTTTTGCTTCCGGCGGTCACGTCGGATTTACTGGACAAAGCAAAAATGAACAAGAAGATATTCTAGTCGCTCAGCCCGAAATAGGTTTTGAGATCAATGCTTTTCGGTGGATGAAAGTCAATATATCCGGCGGCTATCGATTCGCATACTTCACAGGCGATGAGTTTCAGACTATCCGCGACACCGATCTCTCTGCTCCATTTGCGCATTTGGCGTTTAAGTTTGGTTTTTCTTGGGGCGGAAGGTGAAGCTGTTAGCTGTTAGCTGTTAGCTGTTAGCTGTTAGCTGTTAGCTGTTAGCTGTTAGCTGTTAGCTGTTAGCTGTTAGCTGTTAGCTGTTAGCAAAAATGCATCGTACTGCTTATTGTTTCCCGAAGTTTCGGGACAAGCTACTACGCATTGTAAGTTGCGCATTGAAAAACTCATCGCAACAAAGTCACATCCCCTTCTACCACAATCACTGCATTATCTATAAACTCGACTTCTGCGTAGAAAGCATAGACGCCGCTCGCTGCTTCGTCCCCATTTGGTGTCGTGCCATTCCAGCCTTGTTCTGGTATACCAAGCTGAATATCATTCGTCTCGAAAACCATATCGCCCCATCGAGAGAAGATACGGAGTGTTTTGATGCCTCTGCTGGAGCGTCCACCGAAGAGTGTAAACCAGCGATTGGCGGTATCTATCGAAAGAGGTGAAAAAACACTAGGCACGAAGACCGGACGATTTTTTTCTACCCGGATAAGGACTTCATCTACTGCCGGACAGCCATTTTCATCCAATACAGTAATTGTATAAGCAGCATTATTGAAAGGTAATACCGCCGGATCGGGGCAGTTATTGCAGCTCAGATTTAGGCTATCCGTACTTGTCCATATGTACTCAACTATATTTTTATTGAAAGGCAAAACGACAGCATTGAGATCGACTTCAAACCCAAGCTCTACCGTCTGATCTGCTCCGGCATCGACGAAGAAAGAATCGGGCTGCGTGATCGTGCCGACTAGCACATCGCCCTCACAGCCTCTAGAATCGCGCACCATGACTTCGTACATTCCGGCAGTCAGGTTACCGACGATAGAATCTCGCTGAAAGCCCCCTCCGACAATACCATACTCGAAAGGTGGCGTACCACCAGACGCCAATATCTGGATGCCACCATCAGAACCGCCGGGACAGAGTACATTCAGAATATCGGCGATCTCAGAGTCAATGCCTTCCGGTTCTATGATGAGGGTAGAAGCGGTGATTTCACAGCCATTGGCATCTTCGATATTGACATTATAAGAGCCAGCAGATAAGTTTTCTATGGTCTCGCTAAGTTCACCATTGTTCCACTGGAAGGTGTAGCCACCTACGCCGCCGCTGATATTGGCAGCAATCCTGCCGTCCGTTTGTCCTTTACAAGAAATATCCAACGCGTCCAACATCAACTGTAAACTGTCCGGCTCCCCCACATCTATAGAGAAGGTCGAGCTACAGCCATTAGCATCACGCACATCGACTACATAACTTCCAGCGGTGATGTTGTCTAGCGTACTATCTTGTACAAATCCACTACCGAAATTGAACTCGTAAGGGGCAGAACCTCTGATGGGCGACACCACTAAAATACCATCTGAAAAGCTAGCACAAGACGGCTCGATGACAGGAATGACGCTTTCGTTGAGCTGGATACTGTCTTCTGGCAGAAAAATCTCGAAAGGCTCACTCGTACAATTTTGCTCGTCTTTTACGATCACAGAATACGTCCCTTCGGTCAGTCCTTCGCGTCTCGTTTCATTACTAAATACGCCGCTACCATCCCAGGCAAATTCATAAGGTACACTACCACCTGAAGCACTCACTTCGATTTCACCATTGCCACCACCGCCACAGTCCGGCAAGGTCGCCAGCTCAAATTCTACGGTCGGTGGTTCTACGACATTGATGGTCGTTACTTCTGTTACGGTACAGCCTAGATCGGTTTCTATGGTCAGTGCGATCAATTTCGGTCCCGAAGTCGAGTAACTGACTTCGTGTGGTCCTTCTCCACCGCGCGCACTTGGTGCAGCATTCGTCCCAAATACCCAATCCCATTCGGTGATCGTTCCGGCATCAAAATTGGAGGCATCTGTGAAAGAAATCGTCTCGCCCAAGCAGATCGTATTGTCGTTTTCATTGACGTCGATAGAAGCATCGAGCGTAAAATTGGCTTCTGGTCCTCGGAATGTTCCTGTACCACCAAATTCTATAGATAATCCGTTATTCGTAGAGGTAAAGTTGTTGATCGCCAAAGCATAAGCTTTCCCTGCTTCCATATCTAGCGGCGACAAGAAACTATTTTGTCTCCCCAAATTACAGCCTGCCGGCTCATCATTGTCTCGCTCCCCAATACGTAGTCCTGTCGGTCCCATACAGCGACTTGGATAAGCAAAATCGCCTGATGCCATACAGCGCAAGACACGTTTGCCGGAGCAATCATCAAGACCATTTGGCAGTTCGTAGACGACAAAATCTAGGTCATCTGTTTCGTTAGAAGGGGTCAAAGTAAACACCAATTCACCCGGCTCATCACAAATCCAAGTGTACCAAACAGAATTGGTTTCGATGTTGGTGGCAGAACCATTAGCAAAACAGAGTGCGTCGTCCATTTCCCGACGATCTTGTCCGGCACCGCGTACATTTTGGACAGTGAAAGCAGATTTATCGCAAAGTACAGACGCCGTGGGGCAGTCAGAAGAAGGGTCAGCAGGTGGGTTGAAGTTGTTGAGGCACAATTGGAAAGTACCAGTTCTGCCATTTCGTCCTTGCACACGAATGAGATAGGTCTGTCCAGGCACTAGTCCTCCTTGATATAGCTCGATGATGTCGTTTCTTTCATTGTCCGTCTGGCATTCTAGTTGTCCCAAAGTACCGCCACAAATTCCTTCGTAGATAGTCGCTTCAGGATTTTCTAATGTACCACCAGGTGCTATATCCGTTGCCCCACGAATGATGACGGTTACATCCGTGCGCAATGCCACAAAGGAAAACCAAACATCATCATGCGCATCCGTGAAACAAGAAGCCTCATCGTAGCCGGAAGGTGTCGCATCCACATTGGTGAAGGCATTCGGCTCAGAACAAAAAGCAAAAACCTCGTCTATATTAATAGCCGTCTCACAATTGTTATTAGCAGGTTGTGCATAGAGTTGCCCAATGCTCAGGAGGGTAGCCGCGAGCAAGCCGTAAAATTTTCTCATAAGTTTGTCGATTCGTTACATCAGTCTTTAAAAGACGATGCTTTTCTGAAAAACGTTGGAAATGTAGAGAAAGTACCCGAAAATAGGGAACAGGCGAGGGAATTGTGTATTGTCTGGGTCTGAGTTCAATAAAAAATTTACATTATTAGTGTTGAAAAATAGCTGAATGTTTACTACTTATGGCACGTCTCCACTTCATCTATTTCTCAACAATGCAAATTTATTTATTTCACCTTATGTAACGCACCTTGACGAAATACGGTATAATTGAGTCGTTGAAATAATCATTTTGACCACGAAATGGTTCAATTAAGACAAATTCTGATTTAACTTGTCATCTCTATGCGTACTTTTCTACCCAATCTGGTCACCTTGCTCAACTTAGCTTTCGGCTGCCTAGCAGTTGTCTTTCTATTCAAAGGGCAATGGCTAACTGCTGTTTGGTGTGTAGGCGGATCGCTGTTGGCTGACTTTCTAGATGGTGCGGTGGCGCGTCTTCTGGGCGTATCTTCTGAGTTGGGAAAGCAGTTGGATTCTTTGGCGGATGTCGTGTCATTTGGCTTTGTGCCGGGTGCCATTTTGTATCATTTACTGACAATTAATTTTGCCTATCCAGAAGTCGGTTTTTTGATTACACTTCTTTCTGCTCTTCGATTGGGTAAATTCAATATCGACACGCGACAGACCGATCAGTTTATTGGGCTGCCCACTCCGGCTTGCACTATTTTCATCATTGGCGTATTGCTTGTCCATCAGTTCGATGCATATAATTTAGGTATCTTTATTGTACAGCCTGCCGTATTGCTGATAATTACGGTTTTGTTTTCTTATCTGTTGGTAGCAGAGCTACCTTTATTTAGTTTAAAGTTCAAGCATTTGCGGTGGCAGGAAAATGAGTGGCGTTTTATTTTTCTGATCTTGGCGGTGTTGCTACTTTTGTGGCTTCAATCTTTGGGCTTATTATTGGTCATTTTGTTGTATCTGCTGATCTCTCTAGGACTCTATTTTAGCTCGAACAAAACTACAGCATCATGAAATTCAGAGCAGAAATAGACATCATGCCTCATGCAGAACTACTAGATCCGCAAGGCAAAACTGTCCTCAAAAACATGAACCATGTCGATATCGAAGGTGTAGAAGATGTGCGTATCGGCAAGCATGTCACCATGACTTTTGAGGCAGCAGACAGAGCAGCAGCAGCAGACATCACCAAACGCAGTTGCGAAAAGCTACTTGCCAATCTGATTATGGAAAAATACACTTTTGAACTACACGAATTGGAATCCACTCCTGCTTAAACTTAAAGCTACTTACTATGCGCCTCTTTCTCCTACTCTTCCTTCCCTTGCTCCTCAGCAAATGTGAAACAACAGAACTACAAGAGGCAATAGACGCACCACACGAAGCCTACAGCGATAATAAACCGATGGAAGGTGTCACTTTTGTCGCTCCTCCGCATCCTTTTCCTAAGCCACCGATGCCACCAATACAAGAGGTCGGTGCCGACTGGATCGCCATTGTTCCCTATGCTTTCACGAGGCAAGGACAGTCCAATGTTTTCTATGGCAGTGATCGGCAGTGGTGGGGCGAGCGTGTCGTGGGGATAGAGGAAACCATAAGGCAGGCACGAGCGGCAGATATTCAAGTTTTATTGAAGCCGCAAGTCTATATTCCCGGTAGCTGGACGGGTGATCTGACCTTTCCGACGACCAATCAGTGGGAACGATGGGAAGCAGAATATGAAGACTATATTTTGCAAATGGCGCGATTAGCCGCTGAGCAAGAAGTAGAAGTCTTCTGCGTAGGGACAGAATTTAAGAAAGGGGTGGTCGAGCGTACCGATTTTTGGCGACAATTGATTCAAAAAGTACGTACTGTCTATGACGGAAAATTGGTTTATGCTGCCAATTGGGATGCTTATCAGAATGTAACATTTTGGGAAGATTTGGACTATATCGGCGTCAATGCATACTTTCCACTCGACCCAGCGACTACCCCTACGGTTTCGACGCTCAGAAAAGCTTGGCAACCGATTTTTAAAGAAATGGAAGCCTATCAAAAAAGTATAGACCGTCCTATTGTATTTACAGAATTTGGGTATCTGAGCGTCGATGGCTGTGCCTACAATACTTGGGAGCTGGAAGGCAAGGTCAAAAGCCTAGCCATTAATGAGCAAGCGCAAGCCAACGCCTATCAGGCTTTGTTCGAGACTTTCTGGAAGGCGGAGTGGTGGTATGGTGGCTTCATCTGGAAGTGGTTTCCGAATATGGAAGGTGGGGAAGGTTATAATGATCGGGACTATACGCCACAGTTTAAAAAGGGGGAAGAGACGCTACAACTTTGGTATATGGAACGCTGATTTTTTAGCTGTTTTATATTTAGTGACGCTCGTAAACATCTGCTATCCCTACTGGTTTTCTCTATTCATCGATTACAAAATCTTCCATCATGATAAGAGTGACCACTCACTGCTTAGTTTTCAGTATTTTTATTGTCCTACTATTTTCTTGCAGCCCCAAAGAAGTCACTTCTCTACAGCAGTGGCAAAATGCACCCACTGAAAGCTGGCGACTCATCCCATTAGAAGAAAGAGCCTATTGTAGCGATAGTTCTGACTATTTTATCTTCTCTCAGAAAGCGGCAAGCGACCACTTGCTTATCCATTTTTCGGGTGGCGGTGCTTGCTGGAATGACGAGACCTGCTCTCGTCCACTCAATCTTTGGACAGGACTCAAACTGGGCATTGGGCATGAACTGACAGGCTATTATTTGCCGACTGCCTCCAAAAATACGCCCATCTATATCGGTGGCTTGCTGTCTCATAAAGAAAAAAATCCGCTGCACGATTGGAACAAAATATACCTGCCCTACTGCACTGGAGATTTGCATTTGGGCAATAGCGAACGGATGTATGTGGACGAAAAAGGCGATAGTACTCAATTTTACCATAACGGCAGCAATAACATAGCTGCCGCGCTCGCATGGATACTTAAAATGCACCCCAATCCTAAGAAAATTCTACTCACCGGAGACAGTGCCGGAGGCTATGCAGCTATGCTATATACGGCTATTATCGCCAAATACTATCCTGATGCCAAAATCTATCAGCTCGTCGATTGCTCTTATGCCTTGGTCAATGGCTGGTCGGAATTGGCGACACAGTGGGAAGCTCCTTTGGCGACTCAGTATGAAGCTTTTGATACCTTTCTGGATGGTGTCTATTTGGGAGATGAGGAGTTGAAAGAGCGCGTCACTTTTATGCAGATCAGTTCGATCTATGATTATGTGCTCCCTCAATTTAGAGCAAAAATTGAAAACAACGACGCTGATCGGATCGAAACCATACAACAATGGTCAGCCGAAATGCTAGCCACCACTCGACATTTCGATAATGCGCCTATCGACTATCGTTTCTTTTTGACTAATCATAAATACAGCGACAAAAAGCAAGATACACCGCATACGTTCATCAACTTTGATGGTCAGTTTTTCAAATGCGAACAGGATGGAACAACCTTATCCGGCTGGATACGCGATAATATTGTTGCGGAGGAAAACTATAATGTGGGCAAACATTTTCTAGTCGAAAACACCAATCCACACAATAAAAAGCACAAAATATCACCAAATGTGACCGAATACTAAATGAACTTGCATTTGGTTGCTTGAGTTCTTAGCTTTGTTTATGCAAAACTCTGCACTGCCATGCGGAGAAGAAATATTAAAGTCGTTAGAAAAAAACAAAAGCCATGTTAGTAAGTCATTGCACACCTGTGGGAAGGCAATATCTGCCGCCGCAAGGCATTCTGGTATTGAATGATACAGATCAGGATAAACCTAAAAAAGCAGCAAGTTAGCTGAACTTGAAAAGCTATTTCCAAATACGCTGCCAGTCTACATCTTTGTAGTTTTCATATAGCAAAACGCCAAGTACAGAGAAGATAAAAGCAGTCAATACGCTACCGATCACTAGAAGCGATCGTATCGGGCGAGATTTCACGATGGGGATTTCTGCATTCTCTACCAACACGATAGAAGATACATCTGCCGTGTATGCCGCTCGGAGTTGTTTGAGACGTTCTTTGTCATAGGAAAATTGCTCGACGGCTTGTTCGTATTCCGTCTCCAAGGCGGTGACGCGTGGCATTCCTTTGTTAAATTGATCGAGTTGTGCATTTAAGTTGTCCAACTCTTTTTCCAGCGCAACGATCGCTGTGCGTAAAGTATCGCGTGCTCGGCTGGAAGAACTAGCGTCCAACCGAGCTTGGTAAGCAATCAATCTTGACTCTCGCGTCGAAATCAGGTCAGATAACGCTTCGCTCTGCGACTCTGTATTGTAGATACGATAGCGCGCACGAGCAGCTTGCAAGCTATCACTTAGTTCGTCGATATTAGCGGTTTTCTGGATGATGTTTCGCTCAAAAGTAGTGATCTGTTTACTCTGCATTTTTTTCGCCAATTGCAGACTGATCGCATCTATCTTATCACGAGCAGCATTCGCCATAGCGGCTGCCATTTTCGGTTCTTTATCTTCTACAGAAAGCTGTATGGCATCGCGTTTTGTCTTTTGCACTTCGTATAAGCCACGCAGTTGCTCACGTATGTAGTATGCTGCTTTGGCACCTGTCGAGTCAATGTCATAATGACTATACAAGTCGAATTGATCAATCAAATAAGCCATCAACTCATCTGACTCAGCAATGGTGAGTAAGCGGTCGTTATCGTTATTCGTACCGAAAGGCTGAGGATCGCGAGTCGTCGTGCCGAATAAACCACGCTCCGTCAATAGATCTGGACTGACAGATAGAAAAACGGTGGACGACTGATAGTAGACAGGCAGCAGCAAAGCAATCACTATACTTCCGACGCCCACGATTATACAAACGCCAATGATAAATCGCAAGTGTCGAAATAACGTTTGCAATACGCCCAATAAATTATCTTCCTGTTGCTGCATGCTCCTCAAAAGGTATATGAGAGTAAAATGGGCAATGTGTCCATTCGTGGAGGGCAAAAGTAGAAAAAAGATGAGAAAATTAATGTTACCCGCTGAATCGCCAAAACAGATGTGCTTCCGGCAAATTATTTACGTAGCATTCAGCGGGTGACTTAAACAAGGTCGCTATTAATCTTTCATTTCCACCAAATTTTCCAGCTCAAAAGAGCCGGGAAAGAAGTTGGGTGACAGTCCGTATGACTTCGCGTTAAATCGTTTATGTACCAAGAAAAAATTGGGCAATTGATACAAAAAAATCATGGGTTGTTCCTCATAGAGCAACTGCTGAAATTCCTCGTACAACTCATTTCGTTCTTCCTGATCCAAAGTGACTTGAATTTTTTCGATTAAGGCGTCACTTTCTGAATCACCGAACCCAACCCGATTGAAGCCGCTCGGATTATCGCTGGTCGTGTGCCACATTTGAAAAGGATCGTAGGTAGAAGGCGTAGGCTCTGGAATAGCTCCAGTAGCTAACTCATAATCACGACTCATCATACGTTGACGCTGAGTAGTCGGTTCTTGTGGTATAACTTCTAGATTGATGCCCGCCTGTATCGCATCTTCTTTGACTAGCAAACCGGCATCTTCCTGTGTTTGACGAGAATTGACGGTCAGGATTTCGAGATTCATTTCTACTAACTCGCCATCGATTTCTTTGTCAACAATTCCGTTATTATTCGTGTCCGTCCATCCGGCTTCTGCTAATAGTGTTTTTGCTTTTTCAATATCTAACTCTATCGGCTGCAAAGAATCATCATATCCAGGCATATCAGGCAAAACACTAGTAGTGATTCGTTTAAGTGGCATATCCAATACGTTCTCTAATATAGCATCTACATCCACCACATGGGCTAGCGCACGACGAACACGCTTGTCACTCAATTTTGGATTCTTGGTATTGATATTCCAAAATCCCCAAGCAGCGCGAGCACCGGCAAAAGCATCGTAGACTGTCATCACTTGCTCGTCTGCGCTCAGATCATTGTAGATGTCTGGCGTCATTCCTGATATCACATCGATTTGTTCGTTACGAACGGCAGCTTCCTGTGCATTGGCATCACCAATCGCTAGATACGTGACTGTTTCTACATTATTATCAAAGTATATGTTTCCTGCGGCTAGTCCTTCTCCCCACCAGTTCTCTTTTCGCTTGATAGTCACACCTTGTCCAGTTTCAAAGCTTATCAGTTCATAAGCACCACTTCCGACTACGCCTTCAGATGCTCTTGCAAATTTTGGATTGATGAATTGGTCGGCAAAAGCTTGTAAATTTGGATTACTGGCTGCGGCCTGTTCTGCTCGTTCAGGATCGATTAGGTCAGCTATATCTACATCAGCAAGCAATCTATCCGCATCGTAGTTATAGGCAGGAATTACATAATATGCGCCTCCCAGTACAGCTTCATTACGAATGTATTTATTGTTGGCGACTAGTGTAATTCGCTTAGGATTATCAGCGTAAGTGATGACTTCTTTGAGCACAGTCAGGTTATTGCGAATATGACCTGCTGCAACACGAGGATTAAGGGCAGTTTTGAGCGTAAATACAACATCATCAGCCGTCACTGGACTACCATTTGACCAAACCGCTTCCTCTCGAATATCAAATGTGTAGGCAATGCTTCCGTCTTCTCTTTCTTCTGCCGTCGGTCGGCTTTCAGCTAACAAAGGTATTAGTTCCAGATCTTGAGGGCTGATCGCTAAAAGTGACTGAAACATATAATCAATAGGCATTTTAGAATAGCCACTCGTCGTCAGTATTGGATTGAGATTGTCAGCTTCTGAGGCACTAGCGACGATGACTTCGTTGCTGATTCGCTCATAGTCGACGACAACTTCTTCTGATGGTTTTGGATCGGTTCGGCACTGTGTGAGTAGGAATGAGCTGAACAATAGAATGGCAACGGCTCGGATGTACATTTTCATAGGATGTTACTTTTTTGAATGACGGAAATACCTTGAATAGCATTTCCGGATGAAACGATTTACTCCCACAAATTTAAGAAATTCGTGAACGCAAAGCATTAGTCTGAGTTCAATAATAAATTTACTGCCCCGAATTACCAATTGATTCATTCACACAAAAGGAAAGTTTCACTTTCTAAATGGTAACTATATCATGGCTAATGTACTCATCGGAGGAGGAACTGGATTAGTCGGCACACATCTGAGTCGACTGTTAAAAGCAAAAAACTATACGGTCACACATCTGAGTCGTACCCGTAATCTAGAAGCAGAGTTTCCAGCTTATCGTTGGGATATCGAAAAAGGAGAAATAGATAAGGAAGCCGTCCAGAATGCAGATTATATCATCAATTTAGCCGGAGCAGGCATCGCTGACAAACTTTGGACAGAATCGCGTAAGCAATTGATTATCAGTAGCCGTGTCAATAGCACGTTGTTGCTCCGCGACGCCATACAGCAACATCGTCCTGATCTGAGCGCTTTTCTTTCTGCTTCTGCTATGGGCTACTATGGCAATAGAGGAGAAGAAAAATTGACGGAAGATTCTGGTGCAGGTGGCGATCAATTCTTAGTGACGAGTGTACAAGCTTGGGAAAATGCAATTGAGCAAGTAGCGAAAACTGATGTCCGTACCGCCTGGCTACGCATTGGGTTGGTCTTATCCACGCAAGGCGGCGCACTCCCTAAAATGACGATGAGTACCAAAGTAAGCGTCGGTGGCTACTTCGGAGATGGGCAGCAGTGGTATGCTTGGATTCATATTGAAGATTTGTGCCGCGCATTTATTTATTTGATACAAAATGAACAACTCGAGGGCGCATTTAACGCCGTCGCCCCTTATGCAGAACGGAACAAAGCATTCACAGAGAAGATAGGAACAGCGATGGATAAAAATTTGGCACTCATCCCAGCTCCAGCTTTCGCGCTCAAGCTAGGTATGGGAGAAATGTCAACTACTGTTTTAAATAGTGCGCATGTTGTGCCGGAAAGGTTATTAGAAAATGGTTTCGATTTTCAGTTTGAGCGGCTAGTGCCGGCTTTGCGGAATTTATTTAATCGAGACATCTAATTAACAAAAATTGTTATTTGCCAATGCTTCTCCATCCACGCTCACCAAAAAGTCCAGACGTATCGTCAGTTCATTGTCTAGCAGCATAAACTCTTCACCTTCCTTGGTGAAAACATCTTTGATAATGGCAGTTGTAGATTTGATGTTCCCATCAACGTCAGTGTAGGCGATGTCTACGACTCGTCGGCGAGTGGCGCGATCAAGAAGGATGTCGTGGAAGGAGCAGGCGATGGGAGTGTATTTTTGAGTCATTAGATTTTAGATATTAGACATTAGACTAGCGTATCACCGAATCTTCTGTTGACGACGCTCCTTAAAAAATGACTTCAACAAAGCTTCACATTCCGATTGTAAGATGCCATAAGCGACGGTTGTTTTGGGATGAAGAAGCCTTTTCCCATAGCGCATAAAGCCGCCTTTATCATCGCTCGCGCCATATACCAATCTGCCCAACTGCGCCCAAGCCAATGCTCCGGCACACATCACACAAGGTTCTAAAGTCACATAGAGCGTACAATCCATCAGATACTTGCTGCCCAAATATTCGCTAGCGGCTGTCAATGCAATGATTTCAGCATGAGCAGTCACGTCTTGCGTTTGTTCGGTGCGATTGTGCGCGCGCGTGATGATGCGATCGCGGCTGACAACAACTGCACCCACGGGCACTTCGCCGAGTCGATACGCCTCTTCTGCTTGTGCATAAGCTTGGCGCATGAAATAGTTATCATTGTAAACTTGTAGCATACATCATTTTTCTGTGCTCAAAGTACAAGTACGGATTAATTATTGTTTGCCGTACTTGTAGAATGCCTTTTTTCAGAATATGAAATCACAGTCGTAACGATCATCGATAGCATAACAATAAACGGTCGAAGTAGTAGATTTTAGTCTTCATTTGTAGCATTCACCTAAATCTACAGACAAATATTCTTGCCAAAATCAGCTGTTCAAAATAGTATTCGTCCCTCATAAAAACACTGTTTAATAAGGCTTTGCCATAGTTTTCACATCTTCCTAAAAAAAGCTCTTCCCAGCTCAACCTTATTTATACTTTTTTGTATAAATTCGTGAGTTATTTAGACAAAATCTAAGGAAATAAAAATAGACGAGATAGTATGAGCGATTCAATGCAAGTATTAGACCAACATACGCAAAGCGAATATAAGTACGGCTTTACGAGTGATATTGAGATGGAAACCTTGCCGAAAGGTTTGAATGAGGACATCATTCGGGGGATTTCTGCCAAAAAGAACGAGCCTGAGTTTATGACGGAGTGGCGATTGGCGGCTTACCGAAAATGGCAAGAAATGCCTGAGCCACGTTGGGCAAAAATGGAGTATTCGGATATTGATTATCAGGATATTATCTATTATGCTGCACCAAAGAAAAAGCCGACTTTGAATAGCCTAGACGAAGCTGATCCAGAGTTAATTCGGACTTTTGAAAAGTTGGGTATTCCTTTGGATGAGCAGAAAGTGCTGGCAGGTGTAGTGGCTGTAGATGCAGTTTTGGACAGTGTGTCTGTGAAGACGACTTATAGAGAAAAGCTGGCAGAAATGGGCATTATCTTTTGCTCGTTCAGTGAAGCGGTGCAAGATCATCCTGACTTGGTCAAAAAATATTTGGGTAGCGTTGTGCCGCCGACGGATAACTATTTTTCAGCCTTGAACTCGGCAGTTTTCTCTGATGGTTCGTTTGTGTATATCCCAAAAGGCGTTAGGTGTCCGATGGAGTTGTCCACTTATTTCCGCATCAATATGGCGAATACTGGGCAGTTTGAGCGTACCTTAATTATTGCAGAAGAAGGCAGCTATGTCAGCTACTTAGAAGGCTGTACTGCTCCAATGCGCGATGAAAATCAGTTGCACGCCGCAGTTGTCGAAATCGTCGCACTAGATGATGCAGAAGTTAAATATTCTACGGTACAAAACTGGTATCCTGGCGACAAAGATGGCAACGGCGGTATCTACAACTTCGTGACAAAGCGTGGACTCTGCGCAGGTCGCAATTCCAAAATTTCTTGGACGCAAGTGGAAACAGGTTCTGCCATCACATGGAAATATCCAAGCTGTATTTTGAAAGGCGACAACTCTATTGGTGAGTTTTACTCAGTAGCCGTCACCAACAATTTCCAAGAAGCAGATACTGGCACGAAGATGATTCATTTGGGCAAAAACACCCGCTCGACCATCATCTCCAAAGGAATTTCCGCAGGACGCAGCAACAACTCTTATCGTGGCTTAGTCAAAATCGGGAAGAAAGCAGAAAATGCACACAACTTCTCTCAATGCGACTCTTTGCTGATGGGCGATCGTTGTGGTGCACATACGTTCCCATACTTAGAAATAGAGAATAACTCTGCCAAAGTAGAGCATGAAGCAACGACTTCTAAGATCGGAGAAGATCAGTTGTTCTATTTACAGCAGCGCGGCTTGAGCGAAGAAGATTCTATCAATATGATCGTGAACGGCTTTGCGAAAGAGGTATTCAATGAGTTGCCGATGGAGTTTGCGGTAGAAGCGCAGAAGTTGTTGGCGATTAGTTTGGAGGGGAGTGTGGGGTAACCTTGAGATGCAAGGCACTTTGAAAGTGCCTTGCATCTGATTTTTTCAACAAAGTTGAAACCTATGCTATCAGCAGAAATTTTAAGTGAAATAAAACAACTGTCTCTCTTGGACAAATTGACTTTAATAGGATTTCTCGCTAAAGATATCAGAGAAGAGATACTGAAATTTAGTGCTTCAGAACAACAAGCCGACAGTGTAGATTCATCTATTCAAGATGCTGAAACAGCAAACTTGGTGAATCAAATTTTTGAGGAAGATGCTAACTTGATGAAAAGATTAAAGAGTTAAGACTCAACGAACAACTCAATTACTTCATAATACTACGTAGATATGCAGACAATTGAAGCTAGAAAATACAATATTCATCAATCTATTGATAAGATAGATTCGGAGGCTGTGCTATCTAAAATTGAAGCAATCCTTAGTGAGGTCAAAAATCATCCAGTAGAACAGAATGATGAAAATGATCTAGATACAAGAATAGAAAAAGCAGCCGATTTACTCCTGGAAGATTATCAGACCGATGAAGAATTAACTGCATTTTCTGTGCTAGACGGCGAGCCTTATTTAGAGGTGGACGATAAAGTATGGGAAGCAGTAAAGCCTACACGAAAAGGTGTAACCATTGATCAAATGATCAAAGAGCAGAATTACAAGCCGATAGTTGCAGAAGAATTTTTTAAAGAAGCTGCTGAGTTAAATATTGAAGAGCCAATAGAAGATTTATTAGCGATGCTGACACCATGAAGAAATTTATACTTGATACCAACATCGTGCTGATTTACCTTAGGGAAAATCAGTTGTCTAGAAATCTAGAGTCTTCTCTAAGGCTAATGTCAGGTACTAATAACTTGTTTTTGTCTGCTGTTTCACTAGGTGAGTTGAAGTCGATTGCCAAACAAAATAAATGGGGTAATCGAAAGCTCAATCGCATGATTTTAATGCTACGTAAATTTATAGTCGTTGATATTAATCTTGACGAAGTCATCGAACAATATGCTGAAATCGACACCTACAGTCAAGGCAAACTAGAAGGCTCTAATGTCAATTTCTCTTCTCGAAATATGGGCAAAAATGATCTTTGGATTGCCGCGACTGCTTCTGTTTATGATTTGAGATTAGTGACGACAGATCAGGATTTTCGACATCTACAAAACGAGTATATTGAGCTAGAAGAAATAAATATAGACGATTATAAATAGCAACCGCCTGAGTGTTAGTCAGGCATATCAACACTAAAAACTTATGCTACAAATAAACGACCTCTGCGCAAGCATCGAAGACAAAGAAATCTTGCGCAATTTCAATCTATACGTCAAACCAGGCGAAGTACACGCCATTATGGGACCGAATGGTTCTGGTAAAAGTACCTTGGCGAATGTATTGGCAGGACGCGAAGAATATGAAGTGACCGATGGAAAAATCGAGTTCGATGGGCAGGATTTGTTGGAGATGGAAGTGGACGAACGCGCTCACGCTGGTGTTTTCATGGCATTTCAGTATCCAGTCGAAATCCCAGGTGTCACGAATGCGACTTTCTTGAAAAGTGCCGTCAATTCTATCCGCGAAGCCAATGGCAAAGAAGAGCTAAGTCCAATGGATATGCTCAAGCTATTGCGCGAAAAAGCAAAGATGCTCGGTATCGACCAAAGTTTCTTGAAACGCTCTTTGAATGAAGGCTTTTCAGGTGGTGAAAAGAAGCGAAACGAAATGCTCCAAATGGCATTGCTAGAACCAAAACTCGCTATTTTGGATGAAACAGATAGTGGTTTGGATATTGATGCGTTGCGGATTGTTGCGGATGCAGTGAATGAACTGCGTAATCCAGATCGTGCTTTTGTAGTCATCACGCACTACCAGCGTTTGCTCGACTATATCGTGCCTGATTATGTACATGTTTTGTACAATGGTCGCATCGTCAAATCTGGTGACAAGGAATTGGCATTGGAGCTGGAGAAGAAAGGGTATGATTGGATTAAGGAAGAGGTAGATGGCGTGGCGGCATAGTTTGTCTTTTTGGAAACACACAGACAAATAGCGCACATAGTTTTTATCATATGTCCAAGTTATTTAGAAAGCTGCAAATTGTAGCACAACTAAAATCGACGTCAGAAAGAGATTTGAATCCATGAACTCATACTGAGCAAGTCTAACATCTAACGTCTAAAATCTAACGTCTAAGAAATGGCTACACTAACAGTCAATAAAAATACAAGCATCAAAGATCGTTTCGTCGAGTCGTTTCAGCAATATCAAACACAGTTGAACGGACATCGCGATCATCCACTGGCAAAGTTCCGGCAAGCAGGATTTGAGGAATTTCAAGAGATGGACTTTCCAACGACACGCGACGAAGATTGGAAATACACTAGTGTTCAGCGAATGCTACGTCAGGAGTTCAAATCGGCTAAAGCAACTGATTTGCAACTTGCTGACATTGAGCAATTTACCTATCCTAATTTGAACGCAATTCGATTGGTATTCGTCAATGGAATCTATAATGAAGCATTATCTTCTGACCGAAAAGCGTTGCCAGGCGGATTGATGATTCATTTGATGGAAGAAGCATTGGAGAATGAAGAATATCGCGCTTGGATCGAGGATCAGATCGCTTACAAAGGCGGCACAGCAAAAAATATCTTTTTGCCGATGAACCGTGCCTTTTCGCAGTCAGGCATTTTCATAAAAACAGTGAGAGGTATCGCGATTGAGCAACCGATTCATTTGTTGCATGTTGCGACGGATGGCGATCATATTGCTTATCCACAATTATTTGTCTGGGCGAGCGAAAGCAGTCAATTGAGCATCATCGAAAGCTACAACAGCACAACCGATCAAGCATACTTCAACAACTCTGCCAACCATTGGCAAGTAGAAGCTAATGCACACGTTCACTACTACCGTACACAGCAAGAAGGCGGCGAAGCCTTCAAAATCCACAATACATTGGTGATGCAAGGGCGCGATAGTGTGTTTAGTAGCTATGTCGCCGATCTAGGTGGCAAAATGGTGCGCAATAACATGAGTGTCGAACTCACTGGCAGCAATACCGAAACCAATATGTATGGCGTATATTTAGGTCATGAGCAACAACATATTGATAACCAAACTTTTATGGATCATGCGCTGCCACACTGTGTCAGCAATGAACTATACAAAGGTATTCTGACCGACCGAGCAAGAGGTGTTTTCAATGGCAAAGTGTTGGTGCGTCAAGATGCACAAAAGACCAATGCTTTCCAGCAAAATGCCAGTATGGTGCTGTCCGATAAAGCGGTGATGGATGCCAAACCACAACTCGAAATCTATGCCGATGATGTGCGCTGTAGTCATGGCGCGACGATTGGGCAAATGGATGAAGGTTCGGTTTTCTATTTGCGTAGTCGTGGGATTCCAGAAGCAAAGGCGAAGAATTTATTGCAACGCGCATTTGTAGGTGAAGCGGTGGAAGCGATGCCACTGGAAGTGGTACAGGAAAGAGTGATGGCGGCGATTGAGGAGAAATTGGGGTAGAGATGGCGGCTTTATTATTCGATGATTTACTGGAGGATTTTCGCAGTACGATCACTTTCGATCCGATGGTGAAATTGCAAGAAAAGCAAGCAGAAAAACTACCAGTCGATTACTTTGAATTTTACAATGCTGTTTCTAGCGTTTATTCTTCTAAGATTGAAGGTGAGAACATTGATTTTGATAGCTTTTACAAGCATAAGTTTTTGAATGTACCCTATCAATCGGACTACACTAAACGGTCGGACGATTTATTCAAAGCCTATCAATTCATTCTAGAACAGCCATTGACTTTAGAAAATACGCTCAAAGCACATGAAATACTAAGTCAGCATTTATTGCCAGAAAGTCAAAGAGATCGCATTCGGAACAATCCAATGTATGTCCTCAATGACGAAGATCGAATCGAATATGTAGCCTGTCCGCCTTCAAAAGTGAGGGGCGATTTGGAGCAATTATTTGAGGAATTGGAAGTGATTTTAGAGCAAAAAATGGATGCTATTGATAGCTTCTACTACGCAGCTCTACTGCATTTGGTATTCGTCAAAATTCATCCGATGCAAGACGGCAATGGTCGAACAGCTCGCTTGTTGGAAAAGTGGTTTTTGATCGAAAGATTGGGGAAGCAAGCGATGGGTATAGAATTGGAGGAAAACTACTATCGAAATCGAGCGGATTATTATGACAATATTCGGCAGTTGGGTTTGGAATATGAGACATTGGATTATCAGCAGGCGTTGCCTTTTTTGTTGATGTCTGTTTTGAGTTTAAAGTAAAATTATAAGTATGCCTCCTGAATACGACGACAGCGAAATTACAGATGAAGAGTGGTTAGCAGCTTTAATGACAAATTCAGCATTTGACTTTCTTCATGACGAAGAAGAGGATATTTACACATTGGAAGATGGTAAGCCATTAAGTGATACTGATGGAGAAGATAAAGAATAGCGAGAATGCAGGATTGCTAATTACCAATTGTATCAAAAAGAAATAAAATGCAAGACATCATAAATAATATCAACATTGAAGCCATTCGCAAAGAGTTTCCGCTTTTGGAGCGCGAAATGAATGGCAAACCATTGGTTTTTCTAGACAATGCAGCCTCTAGTCAAAAACCAAAAGCGGTGGTCGATGCGCTAGAAAAATACTACGAAGAGCAACACGCCAATGTCCATAGAGGCGTCTATGGCTTGAGCCAAGAAGCGACAGATGCGTTTGAATTGGGGCGAGAGAAAGCGAGACGATTCATCAATGCCCCTTCGACTCAAGAGATCATTTTCACCAAAGGGACGACAGAAGGTATCAATTTGGTCGCCTCTTCCTTTGGTCGATTGATGCTGAAAGAAGGTGACGAGATTCTCATTTCGACGATGGAGCATCACTCCAATATTGTGCCATGGCAAATGATCGCCGAACTAACAGGCGCGAAACTCAAAATCATTCCGATTAATGAGGAAGGCGAAATGCTGATGGACGAGTACAAAAAACTCCTCACCGACCGCGTCAAAATGGTCGCTGTCGTTCATGTTT
Organism: Bacteroidota bacterium; assembly: GCA_038749535.1. Classification (GTDB taxonomy): domain Bacteria; phylum Bacteroidota; class Bacteroidia; order Chitinophagales; family Saprospiraceae; genus JAAUTG01. The sequence continues at coordinate 27,124 of JBCDHX010000044.1, forward strand.
CCAATTCTTTGGGTACGATCAATCCGGTCAAAGAAGTGATTGATTTGGCGCATGAGAAAGATATTCCGGTCTTGATTGACGGCGCACAAGCTACGCCTCACATGAAGATTGATGTGCAAGCATTGGATGTCGATTTCTATGTCTTTTCGGCTCATAAAGTGTATGGACCAACAGGTTTTGGCATTTTGTATGGCAAGAAAAAATGGCTCGATATGATGCCGCCTTATCAAGGTGGAGGCGAAATGATCGCGACGGTCACTTTTGAGAAGACGACTTATAATGAACTGCCTTTTAAGTTTGAAGCTGGTACGCCTGATATCGCAGGTGCGATTGCCTTCGGAGCAGCCGTTGATTTTGTAGAAGAAATTGGGCAAGAAAATATCGCTCGCCACGAAGAAGAACTTTTGCAATACGCGACTGAAAAGATGAGCGAAATCGAAGGTCTACGTATCATTGGACAAGCTGAAAATAAAGCGAGTGTGATCTCTTTTTTGGTCGATGATATTCATCCTTACGACTTAGGGACGCTTTTGGACAAACAAGGTATTGCAGTTCGCACTGGTCATCATTGTACGCAGCCGTTGATGGCACATTATGAGATTCCTGGTACCGTTCGGGCGAGTTTTGCGGTGTACAATACGAAGGAAGAAGTGGATACTTTGGTGAAGGCGGTGAAGCGGGCGGTTAGTATTTTGAAGGGATGAGCGGACTAAAGCCATACCTCCTCATCTTGTGCTTCTTACTCACAAACTTCCTACAAGCACAAGATTATCAGCCTTTATTAGTAGAAGGAAGAACTTGGGATGTGTATAGATGGTCTTCATTTTGTTTTTATAATCCGTGTAGCGGTGGAAGAGAGTATATCAGCGGTGACTCGATTATAGAAGGAATAACATACAAAAAAGTATACTCAAAGAGATTCACGTCTGATTCTCCCGAAGGATTTTTAATTCCGCCACTGAGTGTGAGCAGTGATTCTTTTTTGGTGGCATTTATGCGTGAAGATACACTCGAAAAGAAAGTATATGCAAGAGAGCTATATACTTCTTTTGAAGAGTCTGAATATTTGGCGTATGATTTTTCCCTAGCGATTGGCGATACTTTGAGTTTAGATTATCTGGGTGATATTAAACTTGTATTAGACACAATGTTTAATGAAACAATCGCTGATGGAACAACGAGGAAAAAATGGGCATTTAGTGATTCAAATGATTTCTTTGGCTATTTAGATGAGGAGAATTATTACATAGAGGGAATAGGAGGAACAGGAAGTTTGCTCTATCCTTTTCTCCACAATTTTGAAGCTGGAGCTTTTACTTCTTGTGTCATAGAAAATGGAGAAAAGTTATATGACTTTGCTGAAGGTAGATCAGAATATAGCTGTGATGCCATAGTATTCACTCAAAAATTATCTATCGAAAACAACATTACCTTCTTCCCAAATCCCGTCCAAAACACTCTAACAATCAAAAGCCAACAACTCCTAAATGCCAAATTATACGATTTATCAGGTACGCTATTGATCGAATCAAATATCAACATAGGCGACAACCAAATCAATACTGAAAACCTGCCATCAGCCATCTACTTTCTAGCCTTTTACGACCAAAATGGATATGTCGGAGCACGTAAAATTTTGAAACAATAATAGGATGAATACAACCATCAACAACATACAAGACGAGATCATCGAAGAATTTGAGTTTTTCGATGATTGGTTAGACAAATACGAATATATCATCAGTTTAGGGAAGCAATTGCCGCTGATCGAAAAAGGATATAAAGACGAAGAGCATTTGATCAAAGGCTGTCAAAGCCAAGTATGGCTTCATGCGGAAGAGCAAGACGAAAAAGTGCAATTCACAGCCGACAGCGATGCGGTGATTACAAAGGGAATTATTGCCTTACTGATTCGTGCCTTATCCGATCAGAAAGCGGACGACATTGCGAAAGCGGAGTTGTATTTTATTGACAAAATTGGGTTGAAAGAACATTTGTCGCCGACGCGTTCCAATGGATTGGTGAGTATGGTGAAGCAGATGAAGTTGTATGGTTTGGCATTGGCAACACAGTAGCTGTCACCCGGCGAATTTGGTGGATAAGGAGCTCAATTTCAATTATAGAAAAATCAAGGCTGGCGTTCACCGGGTGACTCAAAACGAAGCAATATGAAAAAAGGACAGAAGCTTATCTTAGCCATCGTTTTCATTATAGCAGCTTTTATCAATGGAGCGACATCCGTTCTCGCTGATACTTCTGTAGCTTTTCTGCACTACATCGCAACTGGTTTATTTTTTGCATTAGCAGGCTACTACTTTTATACCTTTTCTAAAGCTAAAAATAACAAAAAACAGCAGTCGAAATGAGAAAAAACGGCAATCTAATAGCAGGTGTACTTTTCTCCATGTCAGCAATAGCTTATGCGCTGAATTTGGACTTCGATAATCTGAATAATGACATAACAGGAGTGATTTCGAGCGTGATGTTGGAATCTGTGCGATAGGATTCTTCATCATTCACTTTAGACCCAAACAACAGAAAGAAAATGAATAAAGAAAAAATAGAAGCGGATATATTAGCTCAAATCAAGACGGTTTTCGATCCCGAAATTCCCGTCGACATCTATGAGCTGGGCTTGATTTATAAAGCGGAAGTGGATGAAAAAGGAGTAGTCGATTTGGTGATGACGTTGACGACGCCCATGTGTCCTGTTGCTGATTCTTTACCGATGGAAGTACAAGAAAAAGTGGCGTCTGTAGAAGGCGTAAATGATGTCGATCTGAAAGTAGTGTATGATCCGCCTTGGGATAAAAGTATGATGAGTGAAGAAGCAGCTTTTGCATTGGATATGCTATGATTTTTGAGATGTTAGATAATAGATATTAGACGATAGACAGGTGGCATTCTTCGACAGATTATTCATTCTTTAGATAGAAATACCTCAAAATATTTAGCTAATAAGATATTGGTTATCAACTTTTTAGCCATGAAAATAAATAAACAAGACGAATACGGACTGCGCATTTTACTCCGTATCTCCCGCTCAGAATCCGAAGAAGGATTGAGCATCCCACAGTTGAGCGAACTGGAAGAATTGTCTCAACCTTATGTCGCTAAAATTACGCGAGCACTGCGTTTGGGTGGCTTGATCGAAAGTACACCAGGTCAGCGTGGTGGTTATGTACTCACTCGTTCGCCTGAACAAATCACTATCAAAGCTGCCATCGACGCCCTCGGCGGTCAATTATACACTCGCGAAGCCGTCAAAGACATCAACGGCAAATCCAAATGGTGTATCGACTCTGTAGATTGTTCTATGAAAACACTTTGGAGTGCCTTGCAACAGTCTGTTGATATGGTGCTTGAAAACATTACGCTGCAGCATTTGACGTGTAGCGAAACTTCAGGTACACCCACTTTTGAGCAGCAACTCAATACCCTTCGGGCATTTGTGGAAAATCGAATGTTGGAGTAAAACTGGATTATTGTCAGCTAAAAGTCTAATTTATCTCCTTTCGCATTTGCACAATATTCAAGTTTGAACTTACAATAAATTGTTTTATCTTTGAACTGTGCAAAAAGCACCTCTCTGCCACTCAAACGATGCGGAGCATTTCTTCATTAAAAGAAAGGAGGTATTATGAATTTATCTATGTCAACAGTTACTACGCTTACCAACAGTAAATCGAACAATTCATCTCAAAACTTTGAGAGGTCTTAATACATGATGTGTAGGGGATATCGCCTACATACTCATAAGTTTAGTTTGCTTTGTAAGCAGTAAACTGAAGGAAATCCCTTGTAGCTTTCTAGTTACAAGGGATTTTTCGTTGATAGCCATCTGTTCTGTCTTTTCTACCTCATGGACATATATACATGCTAGTGAAGCGCGTGACACGCAGCAATCAGCAATCAACATAGCGGACAAGTTGATAGAAACAAGGTGATGGGTTACAAACTCGTGAGAACAATACTTTTATTTGCGATGGCGTCAATCAACTTCTACTTTTTTTTGACTCTCTGCAAACGACTGTTGTGTTATCTCTCACTCCGCACACCCTATCGACCGTATAGCTACTACTATCTTTCAGTTGTCGTCCTTACTAAACTATCGCTAATCTGATAAGACAATTAATTACACAGAAAAGCCTCCCCCGAAAACTCGAAGAAGGCTTTGTACTTTTTATCAAAGATGATTCAGCATTACCCACCAAAATCATCAAAAGCGATATTCTCTTCTGGAACACCTAGCTCATCCAATGTTTTGATAACAGAGGCATTCATCGCAGGAGGCCCACAGAAGTAATATTCTACTTCCTCTGGCTCAGGATGATCTTTCAGATACTGATCGTGTAATACATTCATAATATACCCTCTAAATCCATCACCTTCTGCTTCCATATTTTCTTTTACATTCCAGTTATCTTCCTCTAATGGATTATCAAGTGCCACATAGAATTTGAAATTTGGAAACTCTTTTTCTATTTGACGGAAATCGTCGATATAAAACAACTCACGCTTGGTGCGTCCACCATACCAGTAGGAGACTTTACGATCCGTTGTTTTCAGGGTATGGAACAAATGGAACAAATGTGAACGCAAAGGCGCCATACCTGCACCACCACCAATATATACCATTTCTTTCTTGGTCGGCTTGATGAAGAACTCACCATAAGGACCTGAGATTGTTACTTTGTCGCCTGGCTTCTGATCAAAAACATAAGAAGAGCACACACCAGGATTGACTGGCTGATAGCCATCCCACTGACGTTTGCCACCGTCCATTTTGAATTTAAATGGTGGAGTCGCAATACGAATATTCAACATGACGATATTGCCCTCCGCAGGGTGGTTTGCCATAGAGTATGCACGGAAAATCGGCTCAGGATTTTTCATTTTCAGATCCCACAGCTTGTACTGATCCCACTCACCTTGAAACTCATCCGGCTTCTTACCCATTCTCGGGTGAGACGTGATATCGATATCCTTGTAATCAACTTCCACAGGTGGTACATCAACTTGGATATAACCTCCGGCTTGGAAATCCAACTCCTCCCCCTCTGGTAGTTTCACTACAAACTCTTTAATAAAAGTCGCAACGTTGTAATTAGATACAACCTCACAATCCCACTTTTTGATACCAAAGATTTCCTCTGGAATACCAATTTTCATATCGTTACGCACCTTCACTTGACAAGCCAAACGCTTATGCTCAGCTACTTCCTTGCGGGATAAGTGGTTCAGCTCTGTCGGCAATACATCGCCACCGCCTTCGTAGATGTGACACTCACACATCGCGCAAGTACCACCACCACCGCAAGCAGATGGTAAGAATACATTACTATTGGAGAGTGCAGATAATAAGGTATCACCCGGTTTCACCAACATTGGGTTTTCTTCGTCTCCATTGACAATGATTTTTACATCACCTTGCGGAACGAGTTGCTTTCTAGCAAATATTAGCATCATTGCCAATGCTAAAATCACTGCCATAAAGACTACAACTGCTAATACTAAAGTCATTTTCTATTTAGATTTTGAGATTTTGAGAGGTGAGATATGAATCTCTCTCCCGAAATCTATTTTCTAATTAATCTTTTCTTTACTCTACTTCCAATGGTAAATCAGTCAGATTGATACCACTCAAACTCAAAAATGCAATACCCATCAATCCGGTCAAGATAAATGCCATACCCAAACCACGCAAGGGCGCAGGAACGTTAGAATATTGGATTTTTTCACGAATCGCGGCAATCGCAACAATTGCTAAGAACCAACCAAATCCACCACCTAGGCCGAAGGCAACAGAATCTACAAAATTATATTCTCGTGCGACCATAAAGAGTGAACCACCTAAGATGGCGCAGTTCACCGTAATGAGCGGCAAGAATATCCCGAGTGCATTGTAGAGCGCAGGCGATATTTTTTCAACCACCATCTCTACTAATTGAACCATCGAGGCGATCACTGCGATGAATAGAATGAGTCGTAAGAATGTCAAATCCGTTCCGAGGATACCGTTTTCACTCAGCAAAAAGGTGTAAATCACCCAGTTGATCGGCATCGTAATCCCTAGGACGAAAATAACTGCTAGTCCTAGACCAAATGCCGTATTCACAGATTTAGAAACGGCTAGATAAGAACACATACCCAAAAAGTACGCTAAAACTAGATTCTCGAAGAAAGCAGCACGAAGGAATATTTCAAAAAAGCCTGCCATTTTTTAAGATTTTAAATATCAGATTTTAGACCTCTGTTAATTCGTCTAAAAGCTAACAGAATGTATTTTTTGCAGCAAGATGCCGCTTTTGAATTTTTAGTTACTGTATCTATTCATTTACCAAAAACGAAAATAGCTAACTGCTAGTAGCTAAAAGCTAATGGCTTTAGAAAATTTAAGATATATCAACCAACTTACGATTGTAAGAACGCTGTACCCAAATCAATACACCAATCACAAACATCGCTGCTGCCGGGAGTACCATCAAGTTATTATTGGCGTACCAACTTAGAAAGCTAATACCAGTCTCAGGATCTGTATTGATGAGATAGCTGACTTGATCGTTACTCTGACCGATAATCGGGAAACCAACCAAGGAACCTTTTCCGAAGAACTCGCGAATGACTGCTACAATAATCAAAATTGCGCCATAACCGAGTCCATTACCGAAACCATCTACTGTCGAACGCCAAGGTTTATTCGCCATCGCAAATGCTTCTAAACGTCCCATCACGATACAGTTAGTAATAATCAACCCGATATAGACAGCTAGCTGACGATAGATCGGGAAATTGATCGCTCTCAGCGTCAACTCTACCACAGTCACCAAAGTAGCGATGATGACCAACTGTGCGATCAAACGAACTGACTTTGGAATGTAATTGCGCAATAATGAAGTAATCAAACTAGAAAAAGTACACACAAAAACCACCGCAATCGCCATTACCACAGATGGAACAACTAAGGAAGTTACCGCCAATGCAGAGCAGATACCTAATACCTGTACAGTAATTGGATTGTTGTCATTTAATGGATCGACAATCAGCTCGCGCTCTTTGCGACCAAATAAAGGTTCTTTTTCCTGAACCGGCTGCGCCACTTTTTTAGTTTCAACTGCCGTATCTGCCATGATATTTCTTATTTTATGGTAGAGTAAATTTTAGTTAATTGGTTTTTGGAAGTACCGACAATTACCTCATCCCTAAAGCATCAGCATTGCGAAACTGCTCCAGATAAGGCTCATAGTATTTGATACCTCGCTTTATCATTTCTGTCACACCATCAGCAGTTACTGTCGCTCCAGAGATACCGTCTACTTCGTATTCAGGATTGCGCGCACCACCTTTTCTGACGAGTACTGCTGTGTACTCTCCATTCATAGTAGAGAAGATACGTTTACCGGAAAATTGAGCAGAAAACGCTGGGTTGTCTTTGATCTCTGCACCTAGACCTGGCGTTTCTCCTGCATGATCGAAAGAAGCACCTGCTACGGTCACTAAGTCTTCACGCAACGCCACTGTCCCCCAGATCGCATCCCAAAGACCACGTCCACGAACAGATAAGATATACAGTTTTTCATCATCACTATTGAAAACATATAGCGGTAATGAACGATCTTCTTCCGGCTTTTGAGCCTCTTTTGCCATGTTGATTTGGTCAGCTACACTTTCTCCTTCTTCGATCACTTCACCGCCCATGTCTAGAACATACTGCTCGATATCATTGCTGAATAATGCCAATACTTCTTCGTCGCTGAACTCCGCAACCGGCTTATCCAAAAATGTAGATACTGAACCTAAAATAGCTCTCTTATTGAATACTTCTTCATTCTTTTCTGCAATCGTCTTCGTAGACTGACGTAGACCGGTCAGCGCAACCGCCACTAGCCCAGTCATGATTGCAATAAAAATAACGATATATTTTGTAGTTTCCATATTGCTAAGTTTTGAGATTTAAGTTTGAGGTGGCGAAGCTCTTCATCGCCACCATTCTTGGAGTGCGTATCTATGCTGTCGCTAATGAACGCTTAGCACGACGATTCATATTCGCTTTCAACACATAGTAATCAATCATCGCAGCGAATGTATTCATAAACAAAATCGCTAGCATCCACCCTTCCGGATAGCCCGGATTCATTACGCGCACAATGATACCGACTGCACCGATACCGAATCCATAGATGTATTTACCAGTAGCCGTAGATGACGCAGTCACCGGATCGGTTGCCATAAATGCGGCTGCAAATAGCAAACTTCCCATGATAAAGTGATTGTACCAAGGTACTGCCATGAACTTCACGACCTCTTCATTCGGGTCTAGCCCTGGAGCAACCATATTCAAGAACAAGCCCATCACTCCTGCACCCACGAGCACAGAAAGAATGATACGCCAATCAGCTACTTTCGTAAAGATCAAGAAAACAATACCTAGAATAATCAATATCTTAGAGGATTCCCCGATAGAACCTGGGATGCTTCCCCAGATCATTTGTGCCTGTGTATAATGTTCTTGTACCGCAGGCCAACCTCCTTTCATGGCGAGACCGAGCGGTGTCGCCCCTGTCCAGCCGTCGGCAACGGTCGCTGCCGTATCATAGGTGGCACTACCGAGCGCGCCGAGTACCGGATTGAGAACACTTGTGAAGAACCAACCGTAATCAACAGCTGCCCCTGCTTGCGCACTTTCCAGTCCTGCCACCCAGACTTCATCACCTGAGATGGTGGTCGGGTAAGCAAAGAATATAAATACACGAGATAGTAGGGCGATGTTCCAGATATTCATACCCGTACCACCGAATGCTTCTTTACCGATAATGACAGCAAAAGCAACAGAGATACCCAATATCCACAACGGAATGTCCGGCGGCATAATCAATGGGATCAATGCTCCCGAAACCAAGAATCCTTCTTCCACAGCATGCCCTTTTTTGGCAGCGTAGAAGAACTCAATCCCCAGACCCACGACGTGCGTAACGACGAAAATTGGAAGAATCTTGACTAAACCGTATAATACTTTCAGGTGAAAACCTGCCAGCGGCGCAGTGTACTCACCTAGTGCTGTAAAGTGCTGATGACCAATGTTCCAAGTACCAAATACATAACACAATTGCAATGCCAATACCACGTGTACCATCAAACGCTTCAAGTCCATACCATCGCGGATGTGTACGCCACCATGAGTTGTCTCATTAGGTGCAAAAGCGAATGTAAAGAAAGCATCATAAGCTGTATGTAATAATGGCTTCTCCTTACTCGGTTCTATCGTCTTGAAAAATTTTAATAAGCCTTGTTTCATAGTCTTAATCTGAGTTCAATGTTAAATTGACTGCTTTGGTGTTTCATTTTTCTCATACCTTCTTCTTTATAAGCACGATGAAGATGTGAGTAAAATGAAATAGATCAATTTAATTATTTCACATTGTATAAATTCTATACTGAATAAAATTAAAATTAATTCTTCGGAGTCAGGTTGTTTTATCCTTGCGCACGAATCTCATCCAAACCGTCACGCAATATCTTCTGTAATGGCATCTTTGAAACGCAAGCAAACTCGCACAATGCCACATCTTCCTCTACCAATTCCTTGATACCCAAACCTTCCATTCGCTCAAAGTCACTGACCAAAATAGCTTTCATCAATGGCTGTACATGAATGTCCATCGGCATCACCTGCTGATAGTCATTGGTGGCCACAAAAGCACGACGCTCTCCGTGTGTATTGGTATTCGCCACAAACTTTTGATCGGGGAATAAGAAGTTCGGATAGGTATTTGACAAGCTCGGACGAGGTGTGATCGGTAGTAGCCAACCGAATAGTTCGTAATCATTTCCTTCTTCTAAGATCGTAAGTTGATCGTCATAGAAATGAAGGAAATTCTCTTTCCCGATTGCCTTACCCGAAAGCACATCACCGGAAACTAAGCGATCATTACCATCCGATTTGATGTTTCCTTTAACTAGCTCACCTACGTTTGCTCCCAAGTAAGTTCGTGCATATTTAGGCTCTATAAACTCTGCGCCGGAAAGCACAACTACACGAGACGCATCATAGCGACCTTCTGTGAACAACTTTCCGAGCGTCAACACCTCTTGCACACCCAATGTCCAAACCATCTCATCGTCTGCCAACGGCTTGATGTTGTGAATCTGAACACCTACATTTCCAACAGGATGCTTGCCTTCGAAGTAATATTGCTCTGCACCAATAGTGTTCGTAAATACAGAAGAAGGTGTGCTCTTGTTATCTGCATCCAGACCTAAGTAAACCTTACCTTCTGTTAATTTATTCAGAACATCAATACCTTTTTGAAAAGCCGCACCTTGACCTTCTACCACCAAGTTCATATTGGGAGCTAAAGGAGCGGAATCAAATGTACTGACGAAGATGTCACGCGGCATATCGCCCGGTTCAGGTACCATGTTGTAAGGACGCTGACGAATCATTGTCCACCCACCGCTAGCCAATAAAAAGTCCAACAGTGCAGTACGGTCAGCTGTCGCCAAATCCGGCGGGTCCAACTGACGATAACTTATGGTCTCATCCGCTAAAATGACAACTTCTGCAATAGCGCGCTTTGCAGCCCTATTGATCGCAGCAATCTCTCCGCTTACAGGAGCAACATACTGAATATCAGGACGTTTTTTGTCATAGAATAAAACGTCTCCTGCTTTGACTGTATCGCCTACTTCTACCACAACTTTCGGAATGGGAGACATTCCTACAAAATCTCTCGGCTGTACCGCAAATGATTTAACACGTACCTCTTGTATCATAAGCTCTGCTTCACCTTCTAGCAAGATATCATGACCTTCCTTCAGCGTAATCAGGTGTTTGTCTTTCAAGTGATCTGGAATACGACGACCTGCTATCTCTTTCCACGTTGGGAAAATGGAAACATTGGACTTGTCCTGATCTACGCCTAGTTGCTGTGCTTCCAATGATAAAAAGCTATCTCCTACTTGTACGATGAAAAATAGGACGATGATGGCGATGATAGCAACCAAGCCATAAGTCAACCAACTCTCACCACTTGCATAGTTTCCTTGAGCGAAAACCTCAACGTGAGCCAACAACAAAATAAAAAAGATCGAAAGTCGTTGTGAGACGTTTTTCATTCTAAATTTTTCTTTATATCCAGAAGAATAGTTCAAATCTAAAGGGTTACATTTGACTGCTATTCTTTTGATTTTCAAAAAGTTCTGCAAATATATAAAAGCTTGATCGTCTAATTGAATTAGCACTGAGGGAAAAATGCTCGGAATGTTTTTATTTAGATTGAATGTAAATAGTAAACACCTATCGGAAACTCAAGTTTTCGACAAGTCCTGTTTTTGAAAATAGTTGATGACTGGGTCAATATTATAGTCTAACTTCACAACCCACTGATTATCAATCAATTCAAAAACAAAAATAAGAAAACAAAAAAGTCCTCTTTCTACCAAAGTCCTTTTTTGACGCTCTATTTACGAAAGTAATGAGTTGGTCTCAACAAGATGTTCCCGTACTGCGGACTATTTTGTAAATTTATGGTGATAACGATAGATTTTGTTGTTTGTATCAGTACGAACGTACAACACTTTTCGTTTTAATTGCATCTTATTTAATACCCCTTTTCACAAAAAATAATAGCTTGACATGGCAGGATTACGCTTCTTTAGAACACCCAAACCGCAAAGATTCGAATATAAAGCTCGATTCTATGATCCTGAAAAGGAAGAGCTAAGAGCACGTGTACAGCGTGCTGAAAAAGAGGAAGACTACTCAGCAGAAGAGGTGAAACGTCGGATTTCGAGTAGTTTTCGTAGCAAAACGAGTGGCTATAAAGTAGACCGAAACTTTAGATCAAAGCAAGTCAAAAATTCCAATCGACGATTGTTTATGATCATCGCTTTTTTGATTATCGCCGGCTATTTATTGGTAAAATTCAATCTTTCTTCTTTTACAAGCATGATCGAAGGTGTCTCCGGCTATTGATATCATCATGAGTCATGGACTATGATCTATAAATTATAGGGCAAACGCATCAAATTTCTTTTTGCTCTTTGATTTATCAAATGATTCAATTTTTCAGCGACATGAGCATGGTATTTGTCTCCCCGAGAGTCGGGACAGGCAAAGACGACGGGCTATTCATTTTGGCATTACCCCAAAACGAATCAAAAGGTCTAGAAA
>JBCDHX010000045.1:0-39100 GCA_038749535.1 Bacteroidota bacterium
GATAATTCACTGTTTAGAACTACCAATGGCTTCTGGATTGGCAGTTTTTACTTTTTGATCGTCAGCTTGTTAATTAACTTTTTTCGACAAGTGCGCTACAAATTTGGGGAGCGCGTGCTACGCAATATGTTCTTTGGCAAATACCATCGTCCAAGAGTGGAAGAGCGCGTTTTTATGTTTTTAGATTTGAAATCCTCGACTGGGCTGACCGAAGAATTGGGGCATGAAAATTATAGCCGATTGATCAAATCTTGCTTCTTAGATTTGACAGATATAGTATTGAAATACGACGCTGAAATCTATCAATATGTAGGTGACGAAGCCATCCTGACTTGGCGCGTGAAGTCATCCGATCAGTATATCCCATTTTTAGAGTTGTACGAAGCCTATCGCAAGAAGTTATTGAATCGGAAAGTGTACTATTTTAAGCACTTTGGCGTGCAACCCGAATTCAAAGCCGGCGTGAGCAAAGGCAAAGTTTCAGTGACAGAAGTGGGCGACATCAAGCGGGAAATTGCGTTTCATGGCGATGCGCTAAATGTCGGTTCTCGCCTCTGCGGACAATGCCGAATTTTGGAGCGAGATTTCGTATTCGATGCGACTTTGGTGCTACATCTTTCGCCCGATTGTCAGCGTGATGTATCGGCTCACGGACCGCTGGAAGTGAGAGGAAGAAAAGAGCTGGTGGAAGTGATGAGTTGGTCAGCCGACTCTTCTATTGTACAACCTCAACTCCAAAGCGTATGAAGTTCAAGATTCCACCCAAGATCATGTTGTTTTTGGTGATTTGGCTGACGCTGATTCTGTTAAGTTCTTTTGTCCTGTTTTTTACTTTCAAAGGATTTACCCTTCAATTTTGGGCAGCCATAGGCGAAATGGCAGTCAGAGGACTAACCAACTTTGGATTGTTATTTATCATTTTTTCCAATGCCATTAACTATTTCAATAAACAATTACCTTGGAAAGACCGGCTACTCGCGCGATTGGCTGCTAATTTTGTGATCATTATTGCAGCCACCTTCTTAGCCACCTTCGCCAATATAGTACTAGGACCGCCTTCTATTGTCAAGACAGTTGAGCCTTTCCTTCAATTTGCCTTCATTGTTAGCTTTTTTCAGTGTTTGGCAGTCTTTTTATTGATCGAAGGTTGGGAAAGTTTTCAGCGCAATCAGGAGCTGGAACGCTCCATTTCTCGGCTCGAAAAAGAAAAACTAACGACGGAACTCACGGCTTTACGTCAACAAGTCAATCCCCATTTTTTATTCAATAGCTTGAATGTCCTGTCCGAATTGATACACGAAGATTTGGAGAAAGCCGATGAGTTTATTCAGCATTTTTCGCGTATTTATCGGTATGTGTTGGACATCAATCAAGAAGCCGTCGTGACGGTACAACAAGAAGTCGATTTTTTACAGTCGTATTTATTTTTGCACAAAATTCGCTTCGGCAATGATTTGAGTATGCAAATTGAATTGGATGCAGAAGCTTTAAGACAATTTATTCCGCCTTTGTCCCTCCAATTATTATTTGAAAATGCGGTCAAGCATAACATCATTTCAAGTACACAACCACTAACAATCACCCTCAAAAATGAAGATGGAAATCTAGTCATGACCAACAATATTCAGCATCGAAATATGCCTGTAGAAAGCACTGGAAAAGGCTTGCAAAATATATTAGAAAAGTATCGTTTGCTGACAGATCGTTTGCCTTGTTTTCAACAACGAAATGATGAGTATGTGGCGTCTTTGCCGTTGATAAAATTGGAGGGTTTATGATCCGTACAATCATCATCGAAGACGAAGAACTCGCCGTCAATCGCCTCAAACGACTGCTACAACAAACAGCACCCGAATTGGAAGTAGTCGATAGTTTATCAGATGTAGTGACGGCTATTGCTTATCTCTCCAATCATCAAGAAAAGTTGGATTTAATCTTCTTAGACATTCATCTTGCGGATGGTAGCAGCTTTGATATTTTTGAGCAAATTGAGATTCAAGTACCTATTATTTTCACGACTGCCTACGATCAATATGCTCTAAAAGCGTTCAAGCAAAACAGCGTCGATTACTTGTTAAAACCTATTGGGCAACAGGAATTGAAAGCGAGTATTGATAAATTTAGGAAATGGCATACGCAGGGTGAAGTACCAACCCAAATTATTGATTATCAGCAATTAGCAACCATTGTTCAACAACAAACAACACCTTCTAAACAACGCTTTCTCGTTCATGTCGGTGCAAAAATCCGAGCCATCGAAACCAAAGACATCGCCTACTTTTACAGCGAACAAGGCAGCACTTTTCTGACCACCTATCAAGGACAAACGTATGATGTCTCCTACACTTTAGAAAAGCTCATCACTCAACTACCCACTGATCAATTTTACCGCGTCAATCGCAAAATTATCGTTCAGTTAAGCGCGATTCAAGAAGCTTATTATTTTTCTTCTACGCGCTTGAAGTTGCAGCTTAAACCACCGCCGAGCTTTGATGTATTTGTGCCGATTGATCGGTTGGTAGAGTTTAAGAATTGGATGAGTGGAGAGTGAGTATTTCGACTTTTTTGCTAACTTTAATTTGATTACTTCTGTTAGAATATAAAATACTTAGATGATGGAGGAGTATAGCAAATCATTCAAATACTGGAAGACACAAGAAGTAGAAGAAGTTTTCGGGATTGTACCTGAAGAAGATAGCGATTTGATGACCGATTGGTTGGCTGCAGATGGAGATATTTCAGAAAAAGAGCAAGAGCAACTTGCTTACTTGAAGCGTCGATTGACGGAAAAAGTAGCATTTTGGAATGAAGCTGCCATTAAATTCTATTTTATTGGACCATTGATGAGTTTGGTTGACTATGATACAGATCTGTACAATTCATTTTTAGAGCAACAATTATCTGTAAAGGTTGATGAAAGTATAACTGTTTCTGGCAATCTAGACTTTTTAGTAGCAACTGGAAAGCAGATTCCTAGAACACCTTTTTTTGCACTACATGAGTATAAACCAGAACCCAATGTGAGCACCGACCCAATGGGTCAACTACTGATGGGCATGGTTGCCGCTCAAAAAGCAAATCAAGCAAAAGGACATGACTATCCACTGTATGGCACTTATGTTGTTGGGCGATTTTGGTTTTTTGTTATCTTAAATGGTAACACTTACAGTAAGAGTCTCGCCTACGATGCTACTCAACAAGATTTGACTTCTATCTTTCACATTCTCAAAAAAGTGAATTACTACATTCGGCAGTCACTTTCTGCTGAACTTGAACCTGCTTAAATTTCCTGCCTCTGGAACTTTTCTGACTCAAAAGGGAGTTGAACCTAACTTTAAAGTCAAACTCAACTCCCTCATGTCGAAAACGAACGGCTATCAAAATCCCTACGCGGCTATCATGCGCAAAGCCTGGCAGCACGCTCAAGGGCATCGCAAAAAATTTTTAGTGACCTATACGCTCTTCATTCTGAGTAATGTGGCAGTGGCAACTTACCCGATTTTTTGGGGCTGGTTCATCGACGAATTACAGACGGAAGGTACAGATGCGTTGCGCTACGCGTGGATATATGCAGGCATTTATTTGTTGGTGCATTTGGTTGATTGGGTATTTCATGGGAAAGGTCGTGTGATGGAGCGGGAGCTGGCATTTGCAGTCGGTAAAAACTACTTGGAAGACTTGTATCATAAAGCAGTGCATTTGCCTGTCGGTTGGCATAAAGATCATCATAGTGGCAAAACCATCAACCGTATCCGTAAAGCTTATGAAGCTTTAAAGTCCTTTCTGGATACGGGCTCTCGATATGTACACACGTTCGGAAAATTTACGTTTGCATTCATTGCTATCATCTACTTTTCGCCTTTATTTGGAAGCATTGCGGTGGCGTTGGGCATTCTCATTGTCTATCTCATTTTCCAATTTGATAAACACTACATCAAAGCGGCTCATGAAACCAATGAGCGCGAACACGTCGTTTCCTCAACCCTCTTTGATAGTCTCTCAAATATTGTAACCGTCATCACGCTTCGCCTAGAAAAGCGGATGGAAAAAGGTTTGTCTGAGCGTGTCGATCATATCTTTCCGCCTTTCCGCAGGAAAGTGATTGTCAATGAATGGAAATGGTTCACGACGGATATGTTGGTCGCTTTGATTTATGCGATCACGGTGGTCGGTTATATCTATCAAAATTGGACGCCAGGTGAGGTGTTTTTAATTGGTGGTTTGGTAACGCTTATTGGGTACGTCAATCAATTCAGCAGCGTTTTTCATGACTTTGCTTATCTCTACACCCAAGTCGTACAGTACGATACGGACATCAAAAGTGTGGAGGCGATTCAGACAGATTTTGCGAATCAGAATACAGTTGTCAGTTCTGAAAAACTACCCCAAAATTGGAAGCAGCTTCAAGTGCGTCAAGTCAATTTTTCTCACGACAATAATGACTTTGCTCAGTTAGAAAATGGCGACAAACGAACGCGTGGCTTGCAAGATGTGAATATCGACATTCATCGTGGACAACGCATCGCTTTGATTGGAGAAAGTGGAAGTGGAAAGAGTACGCTTTTGGCATTGCTACGTGGTCTGTATGAAGCAGAAGCTGGTACGACTGTGAAAGCAGGTGGCGCAACACACAGTGGTTTGAATATCATCAACAATCACGTCACCCTCTTTCCACAAGAACCTGAAATATTTGAAAATACGATTGAGTACAACATCACTTTAGGCTTACCTTTTGAGCAAAAAGAGATCGAAAATGCCTTGCAAACTGCCCAATTCGAGCAAGTCTTGAAAGAACTACCGAAAGGCTTGCAATCGAATATTCAAGAAAAAGGCGTCAATCTATCTGGTGGTCAAAAGCAGCGACTGGCATTGGCGCGCGGTGTTTTTGTGGCGAAATTTAGCGATATTATTTTGCTAGATGAACCAACGAGTAGTGTCGATCCGAAGACCGAATTGCTGATTTACAAAGCGATGTTTGAGCAGTTTCAGGACAAAGCGATCATCTCTTCTCTGCACCGTTTGCATTTGCTACCGCAATTCGATTATATCTATGTTTTGGATCAAGGTCGAGTGGTGGCGGAAGGGAGTTTTGAGGCGTTACATGCTGAGAATGCTATTTTTCAAGCATTGTGGCGCCATCAGGAGGAGGTATTGGACATGGTGTAGGAGATGGAGATGAAAAAGAGAGAAAAAGAACCTCATCTTTAGAATTACAAGTCTAATACCAATTTCAAAAACAAATTACGTGTATAAGGGAAGTTGTAAAATATAATCTAACCGTTTTTGATTTTCTCACGAACGACTACTGCGTTACTTATCAGTCGTGTAGCGAAGGCTATGCTCCCTCTTCGCTCCTTGTATTCGCTCGCGATAATTCTCAAAAGATTGGTTACCTTATTTATTACAAATTCCCTAAACCGATTCTTTTGAAGCTACTCTTCGTTGAAAATGCTCGCCTTAGCTACCGCTAGGACTGTGCTTTTCGCCTCCATTAGCCTCATAATAATCTAGTTCCTATTTACGTACTTCATCATTGAATTTGGTATAAAGATGAGGTTCAAAGAAAGATATGCTGAACGCAGTAAAGGAATACAGGCGTTATTTGTGTCAAAGAGTACAAGTGGACAGAGTTATGTGTGTCTTAGATGAAAGGGTCTACAATTCGACTTTACTTGAATTCAAGTTATTGACACAAGTTCTCGGACAAATTTACCCCCGCTTCCGAAAACCAATCCCTTTCCGCCCAAACACACCATCTTCCTTACTCAACGTAAAGCTTGCTACATCGTCTAGTGTTAATACATTGGGAGAGACCTTTTCGCGTTCTTGTAGCGACAAACTGGCGATGCGTAGATTCTGATTTTTGATCGCTTCGGCAACAACTTGACGGACGGTTCTAGCATTCCCAAAATATTTATCGCGGTATTCGTATAGAAAAGCGAGATAGCGTTCGATATGCTCTTTGGCCTCCGGCGTTGGAAAAATATCTTTTTGATGAAGCATGAAAAGCGCAATTTCCATCAACTCTACCGGCGTATAGTCATCAAATTTTAGAATTTTATCAAAGCGAGAGTTCAGTCCAGGATTGGCTTTCAGAAAGGCTTCCATATTATCCGGATAGCCGGCAGCAAATAGGAAAAATTGACCACGATGATCTTCCATCCTTTTCAACAAAGTCTGAATGGCTTCATCTCCGAAATCGCCATGCGTAGACGTTCCGCGCATACTTAGCGCATAAGCTTCGTCTATGAAAAGCACGCCGCCCATCGCTTCTTCTATCTTTTCGGCGGTTTTGATGGCCGTTTGTCCTACATATCCGGCGACCAGTCCTTGTCGATCTGTTTCGATCATCTGACCGCGTTCGAGTACACCTAATGCCTTGTATAAGCTAGTCAGGATGCGTGCCACAGTCGTTTTTCCAGTTCCAGGATTACCGACAAATGCAGTATGCAGAAAAAAGCTATTGAGCACATTTCGCCCGGTTTCTCGGTAGAAACGAACCAACTTAACCAATTCTTTGATCTGCTCTTTGACCTTTTTCATCCCGATGAGTTGATCGAGTTCGTTCATAGAACGCTCCAACAAAGCCTCATCGATAGGGATGTCTGGCAACTCATATTGCGGCTTGATATCGACGCTTTGTACATCCGATAAAATGACCGTTTCTAGTGTCGTGTTTTCTAGCTGCTGTGGTGCTTCATTGGACATGACGCGTAGTCCCAATTGAATTTTGGCTTTTTCTATCAAATCGTGTACAAATCGAGCATTCCCAAAGGAACGATCCCGTGTCCGATAGGCTTCTGTGATGAGGTCGCCTATGGCTTTGGTAGCGTCCGATTCTAAGACGACTGCTTTCTCTCGCGCCGCATATTGTGCGATTTTAGTGAGTGCTTGTGGCAAATAATCCTTGAATTCGAAGTAATGTTTGAAACGAGATTTCAGTCCCGGATTGGAGTCCAGAAAAGCATTCATTTCTTTCGGATAGCCAGCTACGATGACCGCTAGATCACCTTTGCCATTGGACATTTCTTTGACGAGGATTTCGATGACTTCTCGACCAAAATCTTTGCGATCATCCGAAGAACGAGCCAGCGCATAAGCTTCGTCGATGAAAAGAACACCGCCTCTAGCTTTTTCGATGGCTTCCTTGACTTTTGGAGCTGTTTGTCCAATGTATTCGCCTACCAAATCGACGCGATCTACTTCGTGGACATGACCTTTGGAAAGCAACCCCATTTTTCGATACAATCGCCCCATCATACCCGCCACAGTCGTTTTTCCCGTACCCGGATTTCCGATGAAAACAGAATGAACATTGACCTCTTCTTTTTCCTCGAAGCCTTTGTCTTTACGTAGTTGCAAGAACTGTAAGTATTGCGCGTGCTCGCGGACTTTCTGCTTGATTTCTTGCAGCCCGACCAGCGCATCTAACTCCATCATGACTTCCTCAAAAGTCAGTTTATCATCTTCATTGGAAGACATAGAAAGTGGCGCATCTTGATAAGGCACATAAACCTGATTGATACCTTCCTCGAATAGTTCGCCGACTTTAAAAGCGACGCTAGCGACCAATTTGTCCAAAAAAATCACCTCTGCGGTATACTGATCGGCGCGCCAAGAACCTTTGACATTAGAACCCCAGCCAGCCGTGATAAGGACAGTATCTGTCCCGGCTTCTATCTTTTGCAGCTTGACGATCTCGCCTTTGAGTTCGCGTGCGTTGTTATAAAACTTGGTGAACACTTCGCACTGCCAGTCCTGAGTGACGTGTAAGTTTTTGAGTGAAATTTCTGCATAGATGTAGCGCGTATCTTCTGTATCAAACTCCTTATAGTAGACGCGTTCTTCTACCGGAAAATCATCGTAGGGTCCTTCGTACAGCTTGACCGATTCTACCCCGATGTAGGCATTTTCTTCTTGAAAGTCATCTTTCTCTGCTTCCTCTACATAAAAGTATTTAGTAGCTACTTTTTCCTCTTCTACCCAAGCTTCCCAATAGTACGTTCCTTTCTTCCAAAATGCACCATAAGATTTATTGCCCCAGCCTTCACGGATGTAGACAACATTGTCATACTTATTTACTTTTCGATGAAAGTCTAAAGCGCATAGTTCTGCCTTGCCTTTTTCTACAGAAAAGCATTTGAGTTCTACATTGACATCCCAGTCATCCTCGTCGAATAGTTTATTGTAAAAGGAGAGTTCGGCGTAGACATAGGTGGTTTCGTATCTATCAAAGACTTGACGATATTTCTTTTTATTATCGGCGAGCCATTCCGTAGAAGAGTAGACTTTTAAAGCTCTAAATTTGAATTGATTGTTTTTTTCTGCTTCACTTTTATCTAGCATAAATATTGCCTTTCGATGCGCCAATTAAAAACTGACATTGGATGTTCAGATGATGATTATAGTTGGTAAATAATTGGTTAAAGTAGGCATTTTCCAAACGATATACAATTTACGTCTTACAAATTTTGTACCAATTTAGAATTTTACACCCTCGATTCTCAGTCGTGCTCCTTTCTCCTACACAAGCTCCCAATTTTAACCATCGACTCAACAGATAATTACTTGTTTTTCAGCAAATCGCCTATTTTTAGTCCAATTTCGTACAGCTTAGTTGCTGTTTGCTCCATCGCGTCCGCCAAGGAATCAGATTCCTCCAATACAGTATATGATTGTTGAATATCCAAAGTAGCCGCTACTGCCCGATCTGCATCTCCACAGACAATGATGATTGGCTTTTGATGATATTTTGCTTGCTCATAAACACCACTGATAACTTTGCCTTGTAGCGACTGCTGATCTAATTTTCCCTCTCCGGTCACCACCACATCACAAGCTTGAATGGCACTTTCTAGGTCCGTCAGTTCCAGAAAAAACTGAATCCCAGACATCAATTCTGCTCCTAAAAAAGACATTGCGCCCCCTCCTACTCCACCTGCTGCGCCACTTCCTGCTACTGTTGACATATCTTGAAAGCCATGACTGATTAGTTGGTGAGCTAGACTTTTCAATCCTTCATCTAGTAACTCAATGTCTTCCTTTGACGCACCTTTTTGCATAGCATAAACATGAGCTGCTCCATTTTTGCCATAAAATGGATTGTTGACATCGCTGATGACCTTGATATTGACTTGATTACTATCGAAAAACACATCTTGGCTGTCGATTCGATTAATACGTATCAAATTTTCACCTATTGGAGCTAACTGCTGTCTATTTTCATCATAGAACCGATACCCCAAAGCCTGAGCAATGCCGACGCCACCATCATTGGTCGCACTACCACCGATGAATAAATAGATCGTTTTTGCCCCATTTTGAATGGCATCTTTAATCAACTGACCTGTGCCGAAAGTAGAAGTCAGTAGGCAATTTCGTTCTTCTGGCTTTAAGAGCACTAAACCAGAAGCTGCTGCCAGCTCAATGTATGCTTTATCATCCTGCTTTTTGTAACTCGCTGAAATAGACCGACCTAGCGGAGCTTGTACTTCCAAAGTGATCGTTTCTAACTCCAGATAATAGCCCAAAACTGCCAACGAGCCATCGCCGCCATCTGCCATTGGCTTTTTCAAGATTTTTGAGCCTGCTGAAAATGCTTTTATGCCTTTTGCCAACCCATCGCAAACACCTTTTGCACTAAGCGAACCTTTAAATTTGTCGGGAGCTAGGAGAATAGTCATATGTAATTTTTTTGCCTAAAATAAGACAGTCTTTTATTATCTTAACCCAATCAACCAACTTTACAATATGAAGTACCTAGCCTTTTTCCTTCTCTTCGCTTGGAGCAGTTTCATCTTTCCACCTGAAAAACAACCCAATATTCTTTTCCTCATTGCCGATGACTGGTCTTATCCACACGCTAGCATCTATGGCGATCCGGTAGTTCAAACACCAACTTTTGATTTTTTGGCATCTGAAGGAGCAGTTTTTCAAAATGCCTATTGTGCCTCGCCTTCTTGCTCGCCTTCTCGCGCGGCTATTCTGACTGGTCGCTATCCACATCAAAATGAAAGTGTGGGTAATCTATGGTCTGTCTTCCCGGGGCATCTACCCAATTATGTCCGGACTTTAGGTCAAAACGGCTATTTTACAGGCAAGGCACGCAAAGGTTGGGGACCCGGCGATCATGAAGCAGGTGGCTACGAGCACAATCCAGCTGGCGAACATTTCGATAGCTTTAAAGCCTTTTTGAAAGCACGTCCCAAAAATCAGCCGTTTTGCTATTGGTTTGGGAGTCAAGATCCACATCGCAAGTATACCACCAATACCGGAACGCTGGTCGGGATGAACCGAGATGCGGTCAAAGTACCTGGCTTTTTTCCAGATACAGAATGTGTCCGCAATGATATATTGGACTACTATTTTGAAGTAGAACGATTTGATCGAGAGTGTGGACATATTATTCGGCAGCTGGAAGAAAATGGTGAATTAGATAATACTATAATTGTAATGACTAGCGACAACGGAATGCCATTTCCACGCGCCAAAGCTAATTTGTATGATTATGGTACAAGAATGCCACTAGCTGTTTATTGGAAAGGTGAAGTGAAAGCCGGAACAACAATCGAAGCCTTTGTCAATTCTATCGATCTCGCGCCTAGTTTTCTGGAAGCAGCTGGTATCGAAGTACCAAAAAATATGTCTGGTCAGCCGATATGGTCACTCCTGAGAGGCGAAAAGGAAGACACCGACCGCTCCAAAATCTTCCTAGAACGCGAACGCCATGCCAATGCCCGAAAAGGTGACCTCAGTTATCCAATGCGTGCCGTACGCACACACAACTACTTGTACATCCGCAATTTCGAGCCAAATCGCTATCCTGCAGGTGATCCTGAGGTGCATCAATCTGTCGGGCAATATGGAGATGTAGATAACTCGATTACGAAGTTTGAGATCCTAGATCGCGAAGGGAAAAAAGGAGCAGTTGATTATTTTCAGTTAGCATTCGGGAAGCGACCTGCGGAGGAACTATACAACGTAAAAACCGACCCTTTTCAATTGACCAATCTAGCTGGTGAAGAGTCTTTACAAGATACATTAGCTCATTATCAACAGCTACTCAATGACTTTATGATCGAAACTAACGACTTACGCGCCACTCAGCCAAATACGATTTATTGGGACACCGTGCGCTACACACCGACTTATCAGCGCCGCAATTTTGATTTGCAAAAAGGAATCGATGACTATTTCATGCTGAGTACGTCTAGTGGGAGGAGGGATACGACGTGGTGCGAGTGATTTTTGTTGATGAATTGAAAAACTGAAAAATTGATGAGTCGTAAAATTACTTATGGCTCGTCAATTCTTCAATTGCTCAGTTCATCAAAACCAATAAGCCGAGCTTACAATACTATATTCTTAATTTTAACACTCCTGTAAAGATTGTACAGCAAGTACTCACTTCTTCATCCTTTTACACCTTCACATTGTTGTTAGGGTCGAAAAGAACATTAATTTTGTCCCTACAAATAAAATAAATTAATTATGTCAAAGGCAGCAGAGCATATTCACTGCTTAATTATAGGTTCAGGTCCTGCGGGCTATACCGCAGCTATTTATGCCGCTAGAGCAAATTTGAAACCAGTATTGTACACTGGACAGCAGATTGGAGGTCAGTTGATTACAACAACGGATGTCGAAAACTATCCCGGCTATTCGGATGGCATCATGGGACCGCAAATGATGGAAGATTTCAGGAAGCAAGCGGAACGTTTTGGAACAGATATTCGCTATGCACTGATTGACAAAGTGGATTTTACATCTACGCCTCACAAAGTATGGGCGGAGGATGGTACAGAAATTCATGCCGATAGTATCATTATCTCAACAGGTGCGAGTGCAAAATGGCTAGGCCTAGAATCTGAGCAGCGGCTCGCCAATCGTGGTGTGTCTGCTTGTGCGGTCTGCGATGGCTTTTTTTATAAAGGTATGGAGCTGGTCGTCGTCGGTGGTGGCGATACGGCAGCAGAAGAAGCAATGTATTTGTCCAAATTGAGTCCTAAAGTGCATTTGCTGGTGCGCCGCGATGAGATGCGCGCTTCCAAAATTATGCAAGACCGTGTCAAGAAAACCGACAATATCGTCATCCACTGGAATACGGAAACCGTAGAAGTGCTAGGCGAAGAGCAAGTGGAAGGCGTGCGTGTCAAAAACAATCAGACCGGAGAGGAAAGTACGATTCCAGCAAAAGGTTTTTTCGTTGCCATCGGTCACAAACCGAATACAGATATTTTCAAAGGCTGGCTGGATATGGACGAAACAGGCTATATTCTTACCAAACCACGTACCAGCCAAACAAATATCGAAGGTGTCTTCGCTAGTGGCGATGCGCAAGACAATGTCTATCGTCAAGCGGTAACTGCTGCGGGCACTGGTTGCATGGCAGCTTTGGATGCGGAGCGGTATTTGGCGGAGCAGGAGATTATATAATTAGCTGTTAGCCTGTTCAGTGGTATTAAGAACATCAGCTATGGCATCTTGTCCTTCTCCTCTTGACGTTAATCAAAAATCATTTATGCAGCTAGTGAGTCTCTAATAGAGTGTCATTAGTTATACAAATAAAAAGTTAGGAGCTAACTGTACTGACCCAATGACTTATGGACCATTTCAGTTTATCCGTGCTTTGCTAAAGTTGCGGGCGGCAAGGTAGAAAAGCTACTTTGGTAAAGCTTATTCTATCCATGAGTTTATCTGTTAGTACAGCTAACTTCGAGTTAGTTCCTAATTTCAAAAAATATAATATGTCTATATCTAAAACTCGATTTCGTCCCGGCGTTTTGCATGGCGATGAAGTCACCGAATTACTAAACTACGCGAATGAACACGATTTCGCGCTACCTGCCGTCAATGTGGTGGGAACGAATAGTGTCAATGCGGTATTAGAAACAGCTCGTGAAATCAATTCGCCCGTCATTGTTCAGTTCTCGAATGGTGGAGCTTCTTTCTTTGCCGGAAAAGGCTTGTCCAATGAAGGACAGCAAGCAGCTATCATCGGTGGTGTATCCGGTGCACAACACGTTCATGCAGTAGCTGAAGCTTATGGTGTCACAGTTATTTTACACACGGATCATTGTGCGAAAAAATTGTTGCCATGGGTAGATGGATTGCTGGATGCGAGTGAAAAGCATTTTGAACAGACAGGTCGTCCATTGTACAGTTCGCACATGTTGGATTTGTCGGAAGAGCCATTGGAGGAAAATGTCGAAACCTGTGTCCGTTATCTAGAGCGTATGGACAAAATGGGTATGACACTAGAGATCGAGCTAGGTGTGACGGGTGGAGAAGAAGACGGTGTCGATAACTCAGATGTCGATAGCTCAAAATTGTATACGCAGCCGGAAGAAGTGGCTTATGCGTACGAAAAATTGATGAAAGTGAGTCCGCGCTTCACGATTGCGGCGGCTTTCGGTAATGTACATGGCGTCTATAAACCCGGCAATGTCGAGTTGAAGCCGATCATCTTGAAAAACTCTCAAGAGCACGTTCAGCAGAAATTCAACACCGATGCCAATCCCATCAATTTTGTCTTTCATGGTGGTTCAGGTTCTTCTCGCGAAGAAATCAGAGAAGCCATTGAATATGGTGCGGTCAAAATGAATATTGACACGGATTTGCAATGGGCATTTTGGGATGGTTTGCGTGACTACTATGAAGCGAAAAAAGGCTATCTACAAACGCAGATCGGCAATCCAGAGGGTGACGATAAGCCGAATAAGAAGGTTTACGATCCGAGAAAGTGGTTGCGCATCTCAGAGCAAAGCTTTAGCAAGCGACTGGTGCATGCGTTTGAGGATTTGAATGCAACGAACCGTAACGCTTAGTCTGGTGTTTCTATAAAATAAGATCGAAAAGACCGAAGGACGACCCTTTGGTCTTTTCTATTTTGTAGACCAATTTGATTTGTCTGCATTATCAATAATTTGGTACATTTACGTGTCTTCAATTTTTCACGCAAAACGATTAAATTGAAAGAGCACAGCACCAATTACAAAAATACACTCATTGAGATCGCGCCGGACTGCCCCATCGAATCAGGAGAAGTGCCACCTATGCGTGGCAGCAAAAAATCAGTAGCCAACTATCAGTATGAAATGCTACTCAATCGTCCTTACGAGTATACTTCTGACGAGGTTTTGTATAGCGTCTACGCGACTAGAAAAGGGATAGAAGCACTGGAATGGAAAGAAGAAAAAGACAAATTTTTCTCCAAAGGTCAGCCTTGCTTTCGTGCTTCTCCTTTGACCAAGAGATATGGCTGGAGCATACATAGTAATGATAGTGGGAAAGTTGCTATGTTTGGTGCGGATTCTGCTGATTATCAGCGGCTTTTGAAAGATGATAGCGTGAAAAAAGTCAAAGCCATGAAGTCAAAGCGTTAAAACAACCCGAATGAATTTAGAACAATTTACTTGGTCGGATTTGCTGGTAGAAGCGGTTATTTTTATAGGCAGTTACTTTGTCCTACGCTTCTTGAAACGCCGACTGTCTCAGCCCTCCATCACCTCTCCCCTTGCAGTGCGCACTAGACGTTGGGTAGAGGTCATCTTGCTCATTTATGAGCCACTAGTGGTGCTTATCATAGGCAGTACATTTGTACTTATCAATCCGCTTTTGCATGGCGTTATCATTGGTGGTTTGGCAGTAATTGCTTTTCCTTACCTACGTCATTACTTGAGTGGTTTGCTACTGCAAATCAACCAACAGATTTCACTCGGCAAACGCTTAAAAACAGATCAACAGCAAGGCGTCATCACACGTATTGGTAGACTCGGGCTGTATCTGCAAACCACAGACGGCAGATCATTTACCAACTATACAGATATTTATAAGAAAGGGTACACCTTGACCGATCAGGAAGTGGGCGGATTTTATGCGTTGCAGATCAAATCGCCCGTGGAGCGAAAAGCAGATGCTGCATTTTTGGACTTATTGGCGTCTTTGCCTTATCTGGATTGGAATCATCGACCTAAAATCCGAACTTCAACGACCAACAATCAAGAATTACACGTTCAACTCTCTGTCAAAGAAGAAAAACATTTACATGAGCTCATTCGTAGCCTAGAAGAGCGTGAGTATGAATGTGAAGTCTTAACTTAATCTCATTTTTCTATTTCAACTGACCCTAAATCTCCTTTAAAAGAAAAATATGGAAACTTTCGACATTTTTGACTCCTATCCCCTCATCATCGAAGCTTCATCGATTTTGATTTTATCGTTTTTCTTCGGTGAGCTTTCCAAACGTACCAATATTCCCTCTGTTTTGATGCTCATCATTTTGGGGATTTTGCTCAAATTGGGGATCGACTTCATGGGATTTGGGGAAGTAGATTTCTTTCGAGTCCTCGAAGTACTGGGGATTTTGGGGCTAATTATGATTGTTTTAGAAGCTGCTCTGGAGCTGGAATTGAAACAAGAGAAGCTCGTCCCCATATTCAAGGCATTCACCATTGCGCTGGTCGGACTCATCATTTCAGCTTGGGTAGCAGCACTTATTTTGCAGACTTTCATTCCTGAAATGACAACCATGAAAGCCTGGCTGTATGCGACGCCACTGTCCATTTTGTCGAGTGCGATCATCATTCCAAGTGTGACAGGATTGTCTGAAACCAAAAAGGAATTTCACATCTATGAGAGTACTTTTTCGGATATTCTAGGCATCATTTTGTTTTACTTCTTGATTAGTCAATTACACAGCGGTGAGCATGGCGTAGATGCTGCGACAAGTCCCGTCGGTGGCGTTGTGGCTTATCTAGGTAATGTATTGCTGACCATTGTGCTGTCCTTGATAGCGAGTTATGCGATTGTCCTCATATTTCAAAATATCAAATCGCACGTCAAACTCTTTCTGTTAATCGCAGTACTTTTACTGTTGTATTCGGTAGGGAAATTAGCGCACTTATCGTCCTTGATTATCATCTTGGTATTTGGCTTGTTGATTGCCAATATGCGATTGTTCTTTCCGACTAAAGTGTTCAGGCAGTTTTTGAATTATAAAAATGCCAGAGAAATTTATGAAGGTCTGCATACCGTGACTGCGGAAACGGCTTTTGTCGTTCGGACCTTCTTCTTTGTTATTTTTGGTATCACGATTTCATTAGCTTCCTTAGTAGATTGGAAAGTAGGGTTGATCAGTGGGCTCATTATTGCCTCCATTTACATCATCCGCTTTGTCATACTTCGAGTTGCTGTCGGAAAAGATATTCTTCCTCAGCTCTTCATTGCGCCTCGCGGACTCATTACTATTCTTCTCTTCAATGCAATACCTGTAGAAGCGGAAGTCCCTGGCTTTGACAGTGGTATTCTTTTGTATATCATCATCTTGTCGAGTGTCATCATGACTTTAGCATTGATATACGAAAAACGCAGAAGCGGTAAAGCGATCAATGTCGCTCAAAGTCTCAATGTCGGCTATGCCAAATGGAAGGCACCTTCTATCGAGAGTGTTTCTGTGGCGAGTGAGGAGGAAGCGAGTATTGAGAAGTAGCCAATCTATATCAGGCGATTTTGAGATAATAGTAAGCATCTATAACAGTTATGAATGGTAAAAACATAGATTACAATTGATACCAATCTTCGAATGCTACTTTTTTACTTTTTGAAATAACTACTTCCATTCCATTTATCATGGTGGCAGTTGCCTGATATTTGATACTTTTCTGCTTGATGGTCGTATTGGAGACTGCTTGAATGTATTTTCGATGAATGATACATTGAGGAGCGCGGTTGCGTGCAACGAAGAAATCAGGTAATTGAAGCTTTTCTTTCAACGAGTTAAATTTCTCATAAGTAAAAGCACTTTGTATTTGCTGGTTGAACTTGCCTATTGCAAAAAATATTTCCAACCGTCCTATTTTATCAGAATGAACCATAATAATATGTTGGATACTTAACTTGACCTTGCTTCCATTATAAACAACCTCTACGTAAGTATCTGATGAATTTCCTTGTTGCGGGGCCATTTCGCTTTTTCGCTTCATTTCCTCGAAGGCAGCTTGCAATTGATCTCGCTGATATTGATGCTTCTTTATCATCGCAGCGCTAAAAGCAATGGTATCTACCAGTATTCCAACTTGTAAATAGGTCATGTCACAACCTTCTCTATTCAAAAAAATACTGTTATCCACTTGCACAATGAATAGAAAATTGGGGTCACTCATATAAATAGTCAAGCCTGAACCAATGGCTAAAGCAGCTGACCCCAATAAAATGTAAATCATTAGACTAGTAGGCAATCGAAGTACAAAAAACAGTATGCCAACTGATCCAAAAGTGGCAATTATCCAATGGTAGTCTTGGTGTATTTTGATCAGTGTTCCTAGCTCAACCCCAATGACTTTTAAAGTGAAAAAGATCAGCAGATATAGAGACATCAAGGCTATACAGGAGACAATAAAAGGTTTGAATATTTGACGGCTCTTCACTATAACATCTTCAATGAAATAGTAAGCAAAGAGTGCGTAAAAAATCACGGAAATCGTTTCTACCAACACACTAATAGTGACTAAAATCGATATATCACTCAGCTGTTCTTGGATAACCAATACGTCACGTAAGATCAGTCCTCCCATTGATAAACTATACACAGCATAATAAAAATATGCCCATTTCTTGGGACGAGTAGAAAAGAAAAAGAGAATAGTAATGATAGCGACTAGGGAGAGAAAACCTAATGTGTAATATGGTAGAAATTCAAAAATATTGGGCATTACGAAGATGGTGTGTTCAGTAATGCTAATATCGGCTTTTTCTGATGGAAAGAATGTCAAAAAGAGAGCGACAAGCCAATTCAATAGCTTGTCGCTCCAAGATCATTAGGTATTTAAAGCGAGTGTATTCGGTAATGAAAAAGGCAATTTATTTAGTCAATACCATTTGTTTGCTATCTACGATACGACCATCTATGATGAGCTGATAGCGATAGTTGCCAGCATTTAAGGTGTTCGCCTCTAATCGAACTTGACCTTGCCCAACTACATTTGACAGCTCTATTTGCTTGATAATTTGACCGTTCGCATTTACGACTTGAAGTTGTGCGCGTTGTGTACTTTCGGGAATGAAGTATTGAATAGTAGTATTATCCGAGAATGGATTCGGTGCATTTTGTAGCAAATTAGCACTGCTTACTTGTTCAGTAATTACATTCGATTCTTTTATCAGACTACTCACTAATCCTTCCAATCTCGCCACTTTTTCCTCTAAATCTTCTATTACTTCCTGCTGCTCCTGCACCGCTTTTACCAATGGTACAACAAATACCCCATAGCGCAAACCATAAATATCCACTTCGCTTCTTGGCTGATCGACTCCACTAAATTCAAAGGAAAGTTCTTCGGCGGCTGCTTCTACTTCTTGCGCGATAAAGCCGGTGTAACGCACATTCGCTTTATCTTTCCAATATTGCGCAAATGGATTTTCTTCGCCTTTTTCGGCATACTGATCCTCATCGAGTTGTTTACCTAAAGCCGGTACATCAAGGTAGTAGGATACAGGGCGCAGTTGCTGGATAAAGGCTAGTCCTGGCACGTCTTCTTCTACATTTGTTTTATAGCGCGCATCGGAGACTGTTGTCCAATTGACTGTTCCACGAATACTTTGGGTGGCACTGTTGCCAAGCACAGCTTGGTGGCTGGCAGTAATAGAAGAGTTTGAACCTATCGTGGAGCTATTATCAATACCGTCACCTATTATTCTAGCACCACTTCCGACTCCTGAAATATCTCGACTGCCTACAATCTCCGCTCCGTTTCGAGTTTCAAATTCACCTGCATTAGCCCCAATAAAAGTATTTCGAAAGCCAGCCTGAGAACTAGATCGACCAGCACCTTCCCCTACAAAAGTGTTTTTATAGCCTAATGTATTTGATTTTCCTGCTTCAAATCCAATAAAAGTATTATTCAATCCATTCGGAGCTCCGCTTCCTATATCATTACTAATACCTGCGTTTCTACCAATGAAAAGATTGCCGTCGCCTACTGAAGCTAAGTCGATTCGACCATCAATTCTAGCATCTCCATCTAAGTTAAATCGAGGGAGATTTAGACAACTTACTTCGATCTCGTATCCTTGAGCACTATTTCCATCGCCGTTGGGAATAAATTCTATCGTCAGGCAACCTGAGATATTCGTGCTACTTGCTAATAATACTCCACTGCTTGGGGCGTCGCTTGGAGTTGTTCCTCCATCACTATCTGTAGCCAATAGTGGCTCACTGATGCTGTTCCCATCGTATATGCTCATAACGTCTCCTGATGCAACCGCATATGTAGCAAATGTAATAGAAACATTCTGGGCGCCAGGATCATCAGGACATACAGTAGTAATCTGTGAAGTGGCGTCTGCATAAGTTCCTAAAGGTCCTCCATTGTCAAAAATAGTTTTGCCACAGTCGCTTTGTGCCGTTGTAATTGAGTAAGTAGAGAGAACTAAAAAAAATGTAAAAGTGGTTCTAAATAGTGTGTAAATCTTCATTTTGTGAATGATTGATGTTGAGAAAAAAATGGATGTCCCTACAAATGTAAAGTCCGCTTTATACTGCACCAATCACAAAACCTAGAAACCTACTTAACGGGAAATAAAGTCGATTTACGGGAAATTGAGAGAACCAATCAGCGAAAATTTGAGCTTAAGCAATCATCTTGAGTACATGAATGACTAGGTCATCAGGAAGTAGTGTTCTTTGCTATCTTTGCCTTTAGAGCTTGTTGAGAAATTGAAAATTCGGCTGCACTCGCAAAATTTTATTCCCGAAAATCGGGGCAAGCGTTGTTCTGCGTTACTCATCATTCATGTAGCTACGGCTATAATCACTCTTCGCTCAGCAAAGGGAGCCCTTTATCCCTTTACTTCGCTGACCAAAATAAAATTTTGTGTCGTTCGCTTGAATCACAAATCCCCAGCAAGCTCTTAGCTGTTCTGTCACAAAAACGAAAAACAACCAACATGAACTACCTTTCTCTCACCTGTTTCCTGCTCTTTTTATTTTCCTCCACTACTGCTCAAAACATCGTCAACTCCAACGATCTCGTCCAATACGTCAACCCACTCATGGGCACAGACTCAGAATTTAGTTTGTCCAATGGTAACACTTATCCAGCGATCGCACGACCCTGGGGCATGAACTTTTGGACGCCACAGACCGCACCTATGGGCGATGGCTGGACGTATGCCTATGACGCTTATCATATCAAAGGATTCAAACAGACACACCAGCCGAGTCCTTGGATCAATGACTATGCGGCATTTTCACTGATGCCGATGACAGGAAAGCTGGAATTCGAAGAAGAAAAACGACAATCTTGGTTTTCGCATAAGGCAGAAGTCGTGCAGCCACATTATTACAGCGTCTATCTGGCAGACTATGATGTGACAGCTGAAATGACACCAACAGAGCGTGCAGTGCAGTTCCGATTTACTTTCCCTGAAGCGGAGAAAAGCTACATCCTACTCGATGCTTACAACAAAGGGTCGATGGTCAAAATCTTCCCGGAAGAGCGCAAGATCATCGGCTATTGTAGGAACAATCATGGCGGTGTGCCAGACAATTTTCACAACTACTTCGTCGCTGTTTTTGATAAAGATTTTGAAGTAAATTACACTTGGAGCGATAGCACGATTTATCATCATTCTACGCAGCACAAAGGCGATCATGTAGGTGCAGTCGTTCAGTTCAAAACCAAAAAAGGCGAGCAAGTCCACGTCAAAGTGGCGTCTTCGTTCATCAGCCTGGAGCAGGCAGAGTTGAATTTGGAAAGAGAAATAGGTGATAAAGATTTTGGTATGGTACGTCAAGAGGGACGAGACGTTTGGCAAAAAGAATTGAGTCGTATCCAAGTAGAAGACGACAATATCAAAAATGTCGAAACTTTCTATTCTTGTCTGTATCGCTTGCTGCTTTTCCCTAGAAAATTCTATGAGTTTGATGCGCAAAATCAGATCGTCCATTACAGTCCCTACAATGGTGAAGTGCTGCCTGGCTATCTATTTACTGACAATGGATTTTGGGATACATTTCGCGCCGTTTTTCCTTTCTTTACTTTGATGTATCCTGATCTGAACAGCCAAATCATGGAAGGTCTCGTCAATACCTATAAAGAAAGTGGTTGGCTACCAGAATGGGCGAGTCCAGGACATAGAGATTGTATGATTGGGTCAAATTCGGCTTCTATCATAGCCGATGCTTATCTGAAGGGTATTCGTGGCTATGATATAGAAACACTTTTCGAGGCAATGATTAAAAACACAGGTGGCAAAGGACCTGTCAACTCCGTCGGTCGATATGGAGCGGAATATTACAATGAATTAGGTTATGTGCCTTATGATGTAGGCGTCAATGAAAATGCAGCACGGACACTAGAATATGCGTATGCGGACTTTGCGATTTGGAAATTGGCGAAAGCCTTGAAGAAGCCGGATATGATCGCCGATTTATTCCAAAAACGTGCTCAAAACTACCGTAATCTCTACGACCCAACTCATCAACTCATGCGCGGCAAAAACAAAAATGGCGAGTTCCAGTCCCCTTTTAATCCAGTCAAATGGGGTGATGCTTTTACGGAAGGCAACAGTTGGCATTACTCTTGGTCGGTCTTTCATGATTTGGAAGGGTTGATCGATCTGATGGGTGGTGATGAGGCTTTTATCAAACAGCTAGATGAAGTATTTACGATGCCACCTATCTATGACGAATCGTACTATGGTTTTGTTATCCACGAGATCCGCGAAATGCAAATCTCCAATATGGGACAATATGCCCACGGCAACCAACCGATACAGCATTTGATTTATTTATACAACTATGCCGGAGCACCTTATAAGTCACAATATTGGTCGCGCCAAGTGATGGACAAACTCTACGCGCCGACGCCAGATGGCTATTGCGGAGATGAAGATAATGGGCAGACGTCGGCTTGGTACGTCTTTAGTGCGTTGGGCTTTTATCCGGTCTGTCCTGGGACACCTGAATATGTTTTTGGGAGTCCGCTATTTGATAAAGTGACGCTGACGACGGAAAATGGCAAAGAATTCGTAATCGAAGGAAGAGACAATAGCCAAGAAAACATCTATATTCAGTCGGCTACTTTGAATGGACAACCGTACAACAAGACATTCATTCGCCATGATGCCTTACAAAATGGTGGTCACCTTCAGTTTCAGATGAGTAGCGAACCGAATGAAGATTGGGTGGCAGATCAAGGTGGGCGTCCATATTCTATGTCAAACAAAAAGTAAAACCTTACACTTTAGTTATGCAAATAAACACCAATTGGAAAATCCGCCCTATAGCACCAAATGATATAGAAGTCGTCGCCACGATCATCAGAAATGGACTCGCTGAGTTTGGGTGCGTCGGCGAAGGCTATGCGTCTATGGATCCTGAAATAGATGATATGTACCAGATGTCTCAGCAAAAAGGTTGTGCCTTTTGGGTGCTCGCTGATGAGGCAGAGAAGATCATCGGTTGCGGTGGAATCGCGCCGCTCAAAGGTGGTGACACTGACACTTGTGAGTTGCAAAAGCTCTACTTTTTAGAGGCTGCTCGCGGCAAAGGCTATGGTCGACATTTTATGGAAAAGTGTCTATCAGCCGCTAAAGATTTGGGGTATCAAAAGTGCTATCTGGAAACTGTGGAGCGGATGGCGGCTGCCAATGCCATGTATAAAAAACTGGGGTTTGAGTCGCTTTGTGGCGCAATGGGGAATACTGGGCATGGGAGTTGTGATACTCGATATATGAAAGAATTGTAGATAATTTACCGAATAAAAACAAAACGATATGACAATCAAACATTGGAGTAGTCTAGGACTGCTTTGCGTGCTTTATTTTACGGTCGCTGCTCAGTTGAGCGTGGCGAGTACCTTTACTGATAATGCTGTTCTACAACGCGACCAAACTGTACCTATTTGGGGATGGACAACTTCGACAGATGAAGTAAATGTCGCTTTTGACGGCAAAACGTATACCGCTCAGCCAGACGACAATGGATATTGGATAACACAATTGCCTCCTACCAGCGTCGGTGCGCCACATACCATTCTTATCACACAAGCTCAAGAACAAATTGAGTTATCCAATATTCTTTTTGGCGATGTTTGGGTGTGCTCTGGACAATCCAATATGGAATGGACACTGGATAACTCGATGAATGCCGATTTAGAGAAAAAAAATATTGACGATACACAAATTCGACACATCAAAGTACAGCGTACATTCAGCGATCTGCCGAGCGATACCCTAGTAGCCGGAGCATGGGAGGTAGCAGATACAGAAACAATCGGCAATTTTACGGCCGTTGGTTATTTCTTCGCCAAAGAGTTGCGCAAAGAGGTCGGTGTGCCGATTGGATTGTTGAATACCTCTTGGGGCGGCAGTCGCATTGAGGCCTGGATGAGTGGCGAGTCCTTGGGGTATGAAGATGTAAAGTCTGCTGCTGAGATCAACTATAATAGACGAAAAAAACTAGCGGAGAAAAAAAGAGCAGAACTAAAGTCGATGCTAGGAGAACTACCAGAAAAAGACGGTGGTCTACAAGGTGAGAATGCGTATTGGGCACAAAACAAATACGATGACAAGCTGTGGAAAACGATGAAGTTACCTACGCTTTGGGAAGGTGTGGGTTTGGAAGGATTGGATGGCATTGTTTGGTTTAGGAAACGAATCGAATTGAGTCCCAAAGAAGCACGTCAAGGTATCGTTCTACACTTGGGACGTATAGACGATTCGGATATCACTTGGGTTAATGGACAAGAAGTCGGTCGCACAGAACAAAAATACAATGAAGCACGCGTCTACGAAGTGCCTCCTTATGTACTTTCAGCAGGTGAAAACATCATCACTGTGCGAGTAGATGATACCGGTGGTGGTGGTGGATTGTATGGGTTAGCTGAAGGCAATATGCACTACACCATCAAAGGAGAAGAGGAGCAAAAAATGTTAGAAAGTGAATGGAAGTACAAAGTAGGACAAGCTTACGTAGAAACCTTGGGCAATAGTTCGCCGCACCACACGCCTATGTTGCTGTACAATAAAATGATCCATCCGATTTTGAATTTTCCGATCAAAGGTGTGATTTGGTATCAGGGAGAATCCAATACCGGAGAGGCTCGACAGTACAAAGATTTATTCGCCGACATGATCGTCGACTGGCGCGAACGCTGGCAAGTCGGTGAGTTTCCATTTCTATGGGTACAACTCGCCAATTTTATGCAAGCCGACGATCAACCCAAAGAAAGTGGCTGGGCGATGCTCCGCGAATCTCAGTCCGCCACATTACAACTCCCCAATACAGCTCAAGCAGTCATTATCGACATAGGAGAAGCAGATGACATCCACCCGCGCAACAAACATGATGTCGGCTATCGTCTGGCGTTGGGCGCACGGCGAGTGGCGTATGGTGAAAGTAACTTGGTCGCATCTGGTCCAGTCTACAAAAGTATGAAGCGCAAAGGCAAGAAAATCGTCTTAACTTTTGAAGAAGTCGGTGAAGGTTTGATGGCGAAAAATGGCGAGCTACAAGAGTTTGCGATTGCCGGAGCAGATAAACAATTTGTCTGGGCGAAAGCAGAAATTAAAGGTAAAAACCAAGTCGTTGTCTGGAGCGAGTCCATCAAAAAACCAGTAGCTGTCCGCTACGCTTGGGGCAACAATCCTGACGAAGCTAATTTATACAATGTAAAACATCTTCCGGCTTCTCCATTTCGGACAGATGACTGGTAAAATGCTGAACTGCAAAGTGGTGTGTGACTACACTACTTTGCAATTTTTACTCTTTCACTACCTCTTCTATCAAATTGGGATAGTCTGTAATGATACCATCGACACCTAGAGCAATGAGCTCCTTCATCCGCGTCGTATCATTGACCGTCCAAGGGATGACCAGCATATCACGCTGATGTGCCTTTTCCAGTAAAGGCTCATCCACCAAAACATGATATGGACTATAAATCTCCGGCTGATAGCTCAGACGCTCCATATTGGCTTCAAATCCATCTTCGTTTTCTATCAACCAAGCCGTAGTCAATGTGGCATCCAATTCGTGTACAGCCTCTAGCGCACGCGGATCGAAGCTTTGAACGGTAGCTCTATCTTTGATCTCTAGATGCTCCAGCTCGCTCAGCAATAGCTCCGCAAAACGGCGTGGTGCAGGATGAAATTGCTCATCTCCTTCCGGTGAACTTTTGATTTCGATGTTGTAGTACATCTTGCGTCCTTTGACCTTGAGTTGTCGCTCGGCAGTAAGGACAACATCTCTGAGGCGAGGCTTGTGTGCCACCATCTGACGCTGGTACGGAAAGCGCTGATTGAGTTTGCTGCCACAATCATATTTAGAAATCTCTGAATACGTCAACTCATAAATATTGTGCTTGCGCTCATCGGCTTCTGGTATCTCCTTCCCTTCGGGATCCTGACAGATAGCAGATGACATCCACGGCTCATGAGAGACAATCAACCACTCATCTTTACTCACTGCCAAATCCAGCTCTAAAGTCGTCACCTCAGGATACGTCAGCGCGTGCATAAAAGCAGGAATGGTATTTTCTGGTCTCCTTCCTCTGCCACCTCGATGTGCTTGCCAATCGAATGCAGGGAATGTCTTAGCTTCGGTTTCAACGGACATCGCTTCGTTTTTTTCTTCCGCCGCTTGCTCTGTATCCCGTGTCTCTTCTACACAAGCAAACAAGCTGACTATCAATACGATATAAGATAAAACATTACTAGTTTTCATCTACATTTTATTTTTTATTTTTTATGCCATAAAACTAGTGCACGGCTAAAGCGATATGCTTTAGATGATGTGTACTTGTGATTAAAAATACGAGACTATCTCGTTTATCATCTTTCACACATCATCGCTACCTATCTTCATAAATATCCATCAGCTTCAGCAACACGCCATTCGTCCAGCCAAATCCATCCTGCACCGGATACTCACCGCCACCGGCTTCTAGCGTCATATCCATCACATTGTACTTCTCGACTAGCTTGCCTGTATTTTTGTAGACTTTGATGTTCAAATCAATCCAGCGACGGGCGATTTCCTCCGCCAACTCATCATGACCATAATTTCGTAGCCCTTGAATTGTCAGCCACTGTAAAGGTGCCCATCCATTGGGAGCATCCCACTGTTCTCCGGTCGCATTGAGTGTAGAAACAACACCACCTAATTTTAGAAAGTCACGTTCCAAAGTTTCCGCTACCGCGTCTGCTTGCGCTTGTGTTGCCATTTCAAAAAACAGAGGATAGGAAGTCGCCAAAGAGACAACAGGCGTTACATTCTCTTCTACATAGTCATAGTCTCGAAATGCCCCACTCGCTTCATCCCAACAGTAATCCAGAACAGCCGCTTTTCGCCGGGCAGCCAACTGTGCATACTCTTGAGCGGCTTGCTGATTGTTGTTTGCTCGTGCAGCTTGCGATAGTGTCATTTCCAGACTATATATTAAGGCATTTAAGTCGACTGGAATGATGTCTGTTGTTTCTATCGTTTCGATATTTTCCGCATCCTCAAACCAGCGGCTACTGAAATCCCAACCCGATTCTGCACCAGATCGTAGATGCTTATAGACAACTTCGGCTTCAAGCTCACCACCTGCAGCAGCAGCGATGTCTTCTTTATATGCCTCTTGTCTCGGAATATCTAAATCGTCGCAGTAGCGCGCCAAAGTTCGGTTATCTTCTAACCAGACCACACGACGATGCGCGCGATTGGTAGCGTTTACTTTTTCTATCCCTTTCGTCCAAAACGCATACTCTTTCTTTAAGGCAGGCAAGTATTTTTCCAATACATTTTCGCCTTTCTCTTCTGCTAATAGATGTACGATTTGGGCGAAAAAAGGGGGTTGTGAACGACTCAAATAGTACGTGCGATTGCCGTTTGGGATATGTCCTACGGTATCTATGACATAAGCGAAGTTGTCTGCCATATTTTCGATCATGTCCCATTTGTCTGCTACACCTAGACCTAGCATCGTAAAGTAACTGTCCCAGTAGTAGACTTCTCCAAATCGTCCGCCTGGAACAATGTAAGACTTCGGCAAAGCGATGAGCGAGCCGGGAGCAGCTTGGTCGGCTTCGCGTGTGAGTACATCCCACAGTACATTGATGTGTGCTTGTACGTCACGGCTAGTGTCTGACTGAAAGTCGGTGGCATATTGTTTAGGCAATTCAAAATATTCCAATACGAAAGCTTTCAAATCAAAATCAGCTACCGTCTTTTGTGCCTCATAATTGGCTAGTATTTCTGCTGCCGACATTTTTGGTACACAATCGACGAATGTTTTGGAGTCTGGAAAAACAGGAGCAGTTTGTACGTCGATGAAAAACTGTCCGTAGACTTCTTCCGGTCGCTGCCACGTTTGCTGTTCTTCATCAGTAATAGGTGACGATAGATTTTCTCTACACCCTATAAAAGATAACAAAAGGAAAGAATAGATCACTACTTTATGCATCATGCGCGTTTTTCGCTTTTTCCAAAAAACACAAAGATAGCAAAGTAGATAGGTACTTGACTGAAATAATACTCATCGAAGCACGGGCAGATGGAAAGCACTGCTTTTCACCACACAGCCCTTGCTCGATGGAAGATGGTTGAATTTGAAGACAGGATGCGAGTAAGTGTAACCCTGATTGGTAAGTATTGGAATGCTATTTCAGCCTCTCAGGAGAGTAGTTATATATAGAAGGCTCAGAAAGGGCAATAAGTTCCTACTATTGAGGATTTTTCTTCATTTGCCACATTTTCTTAACGATTATTTAATAATGAAGCAAATACTCACAGACAGAAAGTGATATAAATTGCTCTGATCGTTAGCAAAGCGGTAAGTGAGCAATAAGGGGGCGTCAAACTTTAACATTTAAAGAAAGTGCGCTCTACTGCCCAGAAGTTATCCACATTTTTTCCACAGCCCAGAAGCGCGCAAAGAGGGAAACAGGCGAATAATTTTGCCATAAATACCTATTTAACCTTGGTTTTATTTTCCTAACAACGTGTTTACAAATCATTTTTTGGGTTATTCCAATTTCCAAGCCGATCAGCACTCCACAACAATTCAGGTTATCCACATTCACTTTTTAACATCTATCAGGATGAGTATAGAAGTTTACAGTTCTTGTCTACTTCGCATTAAAATATCATAATTAACTGATAATCAAATGATTAAAATCGAAATGCTTACTCAAAAGATTTAGAACTCCTATAACAAACAGGTAGACAGATTTTCGAAAAAAATTTGCGAAGTAAATAAAAATTTTGGAACTTTGCAGAGCCAACAATGTTAAATTTAAGTATATAAATAAGCTAGCCGTTTCACCTCATACAACAAATACGCCAATTTCAATGGATATTCATGCTTTGACATTGCGTATCATAGATAAACTAATGTGAAATAACTAAGCAGTCTCCGACTTTTGGAGTAAGTTCTGTTTGAGCTTAAGAGTACACCTTCTCATACTGACAAAGAGAAAAGAGCGACTAAATTCAAACGTGCAGTGAGCACATCTTCTGATGTTTCGGTAGGTTAGCTTATTATTGAACTTGGACTCAGTATCAAAACAGCAGCAATAAAATGGGATTCAAAGCAATCATTTCGGGTCAGCTCGACTTCTACAATGAGCGCAGCTATGTCAAAACGATAGAGATGTGCAAACATAAGATGGAAGTATTGTACAAAGAGCAAGTACTACTCAAGATAGAGGACATCTTCGACGAAGCGAAGTGCTCTATCGTCATTCCTCGATACGTCAAAGATGAGATCGATCACAAGCGATGGCGCAATACGCTAAGCCTTCTCAACTATATCGCCGACTTTGCCATTTCTGGTAGTGTGAGCGCATGGCTGATCGAGGACAGACGGATCAAAGAGCATCACACCATAGAGCCTTCCAGCGACAAAACGGTTATCAAAAACTATCGAAAAGGTCGCGAAATGCTAGACAAAGAAGGCAGCATGGAGGAAGCCAAAACGGCTTTGAACAAAGCGATTAAGAAATTCGAGCGTCATGGCTTAGCGTATGAACGACGTGGCTTCATCAATCATCAACTAAAAAACTATGATGACGCTATTTACGACTACACGAAAAGCATCAACTTCCATCCACATAATGCAGGTGCTTATTACGGTCGTGCCCTGATCTACATCATGCGTGGTGAACTGGAGAAAGCAATTGATGATCTGGACAAGTCCGTCAAGAACTCCATTGCACATGAATCCATCTACTGGAAGTCACGCAAATTGAAAGGTGAATGTTACATCAAACTAGGTGAGTTTGAGAAAGCCGAATTT
Organism: Bacteroidota bacterium; assembly: GCA_038749535.1. Taxonomy (GTDB): domain Bacteria; phylum Bacteroidota; class Bacteroidia; order Chitinophagales; family Saprospiraceae; genus JAAUTG01. The sequence goes on from JBCDHX010000045.1 coordinate 29,283, forward strand.
GAATTTAAGTTGTTTACCAGACGCAATTTCGCTGAGGGTGACCCGAATATCAACTCACTCAAAGATGCGTTCTTCCTATTCGGGCGCGCGCTTTTGGGTAGCGGTAAACCGGACGAAGCACTCAAGGCATTAAAGTATGCAAAGGAAATGAAGATGGGTAACGAATCCTTCTCAGAAACAGAATGGAAAACCTACCATCAGCAAGCCATAGAAGCCGCTGCTTAGTGCTTCCTCAATATTTTTGAATAAAAAAGAGTTGTTAGTCGCTGCTGTCTGACAACTCTTTTTTATTTTGGCGAATAGATAAGTTCACGTTAACTTTTGTGTCTATGGATGATTTGCTAAAAGAGTTGTATGAAGAAATTATACTAGCGCACAACACCTCTCCACATCGCTTTTTCGATCAAAAAAATAGCCAGCACCATCTAAAAGCCTACAATTACTTCTGTGGCGACCGCTATGATCTGTACTTCAATATCGACAATGGATACGTTCGTGACTTTTCATTTCATGGCAATGGCTGTGCCATTTCCAAAGCAGCGACCTCCCTCCTAGTCCAATCGCTCAATGATCGACCCCTTACCGAGGCACTTGTGTTACTAAAACAGTATGAAACTTACATATCTGATCCGACGACAACACCGCCGGTAGAGGAAGTGGCTGCTTTTGCTGCGGTACAACATCATCCGGCTCGGAAAACTTGCGCTCAGCTCAGTTGGCAAACCCTACAAACCTTCTTAAACGACTATCAATCATGACCATTCAACTGCTTGCTTTTGGTATCGCCAAAGATATATTACCCAACGCTCAGATGGAGATAGAAATCGCCGAATCAACGACCATTGGGGATTTGAAAGCTCATCTTTTTGAGCAGTATCCCGCGTTTCAGCAATTGCGTTCTTTATCTTTCGCTGTGGGTACGGATTACGAAAAAGATGGTCGCATTTTAAAAGATATGGAAGAAGTCGTCATCATTCCGCCTGTGAGTGGTGGATAGGTAAAAAAGGTGCTTTGGTCGTCTTTTATATAGTATTTCAGATCATACAACTACAAAACAAATTGACTATATGGCTTACAGAGATCTAGCATTGGAGATTGTTCGCGTCACGGAATTAGCAGCGATTTCTTCTTCATTTTTCGTCGGCAAGGGCGACAAAGACGGTGGCGACGGTGCTGCTGTAGATGCTATGCGGCACTACTTAAATAGAATCAGTATAGATGGTACCATCATCATAGGTGAAGGCGAAAAAGACGAAGCACCTATGCTTTTCAATGGCGAAAAAGTAGGCAATGGAGAAGGACCGGAGGTAGATATTGCGGTCGATCCGGTGGAAGGGACTACCCTACTCGCCAACGGACAACCCAATGCCATAGCGACCATCGCCCTTTCCGAAAAAGACAGTATGCTCAAACCCGGTAGCTCATTCTACATGAATAAAATCGTCGTCCCGAATGCGGCAAAAGGAGCAATAGACATCTCCAAAACACCTACTGAAAACATCAAAAGCATTGCAGAAGCACTGGATAGACGACCTAGCGCATTGACCGTTTTTGTATTGGACAGACCTCGACATAGTACGCTGATAGAAGAATTGCGGGCTTGTGGTGTGCGTATCTTGCTCGGCGCACATGGCGATGTAGCTGGCAGTCTTTCGGCTATGCTCCCAAATACAGATGTAGATGCGCTACTTGGTATCGGTGGCACGCCGGAAGCAATATTGACAGCAGCGGCAGTACGCGCTTTGGATGGCGAAATTCAGTGTCAGCGTGCTCCTCAGAGCTTTGCCGAGCGCAAACGACTAGAGGAAGAAGGAACAAATCTGGATGAAGTGCTCATGATAGACGATTTGATTAGTAGCCCAAACACCTTTTTTGCTGCGACTGGCATCACGACCAGTAACTTTCTGCGTGGCGTACAGTTTCGATCTAGCAATATCGTGACGACTCAGAGTATCGTGATGCGTTCGCGCTCCGGGACGATTCGCTTTGTGGATGGCATTCATAACTTGGATAAGAAGTTATCCGGACAAGATTATGATGTGCCTTGGAAGCGGTAGTGTTTAGTTATGAACTACTCGCCATTATACTATATCGATATTTCAACCTACAAGACATGTGTCTTGATAGTCAGTCAGCGAATCCAAGAGATCATGACCATACCCCTTGGATTCGCCACCGCTACTTTTTGACATTTATCGCTTCCAGATACCGACTTAACTCGCCTTTCACCAGCGGAAACAAGAAAAACAAGCCGATCATATTCGGAAAAACCAGTGCGAGAATCATCGCATCCGAAAATTTGATGACTGCCTCCATCGTGACAGAAGCACCAAGTACCGTAAATAGCAGAAAGAGGACTTTATAGGCTAGAGCTGCCTTGGGATGACGTCCGAATAAGTAGTCCCAAGCTTGCTGCCCATAGTACGACCAAGACAACATGGTAGACAGCGCGAATAGCACCACAGCGATTGACAACACATAAGAAAAACCAGGTAGTGCCGAGTCGAATGCCAAAGAAGTCAGATTGACGCCCCCGATGCGTTCACTACTAGCGGTCAGTAAAACCTCATCATTAACGACGTCGCCATAAGCAAATTCACCATTTAGATTGAAAATGATGATGACCAAAGCTGTCATCGTACAAATGACGACAGTGTCGATGAAAGGTTCGAGTAAAGCGACTAGCCCTTCGGATGCTGGAAATTTCGTTTGTACAGCAGCATGAGCGATCGCAGCAGAACCCGCTCCAGCTTCATTGGAGAAAGCAGCGCGTCGCAACCCTTGAATCATCACGCCTACAAAACCACCAGTGATAGACGCGCGCGGCGTGAAGGCTTCTTGAAAAATAAGTGCGAAAGCGTCGTCGATCAATGAAAACTGAAGCACCAAAATCGTCAGTGCCGCTAAGACATAGATAGCCGCCATGAGTGGTACGACTTTTTCGGTCACTTTGGCAATGCGTTTGATGCCGCCGATGATGACAATCCCGACTACAATTGCAATCAACACTCCAATAATTAAACCACTCGCATCGCTCTGCCAGCCGCTTCGTTCTACGATCTGAGCGGCAGCTTGATTGGACTGAAAAGCATTGCCACCACCGAAGCTCGCACCTATACACATGAGCGCGAAAATGATAGACAGCACTTTGCCCAGCCGCTTCCAACCTCGCTCTTCCATACCACGCGATAGATAGTACATGGGGCCACCAAAGACTTTTCCGTCAGCTGCTAGATGGCGATATTTCACGCCCAGCGTACATTCCACAAATTTGGAAGACATACCCAATAGACCTGCCAAAATCATCCAAAAAGTCGCACCCGGTCCACCGATGGAAATCGCCACCGCCACCATCGCGATATTGCCCAATCCAACCGTGCCGGAGACAGCAGTTGCCAAGGCCTGAAAGTGATTGACTTCGCCGTCTTCGCCATTTTCATCTCGTTCTACCTCATCGTATTGACCTCTGACAATGCGGATAGATAGCGGAAAGTAACGGACATTGGCAAAACCAAAGTAGAGCGTAAACAACAGCGCACCACTCAACAACAATATCAACACAATCGGCATACTAAAACTACCAATCATGATGGAAGTAAACACCAAACTTTCCCACCAAAGTGCGATAGGCATGAAGGCATCATTGATAGTTTCGTCTATCCCTTGCGCCTGACTCGATTGATAGCTGAATGAAATGGACAATAGAAGTAGAACGATTCGTCTCAATACAGTATTCATTGCTTTTTTGGTGCAATGATAAAAGCAGAGAAAGGCGTCGCTTACATTTGTCGGAAAGGAAGTAAAAATGTCGGTTTTGGCGTTACTGACAGATGAGGGCAGAGTAGTTGTCAGTAAGGGAAATGGCTTATTTTCACGGAAAAGAACAGTCTACGCCTAAAGCTCCATTTCCAAATTCTCCTTCGGCATCCGCAACCGAATTTTTCGATCTCTTTTCTCTGATACTTCAAAGCAAGTTTCGCGCAGTGGCAGGTAGTGATGCTTTTGTGTCCACGCACCTTTTCCGAAGATCCCATCGAGCAGTGCCGTGAGTAAGCGTTTGATTTCGTTGTGGTCTTTGATGGGATATATTTTACCAGACCGCGTCTCGTTTTTGGGTCGAATCTCTAGCCACTCCTCCCCTTCTTGTTTGGCGGACATAAACTTGCGAAGTAGTTCAAAATGCGATGCCGTCAAGCTGATGTGATGCGTTCCCGGCTGACCGATCCCGCTGATGGCTACTTGATGATTGACTTTGCCGTCCGTGATGTCGTTTTTGAGTTTTAAAAAGATGTGTTTGGCTTCCGGCAGCACATTTTCCATCAATTCTTTGACCCAACTCAATGCCAAAGCAAAGAACAGCATAATCAAACAAGATTTGAAGATGGCAGAAATGAGGTTCTCGTTGAGTTGTAGCGGTGTGAGTTTGAGCATCTGGGCACTGAAAGTGATGAGAATGCAAAGAATAGACAAATACGCTAATGTAGATAAGCGTCTATACATAAAGGATGTCCACAGCACACTACCTAAAAAAATCAGCGTCAAAGTGGCATAGTACACATCCAATTCACTGACAAATCGAGTTGTTTCCTGACTCAGCATTGCGCTCAGCGTTGGCAGCAAGGAAAAGAGAAGCGGCAAACCAACCATAATACCCCAATAATTGGACTGTACGATGGCTTCGAGTCGTTTGGGGATGTACCTAAAACCTGGCAGTGCCATCAGAATACAACCACTATTCAACAAAGACAAAATGGAACGCCAGCCATCCTGTGTCACCGGACTTACCTCTTGCTGCACAAAAATAATTTCTGCGCCTCCACTCACACTCCAACACAGCACAGACAATGCCAGCCACACTTGCCCATGATCGCCTTGTCTTCGACCGATGTGCCAGTAAACCGCCATCAGCCCAAAGAAGGCGAAAGCACAAAAGCAAAGCTGCCACCAGCCATAGAAGGTTGTTGATTCCATGCTTGACTACAAGATGAGTGAAAAGACAAAAGTAAGCGTAAGTAGTCAGCCAAGACCATAACGACCGCTAAAATTTCAACTATATCTGCCAACTTTCTCCTATCTTCACGCCTTCCCGGTTTTCCCAACCAATTTTTTAACCATTTTGATAAAATCGATGATGACGAGACGATCAACGCCTTTCGTTTGCCTGTGTCTGGGCATTTTCTTTTTGACTACTTCTTTATTTGCTCAATCCCCCACCATAGATGGCACTTTCGATGGTACGGCCGTTTGGGGAACGCCTATTGGCAGCGGTACAAGCAATGGTGAGTGGGCAAATGCAGAAGCCAATAATCTATACCTCGCAGAAGATGCTTGCTACCTTTATCTAGCAGCAGAAGTGAATGCGGCGCAGTGGATGAATTGGGTGTTTGCATTGAATACGACGACGGGTGGTGGCACGACGGATACTTGGTCGCGGAGTATCGATTATTTGCATAGCGATACGCCGGACATCATTTTTAGAGGTCATTTTGACAACTATGCGCAGTTTCATACTTGGAATGGCAGCAGTTGGGACGGCATAGGTCCTGCAATGGCGACGACAGAATTTGCAGAAAATATCGTCGGCAATACCGTACAATCAGGCTACGTGGAAGTGCGGATTCCGAAGACGGATTTGAATGGCGCAACCAATATCGACGTACAGTTTTACATCACAGGTGACAATAATGATCACGGCTCTTTTGACGCCATCCCCGATGATGACAATGCAACAAGCTGGAACGAATCAAGCAACAGAACGCCTTTAGATCAGTACATTAGCAATATCACCATCAGCGCAGCGAATGGCGGCAATACTGTCGCTGTCAATCCTGCTTTCCCTGCCGTAGACGAAGTCATTACGTTGACTTTCAATGCCGCTTGTACACCCTTGGCTGGCGAATCAAAAGTATACTTTCACTCTGGCGTTTCTTTGACCGAGAGTGTGCCTACGAGTTTTGATCGCGTTGTCGGAAATTGGGGGCAAGATGATGGTGTGGGCGAAATGACACAAGATGCCGTCGATCCCAATCTATGGACAATCACATTGACAAGTTTGAATGACTACTATGGTGTCGATGTGACCGAGGATATATTTGGTTGGAATTATTTATTCCGAAGTGCCAATGGAACGAAGCAAGAAGATCGGGATGGTAATAATTACTATACGTCAGTCAGTATTGGTAGTTACTTCAGCATCCGATCACCTTTAGACTTACCTTATCTAGGAGAAGTCAATTCTTCTTTCGATATCACTGCTGAAGGAAGTACAACCGCTCAAACTTGGACACTGCAAGAAGTAAATGCGAACGGAACGGTTCAAAGTACCATCAGCACCCAAAATGGTGGTGCCACTTTCATAACTAACATTACACTGACGTCCACGGATTTGAAGAGGTATAAGATTATTGCAGACTTTGGTGGCGGTCTAGTCAGACACAAATTCGTAGAAGCAAAAGGCTATGGTGCGATCGTAGACATGGCGCGACCAACAGGTATGCAACCCGGCATTAATTATCATCCCAATGACCAGACGAAAGCCACTTTGATCTTACACGCGCCAGTTTATACTCGATTTTATAAAGGGGAAGACGCAAATGTGTTGACAGGCACAAAGACAACGACACCCAAAGATGTGGTCTATGTGGTCGGTAGTTTCACCAATTGGGAGCTACAAGAGGCGTATAAAATGAATCGCGACCGCGATGGTTGGGATGGCGTGACGGATGCAGACGCGGATGGTGATAGAGGCGATTATTGGTGGATCGAATTGAGTGGATTAACGCCGGGACAAGATTACGTTTTTCAATATTATATGAGTGGCGGTATTCAGATCGCCGATCCTTATGCGAACCAAATTTCTGATCGGGACGACAGTGGTATTTCAAATGACGTTTACCCGAATTTGGTGGCTTATCCGAGCGATGCAGTTGGTCGCGCGTCTGTTTTGCGGACCGGCGAATCGGACTATGTTTGGGAAGCAGCTACCTTTACAAAACCAGATGATTGGGATTTAAATATCTACGAAATGCACTTCCGCGACTTTACGGAAGAAGGGACGTATTTAGCAGCGATAGAGAAGTTAGAATATTTGGAAAATATGGGCATCAATGCGATTCATGTCATGCCCGTTTCTGAGTTTGAAGGCAATTCCAGCTGGGGCTACAATCCTAACTTTTACTTTGCTGCGGACAAAGCTTATGGCACACCAAATGACTTGAAAAAATTCATAGACGAGTGCCACAAACGCGAAATTCAAGTCTTCAATGATTTAGTCTTGAATCACGCTTTTGAGTCTGCGCCCATGGCGATTATGTATTGGGATGAAATACCTTGCGTGAGTCACAAACCGAATGGTTGTCCGTCTAGTGAAAACCCTTGGCTCAATAAATTTCACACCATGGTCTTCAATACCGCCGGGCATTGGGGCGTCGACTGGAATCACGAAAGCGAACATACGCAGGCGTGGGTTGATCGAGCATTGGACTATTGGTTACAGGAGTTTCAGTTTGACGGCTTTCGCTTTGATTTTACTAAAGGTATCGGGCAAACGGCGCAAGATCCAAATGATGAGTGGGCTAGCTCTACAGACAATGACAGGATTGGTCTACTGAAGCGAATGGTCAAAGGGATGTGGACACGCAATCCTGAATCCGTCGTCATCTTTGAGCATTTAGCGTGGGATGAAGAAGACCGTGCTTTAGCTAATTTCGATGACATAAATGGTGATCTCATTCCTGATACGGAAGGCATATTGATGTGGAGTGGCGTCGGTCACCACAATGATATGAAACGCTTCATTTTAGGCTACAATCAAGACAATACAGACATCTACACTTCGGGTACTTATAATGCAAAAGGCTTCGATCATCCCAACTGGATGAGCTATCCTGAAAGTCATGATGAGCAGCGATTGGCGTATGAGTTGCAAAACTTCTACGCGGGTTTTGATGCGTCGGACACTGCTGCAGATTCGTTGACTAAAGTAATTGATCGCCTAAAAATTGCTTGGTCGTTCAATTTGCTGTTTGAAGGACCGCGTATGGTCTGGCAGTTTGGAGAATTGGGTTATGATTTTGACATCAATTTTAATGGTCGGACAGGCGAAAAACCAGTGCGATGGGACTATTACAATGATCTCAAAAGACGTGAATTATATCGCTTACATTCCATTTTATTGAATTTGCGAAACGACAACGATCTCTATGCTAGCACACCTGATTATGGTAATATCGGATTGGGTGCTGGCAATCTAGCTGTTCCTCGTCGCATGAAACTCAATGGTGCGGACAACAAACAAGTCATCGTCATCGCTAATCTTGACCTTGATAATGCGCATACGGTCACGCCTGGTTTTGACTACACAGGTACTTGGTATCGTTTCAATGGTGATTTGGCAGTAGATGGCAGTTCATTTCAAGTCAGTTCTCCGACACAAACCTACTCGTTAGCTCCTTCGGAAGTTCTCGTGCTCACCAATTTTGAGGTAGCAACAACCAAAGAGTTGCAAATCAAAATCGGGCTAGAAGGCGCGTATGACGGTTTACTGATGCGTGATGATTTGCGTGCGCAAGTCCCTGTCAATGAGCCATTTACTGCATTGCCTAACTTCGCACACGTCGGTCAAGGCGGTGGCGAGAGCATCTTGTCAGAAGCATTGACGACGACTGGCGATGATGCCATTGTCGATTGGGTATTTGTAGAATTGCGCAGTCCGACAGATATGACTCAGGTCATCGCGACGCGCTCGGCACTCCTACAAAAAGATGGCGACGTGGTAGATGTGGATGGTGTGTCACCCTTGACTTTCAATGTTTTGTCTGGCAACTATTTCGTGAGTGTGCGGCATCGCGATCACCTAGGGCTGATGACGGGCGTGGTGGTGAATTTGAGTAATTGATGTGATCGTAACAGTCAGACTTGTTTATCTGGGAAATTGGAACTGAAGTAAAATATACTTAAACCAGATAAAGTACATACAGACCTGACGAGCAAAAAAAGTAGATTCAGAGACAACTTGAATCTACTTTTCTTTTGCTTAGTGATCGCCCATTTGCTGATGAATAGCAGTCAATATTTTTGCTTTATTCTCCGCATAAGTTATCAAGCCGGAAACCGCAATACCATGTACACCCGTCGTCATAATCGACTCAATATCAGTTAATTGTATACCGCCAATGGCAATAATGGGAAGCTGAATATCATGTACTCGACACTGCTGTACGATCTCGCGATAGCCTTTTAGTCCCAAAACTGGACTTAGCTTTTCCTTCGTCTTAGTAAATCGAAACGGCCCCAATCCGATATAGTCAACTGCTTCGGCTGCTGCATACGCAACGATTTGTTCCCAAGTATTGGCAGTACCGCCTATGATGGCATTTTCGCCCAACAATTGACGCGCGTGAGTTGTCGACATATCATTTTGTCCCAAATGAACACCATCTGCTTGTACTTCTTTGGCGATATCTACAAAATCATTTAAGAGAAATTGGGCATTGTGCTGACGACACATTTCTCGTACTGATAATGCTGTTCGTCTAACTTCATCGGTAGTCTTATTTTTCAATCGCAATTGAATCCAGTTCGCTCCGGCTATAAGGGCAGCTTGGATATTTTCTAACTGCGTATGTTGCGCAGAAGCAGCACCGATATATTGAATTTTACTAATCATAGCGCAAATAATTTTTATATGACGGGTGTCAGATTAGGGCAAACGCATCAAATTCCTTTTTGCTCTTTGATTTATCAAATGATTCAATTTTTCAGCGACATGAGCATGGTATTTGTCTCAAGCCGACGGGCTATTCATTTTGGCATTGCCC
>JBCDHX010000046.1:0-37887 GCA_038749535.1 Bacteroidota bacterium
ACTTGTTGCGTCGTAGCTGATTATGGCGAAGCGGAGCAAATTTTATTTTGGATAAGGCAAAATTTTTCGGCATAGCCTAGCTACGGCTAAAAATTTTAACACAGAACAGAATGAAATTTGCCCGTTGTAGTCAATCGAGATACGGCGTATCAAGTCTATTAGATTGAGTGAGGTAAAGGCTTCACTTTAAGGTGAAACCTTTATAAGTTTAGGCTATCCAAAACACCCATTCGCCAACGCTCCGTCATGCTCGGATAGCGACTTTGCTGCATTTTTTGCTCCAGTTCTTTGACAAGTTCAGGATGATTGGCAGCGACGTTGTTTTGCTCTTTCAGATCAGTAGATAGATCGTACAATTCAATCTCCAGATTGCCTTCTCGTTTGATGTTGTCCCGATAGGCTTTCCAATCGCCTTGACGAATGGCTTGCGCGCCGCCACGCTCTGGAAATTCCCAGTAAAGATAATCGTGTTTTTCTTGTTCGCCTGACTGTAAAAGTGTTGGGACGAAGCTGATGCCATCCATTGGTTGAGCATTCGCGTCACCGCTATTCGTCAATTGAGTAATGGTCGGAAAAAAGTCCCAAAATGCAGCAACATGATCGCTTTGGCTGCCTGCTTTGATCGTGTTCTCCCAAACAGCAATCAACGGTACACGAATGCCACCTTCTCGCAGCGATGCTTTCACACTTTGGCGATCATTGCGGAGTGGCTCGGCACTAGCGAAGTGCTCGATATCCACTTGATCGAGGAAAGTCGGACCATTATCACTCGTAAAAAGAATAATGGTATTGTCGTAGATGTCTAACTCTTTCAATTGTGCGACCAGTTCGCCCACTTGCTCATCCAAATAAGAAATCATCGCCGCATAAGTTGCATCTGGATAGCGAATCGGATGATAGGCTTTTCCGGTATAAGGTTCTTCTTCCCCAAATTTTTCGTGATAGTGATCGACCCATCGCTTTGGTGCTTGAATGGCAGCATGTGGAATAGGTGTAGCGTAGTACAAAAAGAAAGGATTGTCTTGATGCTGATTGACAAAATTCAAAGCTTCTTTTTGCATCAAGGTCGCAGTATAATCATTTTGATTATAGCGATCATAGCTGCTCTCAGCCATTTTATCCAAACCATCCGGCAGTGGAGCTTCATGAGGCGGCACAAGTTGATTGTCCAGCATGACGCGCTGATCATTTTTCCACAAATGAGTCGGGTAGTAGGTATGGGCTTGTCGCTGACAGTTGTAGCCGTAGAAGAAGTCAAATCCTTGCTGATTGGGTGCGCCTTCTGTGCCGGGTGCGCCCAGTCCCCATTTGCCAACACAAGCGGTTGTGTAACCGTTCGTTTGTAAATGTTCCGCCAGCGTCAATAAGCTGTCCGGCAGTGGTCGCTGACCTTCCAAGCTCGAATCTGCTAGCATCGCTTCAAAACTCCAGACATCGCCTCGTTCTTTCCACTCATCATTGCCGCGTACATGGGCGTGTCCGGTATGTTGACCTGTCAAAAGTACGCCACGAGCAGGCGCGCAGACAGCAGAACCGGAGTAGAATTGCGTAAATTTCATACCCGCAGCCGCCAGTGCATCCAAGTTGGGTGTCTCAATGATCTTTTGTCCATAGCTACCAAGTTCGCCATAGCCTAAATCATCGGCTAGGATGAGGATGACATTGGGTGGGCGAGTTTCATCTTGTGGCACTGTAGATTCTGTTTGGCAAGAGGAAAGCAGAAGCGTAGAGAGCAGAAATAACAATAAGCTGTTTTTCATTTGTACGTTGATGTGTTCCGTGAAAAATTGCTGTTGATCTATAAAATCGTCGAGCACAATTTATTCATTTCACAGTGTTGAAAGTTGGTCAGATTCACAATTTACGTATTTTTAGCTTTTCCGATAAAAAGATTCAGACAACTTGCGCCACGCTACTTTTTTTAAACATTTATTCTGGATCAGTGCCGTTGCGATTGCACTAAGTCTGGCACAGTCTCAGCTACCTGTTTTAGCCACTTATGTATCGCTAGCCTTGATTAGTGTGACCGTATTTGTATGCTTGAGTATTGTGATGTATGTTTTTACCTACCGTATCGTCAAGCAGGCAAGACACAATCAATTTATCGGATTATTTATGATCTTTACATTGTTCAAAATGATCTTGGCGATCAGTGTTGTCGGACTATATGCTCGATTTGCTGAACCGCCTAATCGTTTTTTTGTACTTCCTTTTTTCTTGATTTATCTGATCTATACTGCTTTTGAAATTTGGTTTATGGATAAGTTAGGGAGAATGCAACCCAAATAAAAATGACAGAAGAAAACAACCTAGTTCCCGAAGAACAACAGTCACTAGAAGTGCCTCAAATCGTGGAAACTGAGCCTGTCCAAGAGACGCGACCACGTGTAGATCTGCAGCCGATCACGACTTTAGTGCAAGCAGTAAAGCAAGAGATTAGTAAAGTCATAGTGGGGCAAGAAGAGGTAGTCGATTTGTTGTTGGCTTCTATTTTTATCGGCGGTCATGTGTTGATTGAGGGTGTACCAGGTGTTGCCAAAACGTTGACAGCGAGGATGATTGCTAGAAGTATCAAAGCGGATTTTTCGCGGATTCAGTTTACGCCAGATTTGATGCCGAGTGATGTAGTAGGCACAACGGTCTTCAATATGAAAGACTCTAATTTTACGTTCAATGCAGGTCCTATTTTCGCTAATATTGTCCTCATTGACGAGATTAATCGCGCACCCGCCAAAACACAAGCAGCACTTTTTGAGGTGATGGAAGAGCAACAAGTCACTGTCGATGGCACGACTTATCCGATGTCTCAACCTTTCTTTGTCGTTGCCACTCAAAACCCTATTGAGCAAGAAGGAACGTACCGTTTGCCAGAAGCACAACTGGACCGTTTTCTCTTCAAAATCAATATGCAATATCCCAATCAAGAAGAAGAAACCGCCATCCTGCTCCGCTACCGCAATGACTTTCACACGCGCACAACAGAAACAGTCCAAGCTATCGCCACACCAACTGCCATCGCCGAGTGCACCAAACTTGTCGAGCAAATCTACATCTCCGATGAGCTGATTGCCTACATCACAGAACTCATCCAGCGGACGCGCAATCATCCAGATTTGTATTTAGGAGCTTCTCCGCGTGCTGCCCTTGCCATCTTAAAAGCTGCTAAAGCGAATGCTGCTCTGCAAGAACGCGATTTTGTGACGCCAGACGACATCCAAACGGTCGCTTATCCAGTCTTGAATCACCGTATCATCTTGACGCCAGAGCGCGAAATGGAAGGGTATACTGCTCAGTCGGTCATTAATGGGATTATTAAGCAGATTGAGGTGCCTAGGTAGAAAGAGCTTCGAGAGAAAGGAGAGCTGAGAGAGCTTCGAAGGGTGAGCGTGTAATACGTGAGAGGTGATGGGCGAGAGGGCGAAAATTTGGCTGATTAGGTTTGTACACGATAACAAAGTGAGAATATAGCTTTGTAAACTTTAATGTGACACGTATCAACATAGATAAGTAGTCATACCATGGAAAAAAAGCTGAAAGCTTTCCCCTGTGAATAGCCATCGATGAAATCGGTTGTAAAAGAACGTCATTGAACAACCGTGAAGCGGTTGAACTGCCATACAAATATTCTTTGCTCAACACACTAATATGCTTTTACATATCCTTATGTGTTTCAAATACTCATCACTAAACCTCAATCCAAACTCACCTTCAAATGATGCCGAGCACGAATCTGCACCTGATAATCCAAATTCGGAGGTACATTCTCGAAAATGAGGGTCGAACTGCCGTTCGTATTGACAACGGTACCGTCAGCAGTCAGTAAAGCAGCTTGTGTTTGCTGTACAATGCCATTCATACTCACGCCGCGAATGGTGACTTCCACCCAATCGACGATGTCTAAAGTTTCATCAAAATCAGCGGCGATGGTTTCGTTGTTACCAGTGCCGAGAGGTTCTTGTTGAGGGAGTAAATTGTTGTCGCCGTAGAAAGAACGCATTTTTGGGAAAGTGGCATTTTCGTCCATTGCACCTTCCAAAAAAGCTTTGACTTTGACTCTTAATTTGTTGGGAGAAATATTATCAGCGCACGTCAGGGCGGCAGGTTGATTTAAAAAACCACTGCTCGTCATCAAGTTGTTCCAAGCTGGCACAACCGTCACATTATCCAAAATGCAAGCTTTGATTTCTTGTGGACTCAGCTCTGGATGTTGTGCTTTGATGAGGGCAGTTGTGCGGGTGACTTGAGGGGCAGCGATAGAAGTTCCGTCTTGCCGAATGATACCAGAATTATCATCGTGGCGAGCGACGAATGAACCACCATTGGCAACGAGATCGACGGAAGTTTGCCCGAAATTGGAGTATTCTGTGGCGAAAGTGGGTGTGCCGTTGATGTTGTAGTAAGCAGCGACAGTGATGATGTTGGATAAAGGTGCATTGGCAGGGAGTTTGAAATCGCCAAGACCATTTTCATTATTTTCAGCTTCATTTCCTGCCGAACAGATGACGGTCACCCCTTCGCATTCGGCGTAGCGAAGCGCATCTTGTAGCACTTTTGGAAATTCATTGCTCCAAAATCCCCAACTCAAATTCAACACTTCCACCCCTTCCGCTACGGCATAATAAATGCTACAAATCGCATCAAATAAACTCCCATCACCATTTTTATGAAACTGAGCAGAAAGAATCTCAAATTGTACTGGCTCTGAATTGGCTGGCAAGACTACGCTAGACACCCAGGTCCCATGACCATCTATATCCACAGGCGCGCCACCAGCTACATCTCGAAAATTGAAACCGACTTCTCCTTGATCGCCGAGTACACAATTATCGCCATCGCTGGCTTCATTATTCGTCCACAAACCACCCTGAAAAACAAAATGATTTTCATTGATCCCTGCATCTACGACACCTACTCTCACGATGTCCGTCATAGAGCCTGGCAAAGTAGAAGGTAAGCCACTCGCGCCGCCCGTGCCAGTGTAAACGACGGTCGTTTTATCATTGATATTGTAGTTGTAATCGGTGTTATCGACTTTTGCCATTTGTTGTGCAGCAGCTTGTCGGCGCGTTTCTAATTCGATTTCACTATCAAATTCCCAAAGCTGTAAGGCATTTGGACCACACTCACAGGTTTTGACTGGCATGAGGCTTGGGTCGTTGAAAAGATTTGGATCAGGCGGCACATTAGGATAGTAAGAAACGATCAATTGATGAGCCACACGACCACTTCCTTCGCCGGTCGTTTCATCACAGATAATCCACGCTCGACTCAAATCATCTGGCAACTCATGTGCCGACAATTCTATATCATCGCCTACATCCTGCTCATTTTTGCCCCAAACACGCAGCAAAATCTCTTCTCCAGCGACTACATTCTCCAAGATCAATCCATTCGGTGCTTCATTTAAACGATAGCAACCAATTGGGCTCACATTATCGCAAATCGTTGTGTTTTTTGTGTAGGCTTCTATCGTCGCTTTTATATTTGTATTGGCACGTTTGCGAATGATCAGATTTTGAACCCCAACAGGAACAATTACCGTAAACCAAATATCTTGGACTGCACCCGTCGGCTCACAATCTGGACTGATAATTTTGGGCAAAGCAGAAGGAGTTGCCTGAAAAGTAGTACTGCGATGCGTGATACCGCCACAAGTTTCCACATTGACGGTGAGCGCGATGGCTGTAGCGCATTCATCGTTGATGGGTTGAGCGAAAAGGTCGTTTAAGTATACAATAGAAAGTAAAAGAAATACTAATCGGTTCATTTGAATAGTTTTTGAGCAGAAGCTCTATAAATCTAGAGACTTTTGAGCAATAGTCTCCATAATAGCAGAAAGGTTAACACACATTCGATCATGTTAAAGCGATCTATAATACTGTTGTCCTTCTTTTTGAGCTATTCCATTACTGTTTTAGCACAAAATCCTCCTTCCGCTTGGGAATTATATGCTCAAAAAAACTATGAAGCTGCCATTCCTGCTTTCGATGCTTTGCTTCATATCGATGCTTTTGCCAATGACTCACTACGTGCCGAAGCCCTTCATCAAAAAGGCATCAGTCACTATTATCTTTGGGAATTATTAGCTGCTATTCAATCTTGGGAAGCAGAATCGAACATTTTAGCACGACAAAATGAAGGAGAGCCCTTAAAATTAGTTAAAATTCATCGCAACATTAGCAGTGCTTACTTTGAGTTAAATCGCTTTGAACCTGCCAGAAAACAACTCCAACGCGCTATTGAACTATTCGAGCAACATCAACTCACCGACACGATACGACAAGCAGAAATGTATATGATGCTAGGCAATATCGAAAGTCATTTGGGAGACTATGATAAAGCTGAATTGCATTTTTCAACAGGACTACCGACGATCGAAGAGCGACTGAGCGGCAATGCAGCTGAACTGGAGCGGGCTTACAGTTATTTGTTTGCCCATTTTCAATTTTTGGAGCAACCAGATTCCATGATTCATTATATGGAAAAGGCGTTGGCGGCTTACGAAAGTCTGAAAGACTTTGGAGAGATAGACTGGATTTTGGCGAATTGTTATAATAACTTGGGGATTGCGCATACACAAAAAGAAGAGTGGACACTTGCCATGTTCCGTTACGAAGCTGCTATTGAAATCAATAAAAAGCATCCCGAAAGAGCAGTAGAACTAGGCAAAAATTATCTGAATTTAGTATTGCCGTTTACTGAACTTGAAATGCCAAATAGTGCTTTGGAAACTCTTGAAAATGCCAGGGTTATCTTCACTCAAGAAAATCAACCGCTATTACTAGCCAAAACTTGGAGCTTTGAAGGTGATATGTGGTACGTTGAAGAATTATACGAAAAGGCATTAAGCCGGCATCAAACAGCACTCAATCAGCTCACTCTCAATTTCAACAGCGACGACATCTACGAACATCCGCCTGCTGATGCTTTGATACTCGGCGACCGCCCAACTTATATCGAATTTTTGGAAGCCAAAGCCAAAGCTTTCGTCGGTTTGTCCACTTTGAAAGACCAAAAACGCAATTTAGAAAACGCGATTGATCTGTATGACATCATCGCAGAAGTGGTCGATCTGATGCGATCAGATTTCGATGCCGATGAGTCCAAAACCTTCTTAGTCGGAAGTATCAAACCGATTTTTGAGCAAGCCATTTCTGCTCAATTGCAACTCTACGAACTGACTAACAACTCCATTCATCAAGAACGCGCACTCGATTGGGCAGAACAATCCAAGTCGACCATTTTACTAGATGCCATCACCAAAACCAATCTCCAAAATGCTGCCAATATTCCAGAAATATTGATCGAAGAAGAACGCGCCCTACGGGAAGAAATCGCTTATCTGAAACAAGATATATGGGCAGCCGAACAAGCGAATGAAGATGCTACGGAGTTCCGAACTGCATTGCTTCAAAACACCAATCAGCTAGAAGTGCTTTTGGACACGCTTCAAGAAAATTATCCTGATCTATTGAATCTGCGAGAAACACAAACAGCGATTGATATTGCTCATTTACAAAAGACGGTCATTGAACCAAATCAAGCTTTGATTCAATATTTCATCGGTGATTCGATGTTGACGACTTACTATATTGACCAGAGAAATTATGAAGTGCAACAGCAAGTTCTACCCCACGATTTGGTGAGTGCTATTGAGACAATACGCGCTATTTTGGTGAAGCGAATGCCTGATAGTCAACGATTTGCGAAGTTGAGTTCACAATTGTATGATTGGCTATTGAGAGATATTTTGAAGGATAAAACGGACATCAATCGCTTGCTTATTGTACCCGACGATGTCTTATCCTATTTACCGTTTGAGTTGTTATTGACCGAACAATCAGAAAGCGAGAATTTCAAGAGCTTACCTTATTTACTACGCAGCTATGCGATTAGTTACGGTTATTCTGGCAGTATTTTAGCGAAACAAAAAGAGCAGCAAAAGTCCAGTAATCGACAACTCGCTGCCTTTGCACCTTCCTACAGAGAAGCATTGGCGCAAGAAGAGCAAGTGCGTTTGTTGATTCGGAATGGAGCTTACGATTTGCCTGGCGCGAGAGCAGAAGCGAATGCCATTTCTTCTTTGGTGAAAGGCGATTTATACGAAGGGGAACAAGCCACCAAATCCCTTTTTCAAGACATCGCCAATGACTACGGCTACTTGCATTTATCCATGCACGGTTTGGTAGAAGACGATGCGCCTATGCAATCGAGATTATTGTTTTATGATGATAATAAAAACGCTGCTTTGCACGCTTACGAATTGTACAACAATTCTTTAAATGCTCAAATGGTCGTACTGAGTGCTTGCAACACTGGCATCGGGCAGTTGCAAAAAGGGGAAGGCGTGATGAGTTTGGCGCATGCGTTTACTTATGCTGGTGTGCCTTCAACCGTGATGAGTTTGTGGCAAGTTTCAGATGCGGCAACTGCGGATATTTTGACTGCTTTTTATGCGGAGCTAAAGTCAGGTCAACCAAAAGACGTTGCTTTGCAGCAAGCGAAGTTGCAGTATTTGGAGCAGGTGCGTGCGCCCGAGCAAGCGCATCCGTTTTTTTGGGGGGCGTTGTTGAGTTATGGGGACCAAAGTGGCGTTGAGTTTGGAAATGAATTGACTATTCTATGGATAGCTGGACTGAGTATGGTTGCCTTGCTACTTGGATTTCTCTACGTCAGATCGAATAAAAAGCGTAGCTTTTCTTAAAACGTATATTTGACTAATTATCGCCCTCCAGTCAAAATCCCATATACTTTAGGCACACTTCTCTTCAACAGCATCCCGATAGCGATACAAAGCACAATCACCAGGGTAGGCGCAGCAAAGTAGGTCAGCAACTGTCCTAAGCTCCCATTGCCCAATACTTTCAATAACAGCTTTTTGAAAATGGTCAATAGCGGCTCGTGCGCCAAATAAAGGAAGAAGGCAAATCCTAGATAAGCTGGCAAGGGTCTGTCCATATTTTTATTTTGATTCAAATAATCATAACCCGTCCAAATGGAAACAATGCCGATACCGTATTCTAAAGTCAGCAAAAGTGGTCGCCAAATACCAATCGACAACCAAGTTTCACTGTCAAAAATGACACGCCCAACGACGAAAATAATCCACAATAGACCACTCCACCAGACGGCTTTGGGGTAGCGATTGAGCACTATTTGCTGTCCATGCAACCCAAACCAGATGCCCAGACTAAAAGACGCCAACGATGTATTATTGAGCAAAGGGTTTTCGGGTAATCGAATAATATTGAGCAGCAAAATGACAATGACAATGAGCGCAAACCAATTGGTGTATCGAATGATGCCATACAACAAAGGCGATAATAAAACTAGGATAAATAAATGCCTCAAAAACCAAAGCTGATAGGGTAGAGGCTTTAATAACCAAATGTACGATAGCTCAGATGGACTACTTTGGCGCAGCAAACCAGAGTTAAAGAAAGATCGCGTGACAGGTAAGGATTGTAGTATGAAGAAGATCATCATCCCAATGAGCGACCACAATAGATAAGGAACAAGTACCGACCGAATGCGCGACTGTATTTTCTGCCCAAAAACAGCTGGCTTTCCTTCTTTGATATTGACGACAAAAAGGTAGCCTGAAATTAAGAAAAACAAGACCACACACAGCTTTGTAAAACCACCCGAGATCAGATTCTGGACATAGAAATTCAGGGCGTCACTATTGCCTTTGAGGTTGTGAGCGTGCAAAATGACAACCATCACAATTAATAGAAAAGACAGCACTTTTAGCTTGCGGCTGAGGTAGGCATTCATAAATTCAGGCTTAGTTGTGGAGCAGCAGCCGGCAATTCTTCGCCTTTTTCGTAGCAGTGACGACAGCGCGGTTCGTATACATCTTTTTCGCCCAAAACGACCTGCGCCTTGGAAGCACTCAATCGGTAAGAATGTGTGGCCAAGTTGCCACATTGCTGACAAATGGCATGTACTTTGGTGATGTACTCTGCGACGGCGAGCAAGTGAGGCATTGGACCAAAAGGCTTACCTGAGTAGTCCATATCTAGTCCTGCGATGATGACCCGAATGCCTCTCAGCGACAGTTGGTGACAGACTTCTGGCAGCTCCATATCAAAAAACTGTGCTTCGTCTATGCCGAGGACTCGGATGTGTTCTTCGACATTCAGTAGTTCGCTAGAATGCTCGATAGGGGAAGCGATCAACTTATTTTCGTCATGCGACACCACTTTGCTGTCGTCATAGCGCGTGTCGATTTTCGGTTTGAAAACCGCTATTTGCTGCCCTGCGATGCTAGCGCGTTTGAGCCGCCGAATGAGTTCCTCTGTCTTGCCCGAAAACATAGAGCCGCAGATGATTTCTATCCAGCCTTGTCGTTGTCGTCGGTAGTGTGGTTCTAAAAACATTTTTTGTTAGCTGTGGGCTAACAGCTATTAGCAATGAGCCACTAGCAATTAGCTGTTCAGTTTATGGTAAAAATTCAGCGCGTTCAGCTGGGGTTATTTTAGCTTTTGCACAGCTTGAAAGATTACTTCTTCTAGTTGATCGGCTGGCAAGGTCGCATCCAAAACTAAGATATTTTCTTCCTTTTCGATGCGTTTCATCGCCAAAAAGTAGTTATCTCTCACTTTTTTCAGTCGTTCTTCAGTTTCGTACAAGTCCAGAAAGGCTCGACTTTTTCGGATACGCTCCAGACTTTTTTCAGGTGTGATGTCCAAAAAGATGATGAGATCTGGGCGTAGTAGTTTGGCACATTCGGCATTGGCAGCCATCACCCAATCGAGCGGCACAAACTCACTATGATAAGCATAAGAAGACAAATAATAACGGTCGCAAATAACAGTCGTTCCTGATTCGATGAGTCCCAACATCCCATCACCTTCCCGCTGAATATGATCCAAACGATCCGCCAAAAAAAGCGCCGCCATCGTCTTTTCACTCATTTTAAGTTCTCGATTGAGCACGCTACGTATCATTTTCCCAATAGCTCCGTCAGTGGGTTCTTTGGTGGGGTGCACGGTTGCGTTTTGTGCTTCCAAATTACCGACTAGACGCTCTATCTGCGTCGTTTTGCCTGAGCCGTCGATGCCCTCGAAAACAATAAACTTACCTTTTGACATACTGAATAATTGAATGACAGGAGTGATACAATATTTCGGGTACTTGTCAAAGACAAAGTGCCGAATCAAGGAAATATAGTGCTGAAGAAGCTAACAGCCAATGGCCAACGGCTAATAGCTCACAGTTTCTTCATGCAAAACTAGGAACTTTCTCTTTCCCACTTCTATAATTCCACAAAATCGCTGCCCAAAAGATGCGAGCGTGTTCTTTTTTGCCATCGCGCAGTAGCTTGAAACTTTGCCAAGGTAACATCACCAAAAATACATAAAGAGAAAAGATAGAGAAGATGAACCCATCCATATTTCGCCTCATAAAATAGACCCGATTACGATTCATATAGTAGGTCTTGATGAGACTCGTCTCACCGACACTGACGGATTCTTTATGAAAGACCACTGCTTTGGGATCAACGAAAATGCGATAGCCGGCTCGTTTGATTTGCTCGCACCAGTCGAGTTCTTCATAGTACAAAAAGAAGTCTTCTGGCATTATTCCCACTTGCTCAACGACCGCTCGTGGAAGCATCATGGCTGCACCATGGGTGTAGTTAGTTTCGTGGGCTTCGCGGTCGTATGCTTTTCGATCTTTTTCTCGATAGCCGATGATCTGGTTGCGTCCTGTCAAGGGATTGAAAGCAGTTGCACCTACGTACTGGACGAGTGGATTTTCCCGATTAGGATAGTCATAATATAGACGTGGACTGACTGCACCTACGTTTTCAAATCGCTCAAAGCAAGATAACAATTGTGGGATTGTGCCTTCTACGACTTCTGCATCATTGTTGAGTAGGAAAATGTAGGCACTACTACTTTTTTGTATCCCCAAATTATTACCGCCTGCAAATCCTAGGTTTTCATTGCTTTGGATAGCGATGATATTTGGTTCTATGTTTTTTAAATACGGAAAAGGAGACCTCCGAGACGCATTGTCCACCACGATCAACTCATAGTCCTGAAAGCTTTGTGCTTGTAGTGAGCGAATGAGTTCGCCTGTCAGTTTAGTCTGATTATAGTTGATGGTGATGATGGAAACTTTCGGCATGCCCTTTTTCTATGCGTGATACGTGATCGGTGAAAGGTGAGAGTGGCGAGATAAAAACTGCAACAACGCTCTAAATATGAATACTAATTTCAGTTAACTCTTTTTTCAGTTGCGCTGGCGATTGAAAGTGAATGGTGTAGATACCCATCGCTCTTGCTGCTTCTGCATTTCGAAGATTATCATCTATGAAAATGGTGGTGGCTGGGTTGACCTTGAAGCGGTCGAGCATGAGTTGGTAGAATTCGGGTTGTGGTTTGCGCATTTTTTCTTCTCCTGATACCAAAATATCCTCAAACCATTGCAAAAAATCATATCGCTCCAATGCCACGGGAAAGGTCTCTGCCGACCAATTGGTCAAAGCATATAAGCGATATTTTTTGCTTTCTTTGATCTGTTTTAGAATGTTACGTGTCCCTTCGATCACACCGCCCAGCATTTCTTCCCATCGACCATAGTAAGCGCGGATCATCTCTTCCCATTCGGGATGCTGCTTCACGAGTAGTTCTGTCGCTTCTGCTAATGGTCGCCCAGCATCTTGCTCTTCATTCCAGTCGGAAGTGGTGATGTGTTCCAAGAAATATTCCATTTTCGCCTCATCGTCGAATAATTGTCGATAAACGTAGCGTGGATTCCAGTCGATCAGTACACCGCCGAGATCAAAAACTATGGTTTCAATTGTCATCAGTTGTAATTTTCAGCAATGATAGAGAAATTGTAGCTCATATCTTGAGTTCAGCCTGCTATCACCCCAACCATATACGAAATCTATATATGTTTGTTCTCCCAAAGAGATAATCTCTTTTATACGCCATCCCTGAAAACAGGTATTTAAAAATGAATTTTGAACTAATCATTGGGATAGGATTTGTGATGGCAACTGTTATTCAGTTGATCTATTGGGGAATCATTTTCCCTCGTATCATATTTCACAAGGATGCAGTAAATGAAGGCGTTCAGCACGAAGTATCCATTATTATCTGTGCCAAAAATGAAGCTGAAAATCTACGTCGAAACCTCCCCCATATCCTCAATCAAAACTACCCTTCCTACGAAGTAATCGTAGTCAATGATAACTCAACTGACAAAACCGAGACAATTCTTTTGGATTTCCAGAAAATGTATCCTATCTTGCGGTCAATTAGCAGCACAACGAATAAAGTTGGCAAGAAATCTGCCTTAGCCAATGGCATTCAAGCTGCTAAATATAAAGTTCTTTTATTAACTGATGCAGATTGCCGTCCCAACAGCTCGGACTGGCTACGCCTAATGCAGCAAAACATTGAAGGCGAAGTAGCGATCACTCTAGGTTATGCACCCTACGATCGTTATCCCACTTTACTGAATCGTTTCATTCGATACGAAACAGTCTACACGGGTCTTCAATATCTCTCTTTTGCACTTTGGGGTCAGCCATACATGGGTGTCGGACGGAATTTGATGTATCAGAAATCGCTCTACTATAAAGTAGGCGGTTTTATTTCCCATGAGCATATTGCTTCCGGTGACGATGATCTCTTCATCCACGCAGTATCTCATCTTAACAACATAGGAGTCGTTCTAGATAAACGGTCGTTCGTTTATTCAGTACCTAAGTTCTCTTGGCGATCACTGTATCGTCAGAAAACAAGGCATTTGAGTACGGCTACCAGTTATCGACTCAAACACAAAGTGCTATTGGGCTTGCTCTCGGGCAGTCACTTTGCACATTACGTTCTGGGGACATTCACACTTATTCAGGGTTATCAATCTCTTTTAGTCGGGGGATACCTGATTCGCATGAGTATTATTTTGCTAGTAAGTCAATTTATCTTGCGCAAGCTCGACGAAAAGGGTCTACTTATGTGGATACCTGTGTTGGATGTTATGATGCTATTTTATTACATCGTTTTTAGTTCAACACTTGTCAGGGACGCCAAGAACCGATGGTAATAATTTAAGTATAGTATCATATAAATATCCATGAACATGACAATTTCTACAAACACAAATCTTTCTGCAAAAGCGCAAAACGACTACAATCTAGTACAGGCAGCCATCAGCGGCAACCAAAAAGCGTATGCTGAGTTGATGAACCGCTATCGCACTTCTGTTTTCCACACCATGCTCAAAATGGTACACAACACAGAAGACGCCAATGACTTGACAATCGAAGCGTTTGGCAAAGCATTCCGAAAACTAACAAGCTACGCACCACACTATGCGTTTAGCACTTGGTTGTTCCGCATTGCGATCAACAACTGTATCGACCACATCCGTAAGAAAAGATTGCAAGTTTTGTCTATCGACGATCCTATCGACGCAGGCAGCGATCAGGACTACTCGAACAACTTGCGTTCCGAAAGCATGAATCCAGAAGAGCAATACATGAACCAGCAAAAGATTCAGATGATGCGTATGGTGATGAATCAGCTGAATGATAAGTATCGTTTAATGATCGAATTGCGCTACTTTGAGGAATTGAGTTATGATGAAATTGCTAGAGAACTAAGCATCCCATTGGGAACTGTAAAAGCACAACTTTTCCGCGCCAAAGAAATGATGTATGAGTTACTACAAAAGCCAGGTGCAAGTGCCTATTTAGATAGCAACAAGCGCAAAGCGAAGAAGCGCAAGACGACACCTCGTCGCAAGGAAGCTGCAGCAGCAGTGGCAGCATAAGTGTTATGCGTTTGTTTGAAATTGAATTTTGATGCCAATAGCTCAAAAAACCAATTTCGAAAAAGCTTTTTACAAGTAAATTAGTTTGGGAAGGAAGAATGGACTTTGGTTCGTTCTTCCTTTTTGGTTTAAAGCGATATATTCTTATTTTTGGAAATTATCATATTCTTTTTTCCTGAAAAACAGCACCAGATATGCAAAGTATCACCTTTCTTCAACGACAATACGCTCGCCTTCAAAAGCGAATCAATCGTCCTAGTTTTTTGAATTTATTAGTGCATAAACAGCAGCAGATTCGGAGACGGTTGATGCGGTGTGAGCAAAGATTGAGGCATGTAGCAGGGGTGGCTGTTCTAAGTATGGTGGGAATTGCCACTACTCAAGCTCAAAAATATTGTTTCAATTTTGATCCTCCTTTTGATAGACCTCTTACAGTTCTCTACGGCGCTGAAAATACTGATCCTCAACTAGTAGATTTTGATCAAGACGGAGATTTAGATTTGATATCTGGCGGTGAGTCTGCCGGCTTATTATTTTTTCAAAATGAAGGCAATGATGAATTTATATTGCAAGAAGGTAGTAATAACCCTTTTGGTATTCGATCCGGTAATGGTATAAGTCCAGAATTGGTTGACTTTGATGAGGATGGAGACTTTGATTTAATAGTAGGATCACGTTCAGGTGTATCTTACCTTAAAAATGAAGGTGATAATGGTTTTGTGGAGCAATCTGGAAGTGACAACCCGTTTCGCAATATCAGGATTGACTATGCTAAGCCTACTTTGGTAGATATAGATCGAGATGGAGACCTTGATCTGATAGTGGGAAATCAAAATGGAGATATTCTTTTCTATGAAAACATAGATGACGTCTTTATACCCATGACGGGTAGCAGTAATCCTTTTGATGATATTAGTGTAGCTAGCCTTGCTTCTCCTCAGCTGATTGATGTTGACTCTGACTCCGATCTAGATCTTATTGTAGGTGTAGGAGGTAGAGGAGAGACAAGCGGAACGATTGCTTATTACTCAAATGATGGAGATAATAATTTTACCGAGCAAATAGGGAGCGGTAACCCATTCGAGGACGTAAAGGTATTCAGAAATGCAACTCCTCAGTTAGTTGATTTTGACCAAGATGGAGATTTAGACCTTATATCTGGAGATGATTTTGGACGTGTTCGATACTTTAAAAATCTTCCCTCTTGTTTAGATTCTTCTATTGATGGATATGTGGCTTGTGCCATTGACGGTTTTGATGAATTGGAAGTATCAGGTAGGTCTATACCACAGCTAGTAGACATAGATGGTGATGAAAGACTAGATTTAGTAAGTGGTGATGAAGATGGCACTATTCACTACTTCAAAAGTAACGAAGATGGAACATTTGATCAGCAAAGTGGGAGTAATGACATTTTTGCTGGTATCGATGTAGATCGAAACGCTTCTCCTTGTTTAGTCGATTTGGATAAAGACGATGACTTGGATTTAGTGGTAGGAAATATAAGTGGACAGATTCTTTACTATCAAAATCAAGGAAGCTATGACTTTTTGCTACAAAATAGTGAAGACAACCCTTTTTCAGACATTAACGTCAGAGGAAATGCTAGTCCTTACTTGGTCGACTTAGATGGGGATGGAAACTTGGATTTTATTAGTGGAAATAGAGGTGACAGTATTGTTTATTATCGCAATAATGGTAGCAATAGCTTCGTGCGTCAGGTTGATGAAGATAATCCATTCAATGCTTTATTTTTATCAGACGGAAACATTCCACAAGTCATTGATATAAATGGTGATGGCTTCCTTGATCTAATATTAGGAAACATCAATGGTAGAGTTGAATATTATCAGAATGATGGGGCAGATAATTTTATACGACAAAACGGCACTAATAATCCATTTGGATTAGTTGTAGCAGAGGAAGAAATTGCCGTCTTTCTAGCGGACATTGATATGGATGGAGACTTGGACTTAGTTAACGGTAACCTTGACGGACGTTTTATTTTTTATAAAAATACCGATTTGTCCATAATTACTTCCTTTGTCAAGGACTGTAACAATAGCAACGGATTAGTAGACGTAACCATAGAAAGCACACAAGAAGAAGGAACGTATACGCTTGGGAATGCTTTCTCGGGAGCTATAGGAGAAGAAGGACAACTAGGAGCTACATCAACTATACCTATAAATCTTAATGAATTAGGAGAATATGCTATTGAGGCAACTGCTTCTGACGGATGTGCTCAAGTGGCTGGCATTTTTAAAGTGGAGTCTCAAATAATAGATGCGGGCACTCTCTTCATAAACACCTGCTCCCCTCCTTTCACAGCCAGTTTTGAAACTATAGAAAGCACAATCGGATATAAAATCGAAATTGTCTTACCTGCATTAAACAATCGAATTATTGAAAGAACCATTCCTACCAATCAATTAGAAATAAATATGCGATTGCCTCGTCGATTGTTAGGAACAGAAGCGCTTATTCGGATTGCGCCTGTATGTGAAAGTGGAGATGGCTTGGATGTTGGAATGTTTTCTCAACAGCGTAGCTTTATAATAGGATGTGAAGATGGTTCGATTGAAAACAGAGATAAGCACATAGATGACACTACTTTATTGAGAGACGAGGATGATATTGATATATTCCCGAATCCATCAGAAGGTATTTTGTCCTACGAAATCAATAAATTTGAAAATATCCAATCTATTTCCATATACAATACATTAGGCAAACTCGTCCTAACAACTCAAACATTAAACGGGCAAATAGATATTTCCGCTTTGTCAAGCGGGCAGTATATCATAATTTTTGAAGGGCGAGAGGGGACTTTCCATCGCTTGATTCAAAAGCTATAATCATTTCATGATAGCTACGGATAGCTCGAAAAAGCTTTTTATAAGTAAATTAGTTTGGGAAGGCAGTCGGAGAGGTAAGATTTCATTTTATCCCTTCTTCACTTCCCCCATCTCCATGATCGAATTCAATATCTTTAAGGTCACTAGATAAGTAGGTTTCACACCATCCATGCCCAAGCTACCAGAAGCCAAAGTCGCGCCTGTTTCCAGTGGATTGTCAGATGCATAGTAGGCGTAGCGAAGGGCAACATTCTCGCGGATACTTTTCCGAATTTTAGAAGCTGATTGTATGGCTTTTTGATAGTGTGCCCCTTCCATTTCTAGCCCAATTGCTTGCCAAGAAGACATCAGAAAGAAGCGCAGGATTTCGCGGTTTTGTAGTGAAGTTCCTAGTACCGTGATCATCGGTCCTGCGTAGACAGCTAGATCATGACCTTCAAAGTCTTCCTTTTTGAGTTGATTATCGACCGGATAGTTATCGGCTGTTCCTTCAAAAATATGAGCCGTCGGTACCATGATATCACCTTTTATGCCCTCCAAAATGCCTGCTTTCCCCATAATGGAAATGGAACAAACATCTAGGTTGTGTATTTTCCGATTGGAAATGTAGGGTTTCAGCAACTCGTCCATGACCTCGTAAGCTTGCTCCCCAAAAGCATAGTCCATGACTAGCAAAAGCGGACGACTTTCCTGAACGTAAGCTTCATTCCAGATGACTTCTGGCGATAGATGACTACTGTCTATCGCAGTCAGGTCAAAAATTTGTACCGTGATATTCGCACCGCTATCGTCTTCGATTTGGTACATTCCGTTTTGTCGGGCAAATTGTTCCACTTGTCGTCGCGCCGGACGCTCATTTTCCATGCTGAGCCGTCGCGCCAGATCTTCTATACTATCCGAGTCACTATTGGCTAGAATGGCGTGTGCATATAAGGAGTTCATGACACTATGGCGATTGGCACTGATGATATGGATGGGGCGATCCAGCCAGTCTTGTTCTTCTAAGAACTGCTTCAAATTGAGTGCCCAAGCTTCTCCGTAAACATGATGTCCTATCTTTTCGCGCAATGCAAAGGAGAACGAAATTTCTCTCGATTTGCCTTCTCGAAACTCCTCGATGGAGCGTTTGCCCAGCCAATAGACAATATGAAATAAGCTATTGACATCCGAGCCGGCAGCCTGAAATCGCTTATCTGTTTCTACCACTTCCTCGTACGTTCGTCCCAGAAGGGTGCTCAAATAAGTATAGCCGACTTCTTTGCTAAATTCTTCGCCACGCGCTTCTTTTTGGACGATGTCTTCTAGCATGAGCCAGTCGCGGATGTGGTGATCTTTGCCGTCTAGACTATTGCTACGAATTTTTCCAGCTTCGATGTACAAGAAAGTCAAATGCGTCATAATATCGTAGACGTCGCTCCTTCCGCGTGTCATTTCGATGAACATCTGCGCTTCGTCGATGCGATAAGAATCTCGACGACGTTTGGGCGCGACAATGGGCGAAAACTTAGAATTTTCAAAGCCTTCTCTAGAAATCAATCGGATAAAACGACACTCTTCTATGCCACGCGGCAGTCGCTGTAGCACGTAGAGCAGACCGCCCAATTCGACGCGCTCCGAGTCATTCAGATCACCGTAAATTTCAGGACTCAAGACAGAAAGTGCTTCTATCATAGCACGCCCGGATTCGCCCAGGGGTTTGTAGCTTCCTCGGATAAATAAGTGACGCATAGCGATATAGATGCGCTGAATGGCTTCACGTGCTTGTTGCGCTTTAGAGCGTTGCAGTTGATTGACTTTCATTGTTCTCTATTTTCTGTCGGAGGTATGCTATCGTGTTCGCTTCTTGAAGGAACTGATTATTTTGGGAATTGGGGACAAATATAGAAATGCAATGGTATATTTTCGGTAGACTGCTTCTGCTCTTACAGTATAGATGAAGAATGAAAGAGACAGTTTTGCGTCAAAAAGGGAGAAAAGAACTATTTGATCGTCGTCTATGACAAGTAGTAGATTTTGTAATAGTAGCCCCTAATGGTTACCCTGAAAGTCATAATAAAAGCGACCAAAACGGGCATACAAAAGTTGTGCACGTTTTGGTCAATTGTTTCTAAAACATGGTCAAGTTTTTTCTAAAAAAACCAATTTCCTAATTAGATAGGCTGATCGACGACAACGATCGGCAAGTCATCCAAGATTTGAACGAGTAGTTTCCCGGCATCCAAATCACTTCGTACTTGTACTACGTCGTAAAAGGCATATTCAAAATAATTTTGTAATTGGAAGTTTGCATTGCCTACTGTATAACCTCCATTCTCTAACTTTGCATATATTTTGTTGCTAGCCAATCCATTTAGATCAACTTGTAGATCGCCGGAGCCACCTCCATCGGCGGACATCAAGACCAAGTCCACTTGTGCTATACCATTTGCGTAGTGAATTTCTTGCGTATACGGATTGGTCGAAGGATTTTGTGCATCCTTCAATTCTACACGCAATCGGTCGCTGACCCGCAAGTAATCAATTGTGATGGTAGCTGTAGTTCCATTTTTCGGAGGACTGATACTGGTCAAAACATTCCCATTAAATCCATCTAATACACTGATTATCAATTCAAAATGGCTCGGAATAGTAGTATCCCACTCAAGGGATAGCTTCTTCTTATTCAGGTTTCCACTTCGATTGGGGATAGTCAAGTGATGGCTTTCATTTGTGGTAGCGGCGTCAAAATAGGTTGTCCATATGGATGGACTGTACGTGATATTCATAGTATGATTTTAAAAAAGTGATAGCGCGTGCAAAAAAAGAAGCTAATGTCCTGATCAGGAACATTGACTTCTCCAATAATAGGGTCTTGGAAAGGATATTATCATATTGTGTGTAGACCCGTGCTGAATGACTTTAAGCTAAAATTCGTTTTTGCGATAGCGTTTGATGTCAGTTTCAGGTTTCCTTTTCCAAGTTTTTCACAGAGTGCAGAAAAAAGGTTTCAGAGAATTATGATTCAGTTATCAGGGTTAATGTCCTTTGATTGAATACTACGACAAAGATAAAGGGAGGTAGTAGCAGTAGCAAAAAGTATATTTCAAATTGTTTCTGTAATTTAGTGCTTAGATTTGACTATCGTTCTTTCATTTCGGAATTTCTCACGCAAACATTTTTACACATGCGACAAACGAAAATCGTTCAGTTGTTGCGCACCTTTAACCAAGAAGAAAGAGAGCTATTTCGCCATTTTTTAAGCAGTAAACTGTTGCCAACGGAAAGCGGTCGGCAGTCACTTATTGATCTGTACGATTACCTTAACACTTTTGCTCCTGATTTCTCTAAGGCTGACCCCAACTTGCACAAAGAGAAAGCCTATCAAGCTATCTATCCTAATAAAGTGTATACAGATGAAGGCTTCAGAAAGCTTTGCTCCATGTTGCTGGCACAAGCGCATCATTTTTTGGCGGTACGTCAGCTATTGGCATCCGATGTAGAGACTGCCTATTTTAAAATCAAAGCACTAGAAAGCAAGGGGAGAGACAAAGAAATCGAGCGGACTCTGGCTCAGTTGGAAGAGGCATTGGATGAGACTATAGTCAGAGATGCGGATTACTTCGAGGCACGCTATCGACTGGAGTCTATGAAGCATCGTCAGGAGGCTGGTAGGAAAGACAATCACGATAGATTTGATGTCGTTGAAGATTTGGAGCGGTATATATATATGGAGAGGATCGTTTATCGCTGCAATAAAATGAATGCAGATAAAAAACCACTACCAAAAGAATGCGGTGAGATACCGACATTCAAGGGAGACGATGCTATCACTGCCGATGCCTGGACAGCCGCAGAAGAGCTACTGAGGTATTTATTCACCAAAGAGCTACCGGTATTGGAAGCAAAGGAAGCTTACGACAAGCTCAAAAAGATCGTCCGTACCTATCCTTATCGCTTTTCTCCCAATGATCTGCACAACCTCAATAGTTATCTAGAAAATGCAACTTCTTCGCTTTTCCCGAATGCACATGAGCGTTTTTTAGAGCTGTTTTCTTCTTATCACTTCAAGTATCAATTCGATCTTTATGATAGTTTTAGTTTTGGGTCAATTATCTTTTTCAATATCGGGCGTACTGCGATACATCTAGAGCAATTCGACTGGCTAGAAGCCTTCATTTATGGCTATGAAGGGGTCATCGACAAGTTCAAAGGTAAAACCAAGGACCTTTTCTTGTCTCATATTTATGAGTGGAGGGGAGCGCTAGATTTAGCAGAAAAGCACAGAGGAAAGATTAATCGTTCTTTGCTCCTCATCAACGTATTGGAGTATCCGCTCCGCATGAAAGTCATGCAAAAAAGACAGAAAAGTCTATCAAATACCTGTCGAAATTTTCGCAATTTTTTAGAGAGTCGGCTCAGCTCGGATAAGTACGCCGGGTATCATTCTTTTTTCAAGCAGCATCTACGTTTCAATGAGACTTGCGAAGCAATAGCGACCATCGACCCACTGCACAACAGAGCAGAACGCCTAAATGCTATTGATGCGATAGAGCAGACATTCCTCACCGACAATGCTACTGTCCTACATCAAGATTGGCTACAGCAACAATGTGAGCTGTTGCTACCTGAACCTTTGGGCAGAGAACTCGCACAGCAGCGTGCAGGACTCAAGGAAGATGCGCCGATGCCAAAACGAAGAGCATTTTTGTCTTTTCTGGAGCGATATCAAGATAGATTGACGCCTCATCAGTTGACTTGTAACCGAAATTTTGTGCGATTTTTTGAATTATCAGGCGATGAATTGCGCGAAGCCATTATCTCTACGCCGGCAGTAGCTGAGCGTACCTATTGGCTCAGATGTATGAGTGATAGCGAGACGATCATCAAGTGAAATGTAAAACGCTAAATAAGAAATATAAAATGAGGCGCGAGTGCTTGATTTTTTATAGTTTCTCCTGAGCATTATTTGCATTGGCATAACAACTTATGATCAACTTCAATTTTGCTTGCTTTGCTAAAGTTGCGAGTGGCAAAAGAGAAGAGCTACTTTGGTAAAGCTTGTTGTGTCCACGAGTTAATGTGTCTGTACAATTACCTATTAGACTTGTTACCCCGCATCTTGATTGACTACAAAGGGCAAATTTTATCCTGTCTTGCGTTAAATTTTTTAGCCGTAGCGCGGCTATGCCGAAAAAATTTGCCTTATTCAGAATAAAATTTGCTCCTCTTCGCCATAATCAGCTATGGCGTAACAAGCCTATTACAAAAATCTA
The DNA here is from genome assembly GCA_038749535.1 of Bacteroidota bacterium. Lineage (GTDB taxonomy): Bacteria > Bacteroidota > Bacteroidia > Chitinophagales > Saprospiraceae > JAAUTG01. The sequence continues at coordinate 22,907 of JBCDHX010000046.1, forward strand.
CTTATTACATTTTACGCTTCTATTTCTATTCCCATCTGTTGCATCAAAATCGTAGCATTAAAGCTTTCGCTGACACCTTTTTTGAGCTTATAATCAAAGTCCAGTTGTCCATCCTTTATGGTCACCTCTATCCTCAGATTTTCGACTGCGCCATCATACTGTGCTTCCAAAATGCCCAGTTCCAGATCATGCGTCGCGATGATGCCGCCACCTGCTGCGGCGATGAGTTGACGAATCAGTGCTTTGGAGCCGGTATGTCGATCTCGAGAGTTTGTACCTTTCAAAATTTCGTCTAGTAAAAAGTAGATCGGTTCGCCTCGATTGACGGCTTCGATGATAAACTTCAGTCGCTTCAATTCAGCATAAAACGAAGAGGTGCTTTCGTGTAAAGCATCCTGTGTGCGCATACTCGTATAGACATTCAGTAGTGGCAATTGCATAGCTGTAGCACAGACAGGTGCGCCGATATTGGCGAGTACAATATTGATGCCTACTGTGCGTAAAAAAGTACTTTTCCCTGCCATATTAGAACCCGTGATGAGCTTGATATGACCTTGTGTCGGACTGCTGAAGTCATTGGGGACACGGACGTCGCTACTGATGAGCGGATGACCCAAATTTTTGGCGTCCAATAATGGCTGTTCATGAAAGGTCGGGAATATCCATTCTGGTTGGTTGTAGTGTAGATTAGCAAGGCTAGCGAGTGCTTCAAAATTGGCAAGTGCTTCAAACCATTTTGGCAACAATTCACGGTTTTTGACCTTCCACTTTTCGAGTCGATAAACCCATTGTAGATCCCACAGTCCAGTGATGTTTAGGATAAAGGCAAAGGGGTTGTAGCGTACATTGAGCTGACTGATGAGATACGACAATCGCTTGACTTGATTGTACGCATCGCCTACTTGAAAGACTCGAGCGTTTTCTTGAAGTAAAGGAGTTGTAAAATGCTGTTGTTCAATATGTTGCATTAAATCTGCATAGTGTGCAAGTGCAGCTTCTGCATGAGTCGTTTGTCGATGAATGTCGTTGATCGCTAAGCCGGATTGTCGCAAAATATAAGCGGCAAAAAGTAGCGGTAAGATAGCGATAAACCAAGGTGAAATAAATGCTAGTATCAAGGCAATGGCGGCCAAAATAGGTGCGATCACCAAGGAAGCTTTGTAGAGTTGATTGGGTAGTACTAATGGCGGACTTTCTAGCCACTTTTCCAACAGGTCGATATGTGATTGTTCGTCTTTGGTACGTTGACTGTAAGCTTGAAAATGTTGTCGCCAGTCGAGTAGGGGGGCAAGCGCTGTGATAGCAGTTTGGCGAGCTTCGATTTGAGGAAGAGATGCGCTATTTTTTAAGATATTTGCTAGACGATGCTTGCCTAAAACAGTCGTCGTCCGATTGATATACTGAAAGAGCGAATAAGGACCGAAAATATCCAAGTCTAAGACATAAGAATGCAACGGATCGATGAACTCCGCTCCATCTTCAAAAACAGTAAAATCATGAGTTAAAGCTTGCTGCTCCAATTGATTGATTTTACTTAATGTCTCTAAGTGGGTGGCTTCTTTTTTAAGCGTTTGATGCCAAAGCACAAAGCGGTAAAATCCATATAAAAACAGCCCCGTTGCCAATATGCCGACCCACCAGATCCACGACCAAAGTAAGATGATGAGTGCTAGTCCCGCGACGAATGTGATGAGTCTGACCCAAGTCAATCGATCATATCGAGCGAGTAAAGTAGCGGCAGCCGTTTGAAATTCTGCTTGTCTATTCGTGTAGGTGATTTGCATGAAACGATATTGATCTTGTTAAGTCAACCGCTGAATCTTGCTCATGATCTTAGTTGAATCGCAGCTCAATTGCACTGAGAGTTACTAACCAACGGATGACCTATTTTTCTCTTTTTGCGAAAATTCGCTAATTTTAGCGCATGAATGGAAAATCGAAACAGGAGAAAATAGTTTTGGGGCTAAAAATACGCCAACTTCGAGAAGATCAAGGTTTTTCGGCGAGCGAAATGAGTAAAAAAGCGAAGATTTCTACTTCTTATTTGAACGAAATCGAGAAAGGCAAGAAATATCCGAAACCGCAGAAATTAAAATTGCTTTCTGCTGCACTCGGAGTCGATTATAATCGCCTGACAAATGGTAAATTGCCACCTAATTTTGAGCCGATTCTACGCCTGCTAGAATCCAATTTTCTCAATGATCTACCGCTCGATCTTTTCAAAATCGACCTCCCGAAAGTCGTTGAACTCATAGCTGATGCACCAGCACAAGTCGGCGCATTCATTTCGACTATGGTTGATCTGTCACAGAACTATGCCTTGCAGCGAGAGAGTTTCTACTTTGCCGCTTTGCGTTCTTATCTAGAGCTACACGACAACTATTTTGAAGAGATAGAAGCGGCCGTTCGCGATTTTGTGACACAATATAATATACCGACTGAGCCACCTATTCCGGCAGCTCAGCTAGCACAAATTCTGAGTGAGACTTATAAATATAAAATCATAGAAGGTGGTTTGGACGACTATGCAGAGTTAGCGAAGTTTCGCTCGGTCATGCTCCCCAAAAGCAAACAGCTATTACTCAATAGTCGCCTTACAGACCACCAACGCGCCTTTCAGTTTGGGAAAGAATTGGGCTTTCAGTTCTTGAAAATAAAAGAGAGAGCATTCACTTCGTCTCTGTTACGACCGGGTTCTTTCAACGAAATATTGAACCACTCAAAAAGCATTTATTTCGCAGTAGCACTACTGATGAATGAAGACCAAGTCGTCAACGACCTCACTTCTTTTTTCAAACAGGCTACTTGGCAGCCGGACGCGCTGCTGACCATCATGCAAAAATATAGCGCGTCACCGGAGATGTTTTATCATCGCTTGACGAATATACTACCGCGTGCTTTCGCGCTCAACGACTTATTTTTCATCCGCTTTCTGCATCGTCCTGCAAAAAATCATTTTGAAGTAGATCGAGAGTTGCACTTGGACGATCGGCGCTATCCGCATCGCAATGAACTCAACGAGCACTACTGCCGCCGTTGGATTGGTTTGTCGAGCCTGAACCAGCTACCAGAAGAGGCGACCACGGACTATCAATTTTACATCCAACGCAGCCGATACTTTGAGACAGCAGACGAATACTTATGCCTCACTATCGCTCGCGCCAATTATCCCGGACAAAAAACCAATGTCAGTGTGACACTAGGTCTACGCATAGACAATCATCTGAAGCAAACGATTCAGTTTTGGGATGACTCGACTATTCCTGTCCGCATCGTCAACAAAACTTGTGAGCGCTGTCCCATCATGGACTGTCGAGAGCGAGTCGCGTCTCCGGTGATCGTAGAGAAAAGAGAGAAAAGTCGACGAATAGAGCAGGTGTTAGAAGCATTGTCATCCAAATAGCTGCCTACTGTTTATTGCTCATTATTCATTGACTCCTCTTGCGGCAATGGAAAGGCCTTCTCATAAAAGTGAACGCCTGCACCATACACCCAGCCGATTTCATCTTTGAGAGTGCGCACTTTCACCCAAGGTTCATTGGTCACGATACCATCTCCCCAGTCGATCTCTTTCTTCTTTTCCGTCGTTTCGCCTTCATAATAGACTTTTTCGTGTAAGTCCAATTTGCGGATGACGCGACTCATGATGTTGGGTTCGTCGCGCATATTGATCTGATCGATGGTGATGTAAAGTGGGAGGCGCTTGGGTGCAGCAGTGGTAGTAGATGAGGAAATAGCAGGAGTTGTTGTCTCCGGTTCAGGAGGTGGTGGCGTGAGAAAGTTCTCTCTTTTAGGCTCAACTGGAGCAGTCAAAGTGTCTAGCTGTATGGCTTCTTGTCGATACTGCTCTTGCGTAGAATCGCACTGCGGTATGGTGACCACCAAAATGCTGATCACGAATGCGCCAATAATAATCAGTTCAATACCCGGAAGTAATCCTTTACGATCTTTCTTTTTTGTCATCTACCGTCTATTTTTGCGAAATAAAACTATACAAATATACCATTTTCCGAAAGGCAAATTGCTTTCTCTCTACGAAGCATTCCTGCGCAACGCTTGAACGATCTATTTTGAACGACTTACTCTACCAAATTGCACTAACAAAGATACCGTCCATAGGCGCGGTGACTGCTAAAAACCTCATCAGCTATTGCGGAGGGACGAAAGCTGTTTTCCACGCTAGTAAGAAAGAACTGCTGCGTATACCCGGTATCGGCGCAGTGACTGCCGAAAAGATTCTGAATCAGTCTGTGTTCGAAGCTGCAGAAGCTGAATTGGACTTCATCAAAAAGCACGACATCCAAACGTTTTTTTATTTAGATGAAGGCTATCCGACGAGATTGACCTACTACAATGATTCGCCTGCCTTGCTCTACTATAAAGGTTCAGCTAGTCTCAATAATGCTCGCGTGCTCGCCATCGTCGGGACACGAAAACCTACGCCCCAGGGTGTCGCTCTCTGTCAGGAAATCGTGGAAGGACTAAAACCTTACAACGTCATTATCATCAGTGGACTGGCGTATGGTATAGATGTGACTGCCCACAGAACTTGTGTCGAATCAGGTATAGAAACCATCGGTGTGATGGGGACAGGTATGGGGAGTATCTACCCGGCTCAGCACAGACAAATGGCGGAACGGATGGCAGTACATGGCGGACTACTGACGGAATATAGTCATCAGATGGGACCGGATCGAGAACATTTTCCCGCAAGAAATCGAATTATTGCCGGGCTTTGTGATGCTCTTTTAGTGGTAGAGACGGAGCGGAAAGGTGGGTCTATGATTAGTGCATATAAGGCACTGGACTATCACAAAGAAGTATTTGCTGTACCCGGAAGAATAAAGGATAGATACTCCACAGGCTGTAATTTTCTCATCCGTACAAATCGTGCTGCTTTAGTAGAAAGTGCCGAGCAGATTGCTCAAGAAATGAACTGGGAAGCTAGCGATATGGTCAAGCAACCGACTCTTTTTCAGTCCTTTACACCGGAAGAGCAGCAGATCGTAGATACGCTCAGAAACAAAGATCAAATCGGACTGGATGAGTTGAGTTATACGGTAGCTATTCCTACTCACCAACTTGCTGGGCTATTGTTGGAGTTAGAATTGCGCAATGTTCTCAAAGCTCTGCCGGGTAAACGCTATATGCTGCTATAAATTTTCTGTAAAAAAATGTGACTGTGACAGGGTATTTTTCGTCAGAAGTATGTTAGTATGAAAATATGCATATGATTTTAACTTATTTGTTGTTGTATGTATTTGACTGTCAATGACTTACGTTTAATTTTTTCTATTATATGTATAAAAATGTTGTATATTTTTTTTAATTTCTAGTTTTGCTTGGAAATTTTAACACATACACATACTTTTGTCCTACATTTGAGTCACCCGTATAGGGAACATTACACGAGAGCAATACTTTACACCTACACTTTCCACGCATTGAGACACACAGAGCGATGTCACTTCTATCGCATCCGTTTATCTACATTTATTCGATTTTCGTCTCTCCCAAAGTAAATGTTTCCATCATTAGATTTTTCTAAAATTGGCTAGGTAATCAGTTTACCTACAGCTATTGGCATTACATGAATGGCTATTGCCTATTTGCGCTACTGTGTCGCAGATAGTACAATACTTCGTATGCCCCGATCTAAAAAATTGGATAAAAATCTTTATTTCATTCACATATTGAGCTATGTATATTTATTACGCGAGTTTACGAAAACAAGAACGCTCGAATTTCAGTCTGATGACAACTATGTTTACAGCTGTATTCGTGCTTTTTGCGCTTTGGTCCTGTGACAATGCTACCAATAATCAACCTGAGGTAGTATTCAGCGAAGCAAATGGTGCATTGACTGCCGAAGGTCAAGCTTACCAAATGAAATTCAATGACGAAACAATTGCTGTTGATCTATTCGGTCAAGGGCAGGAGATAGCCATGAATTTCTCTGATGCCGATCTTTCCGAAAGAGCACTTAACAAACGCGACGGAGCCGTCACAATCACAGATGCGTACTACAAGACAGATCTGCGATTCTACGACAACAAAGAAGGTAACATCAACTATGATGTCATCCTGCATCCAGGCGCAAATGTAGAGGACGTCAAAATTGATTTGAGCGAATACAAAGCCGCTTATATCAACCACGACGGCGAGCTAGCAATTCCCGTTGTCAACGGAGAACTTCGTCATTCTAAACCTTATGTCTATCAAGACATCGAAAGTGAACATCGTGTCGTAAATAGCAAATTTACCTTAGAAGATGGGCAACTCGGTTTCGATGTCGGAGACTATGATGAGAATCACACCTTAATTATCGACCCTACCATTTATGGAGTAGAGGAAGAGTCTTTCACTAACTGTACAGGCAATGTCCTCGCCAACCCAGGGTTTGAGGATGGATCTTCACCTTGGTATGGTGTAGATGCTTTCATAGTGACCCATCCTGTCAATAGCGGAGCCAAAGCTTTGCTACTAGACATTGCGGGTGGTTCAGCAGGGCAAGACATCACAGCTACTGTAGCAGCGGGTGATTTGGTCAATGCTAGTGTCTATGTGGACAATCCTGGAACAGCGGGATGGGCAGGATTCGGTATTGACTTTGTAGATGCCAATGGGACTGAGATCAGTGAGATCCAAGCAAAAGCTACCCAAACAGCTGACTATCAGTTGTTTTCGACAAGTGGTGTCGCGCCTGCGAACACTGCTTCCATACGTATATGGTTTTCTCGAAGTTCTAGTACGAATTTTGATGTACACTTCGACGATGCTTGTGTGACAGTAGAAAGTGCTACTGCTCCTAATACATGTGTGAGTGACAATCAAGGATTGACGTATGAGCGATTCACCGGTATTTCAGGAGACAACATAGATCACCTACGCAATGATAGTAGTTTCCCCGATTCACCGACATTCACAGGTACATTGACGACTTCTGATGCGCCTGATGCATTAGGTGATAACTATGGTAGTCGTATCCGTGGATTTATCTATACACATACGACAGGATACTACCGATTCAACGTCACATCCGATGATGATTCTGAAGTTTGGTTAAGTACAGACGACCAGCCGAGCAATGCTTCTATCATTGCTTCTGTCGATGGTTTCACGAATATCACTGAACACCATAAATATAGCTCTCAGACCAGTGATGAATATTATTTAGTAGCCAATGTCCCTTACTACCTTGAGATACTACATAAAGAAGGTAGTGGTGGCGATCACCTACAATTATATTGGAAAACACCTTGGAACAACACAAACTGGACTTTCCCACATACGTCTAAATTCCGTCAGTGGGCTTGTGGTTCTGAATACGAATTAGGCAACTTCTGCGATGGTACAACTTTGTCCTCTACTACTACACTTTTCAGTAGCGGTAATCCTAAGACGGAAACCATCAACCAAAGTATTCCTGATGGAAACTACAACCTCAGAGTCAAGACTTCTGACGCCTACTCAGGGCGACAAAATGTAACCCAGCAAAATGAGCAAGTCCGTATACAGTTCTTCGATGGAACGAATCTAGTGGCTCAGTCGGGTTATACTATTGACTTGCCAGATCAAGTGATGAATGGAGAAATCATTACGGATCTAGGCGACTTTACATTGACCAATGTAGACAAAGTCGTGATTGAGCACTTCGGTGTCGCCAATGCCACAGATGGCTCGCCCAATTCTGTCAAAGGTGTAGAAATCTGTCTAAGTGGATTCGATCCTTGCGAAGGCAAAACATTGGCTTTTGATGATCCAAGTCCGGTGACAGTTACAGGTGCTGCACAGACTATCAACTTCGATAATATTGATATTTCTAATCTAGCTTTCTTGACCTTGACGACTCAGTTGAGTTCAGGAAACAACTTAGATGGAACCAATCACAACGATTGGGTAGATATTTACTACACCATAGATAATGGTACAGAGATCAAAATATCCAATCAAAACCGTGATTACGGTGACTGCGGACCTGACCCTGATGACAATGACATCAACACCAATAATTACGACCAAAACAGAACATTATCCGGCGTTTCCAACTGTACGACAGATTGGGAGAACTTCACATTTAGTGAAGACTTGATCGGTCAAGGTTCTTTATTGGACATCAGAGTAGAACTTTTCACAACCTCAGGTGGACATGAGTTCATTACACTGGATGACTTGAAAGTATGTGGAGTCGTCAGTACGAATGAGCTATGTCCTCAAGGCACAGAAGGTGAGGATGTATTCACGATGAACTTTGATACAGACGATGCAGGAAATACACTGGTAGCAGGAACAGACAACATCAACACCGATCAGCCTTACGATAATTTATTTGGCGGCGGTATGGGTATTACTTATACGACCAATGCACTAGCTACTAATCCACTGAACCTTTACAATTCTAATGGTTCGGGAGGAGCAGATCCTGACCTAGAAAGAGGTAGCAGTTGGGCAGCAGGTAATATTGATGTAGACTTAGCTAACTTATTAATTATCAATCAGACAACCAATATTGGTACGCCTAACGATAATGGCGGTGGCGGTACGATCACAATGACATCAGATATGCCATTATCTGAGATTGGTTTCGATTTTGTTGATCTGCAAGAAGGTGAGTTAGACGCAGCGACTAATTTTGTCCGCTTTACAGACAACACGACAGGGCAAAGTGCAACTGTTCCTTTCATGGACTTCGAGTCGGGCTCAGGCAGTACATTCGACAGAGGAGCGATCTTTGGAGATCGTACGGCTAATAGAGTTGCTACCATCTCAGCAGCAGATTTAGGTTTGCAATTCTTCGATCAAGTAGACCTTGTGACTACCGGCACCTATGGTATCGGTACGATTTGTGTGAAAAAAGAATTCGTTTGTGAGCTGATGGTTGACCTAGGTAACGATCAAGCGATCTGCGAAGACGAAACGATCACTTTGACGCCTACTGTAACTGGAGAAAGTGCAGTGGCTGGTGATTGTGTATTCCAAGAAAGTGGTGGAACAGTGACGATGGAAGCAGAGAATTATGCTGAAATTCAAGATCAAGGAGATACCAATAACTGGCAGGTATTCAGCAACGATGGAGATGCTGTCGGTGGAAGTTTTGTTGCTACTGCCAATAGTGGTGCATCTAACACGACATTCCATAACGGCTCCAAACTGATCTATGATGTCAATATTGCTACAGCAGGCTCTTATACTATCTATGTACGACGTAAAACAGACAATGCAAATGGTGCTAGTAATTCTGCTTATGGTGGTTTTGACGGTTCTCCAACAGGCGTATTTGACAATCAAGGAAACGATGATTCAAATTGGGTATGGAAAAGTTTAGGCGCTAGCAGCCTGGCAGCCGGAGACCATACTGTAGAAATAGTACGTCGTGAGGATGGCTATAAAATAGATAGAGTGGTCGTCACTACTGGAGGTATTCCTACAGGCAACGGTCCTGCAGAAAGCAACTGTGATTTAGTAGCAGGTACTTTATCTTATGCTTGGTCGACAGGTGAGACAACAGAAACAATTGATGTAAGCCCGAATAGTACCACTAGCTACAGCCTTACTGTAACAGATGGAGCAGGCTGCGAAGACGCAGATACCGTTCAAGTGACTGTCAAGCCAAACCCCGATGCAACTGTTAATAACCAGACGATTTGCTCAGGGGAAACAGTGACCTTCACAGCACCGAATAATCCAAATGGTACGACTTACGCTTGGGATTTCGGTGCGAATGCCAGTCCGGCAACAGCTACAGGACCTGGTCCTCACAATGTTACCTACTCCATTCCGATCGCTCAGAATTCAAATAGTAGTGCTACGGTAACTTTGACAGCTACTTTGAATGGATGCGAAGACACAGATAGTGGACAAATCACCATTCAGCAGGTGCCTGATGCGACAGCCGTAGGCACAGATCCTACCTGTGAGCAAATGGACGGTAGCATCACTTTCACTTTCTCAGATAGGAGCAATAGAACAACGATTAACTTCAGTATAGATGGTGGAGCGACTTACCCATTCTCTTCCGATGACAATGCAGGGACATTTACCATCAATAACTTATCAGCAGGTATTTATGATGTATTCGTACGCTGGGGAGATGGCGATTGTCCAACAGAGCTAGACGATATTACGTTGACTGATCTAGGAAATCCTACAGTGATGGCTAGTGGTGAGGCAACTATCTGTACAGGCGGTACGACAACACTGACAGCTACTGGAAGTGGCGGTACCGGTACACTCACATATACTTGGATGCCAGGCAATTTGACCGGCACTAGCGTAGATGTAAGTCCAACGACAACAACTACTTATACGGTAACGGTAGAAGATGATAAAGGCTGTACCGCAACAGATCAAGTAACGGTAACTGTTGTACCTGATCCAGAAGTGACTATCGTAGCTTCCGGTGACGAAGTCTGTGTAGGTGGTAGCGTAGTACTTACGGCGACTGTAACTGGTGGCTCAGATTGCAGAGAAATCATCTGGCAGTTCCGTACAGGTACAAGTGGTACATTTAACCAAGTAGGCACAGGCGATTCTTTTGTGACAGACAACACACTACAAGCTGGCACATATCAGTATCGCGCTCGCTACATTTGTGACGCTACAGGCTGCAACAATGATAATTCTAATGTGGTCACATTAACTGTTTTCCCTGATCCTCAGGTGACTATTGCTATTGACGCAGATGAAGTGTGCGATGGAGAGCAGTCTACTTTGACCGCTACTGTTTCCGGTGGTATTAATTCTAGTAATACTTGTGAGGAGGTAGTCTTTGAAGCATCAGATATTGTCTCTTATGCGATCGACCAGACGCAAGACAATGGTACAGCTAGTCCTCAAGATAATGGCGCTACACTTCTTGTACAAAATAATGCTTGGAAAGCGATTCCATTCAATTATCAAGTGACAGCAAATACGCGCTTAGAGCTTAAATTTAGCTCAAATATAGAAGGAGAGATTCATGCCATTGGGTTTGATGACGACTTGGTACATTCTCCTGGCAATCTTTTCAAATTACACGGTTCGCAAGTCACTAATGATTTCATTACAGACTTTGATACTTACAATGGTTCAGGTAATGACCAAATGTTCTCTATCCCTGTTGGGCAGTTCTATACCGGGCAGCAGCAATATTTGGTGTTGATTACAGATAACGATGCCGCGCCATTCACAGGCAATTCCTTCTTCAAAGATGTAGTCGTCTACGAAGATACCAATGGCAATGGTATGAATGATGAGTGTAATACTTCTTCTCCAAATGCTTGCGGTGATGTCCAATGGCAAAGAAGAACAGGAACAAATGGAAGTTTTACTGACGTAGCAACTGGAAATACATACACAACGGATGCTAACTTAGCACCAGGTACTTATCAATACAAGGCGATTTACTCTTGTAGCGGTTCAGGTTGTGGAGCAGATGAGTCAAATATCATCACCTTCACTGTCAAACCTGAACCAGTAGCATCTGTACCGAGCAGCACGATTTGTTCTGGCGAAACAGTAACATTCAATGCACCAAGTGGTAATCCTAACGGAACAACCTACACTTGGGACTTTGGAGCAAATGCCAGTCCGGCAACAGCAACTGGAGCAGGACCGATCACTGTGACTTATACTTTGCCAGCTAACCAATTGTTTGATGAAGTATCTACTGTTAGCTTGACAGCAACTTTGAATGGATGTACAGATACTGCAACAGGTACAGTGAGGGTAGAAGGTGTTCCTAGAGGGACGATTACTACTACAGATGCGACCTGTGGAAGTAATAATGGAAAAATCACCATCACTTTCCCCGATTATCAAGACCGTACAGGCATTGAATTCAGTATTGATGGTGGTAGCACTTATGCTCCACAAGTCGGCGATGATGATGGAATGTATATGTTTAGCAATTTAGCACCTGGCGACTATGAAGTATTCGCACGTTGGGGTAACGATGAGTGTCCAGTTGACTTAGGAGATGCAACCATCAATCAGCAAAACGGCCCGATGTTGTCGACTTCTAAAGTAGACGTAGCTTGTAATGGCGATAATACAGGTAGTATCAACTTGACCGTGACGGGAGGTACTGCTCCGTTCACATTTGCTTGGAGCAACGGTGCGACAACAGAAGATTTGAACAACATTGGTGCAGGTACTTATTCTGTCACTGTTACAGATGATAATGACTGTACCGCATCTACCAGCGTGACTATCACCGAGCCGTCTGCTATTCAGCTTACTGCTACAAAAATGGATGTATCCTGTAACGGCGACGCCGATGGAAGCATTGATCTGACAGTTGATGGCGGTACAGAACCTTATACATTTGCTTGGTCAAATAGTGCCAATACAGTAGACATCAGCAACCTAGTAGCCGGTAGCTATACAGTGACTGTAACAGATGCGAACGGCTGTATTGAAACACTGAGCAGAACTATCACACAGCCGGATGCTTTGACAGCAACAGCAGTGGTGACAGATGTACTTTGTAATGGTGATGCTAATGGATCTATCGACGTAACAGTCGCAGGTGGAACATCCCCTTACACTTACGCTTGGGATAATGGTGCGACCACTCAAGATTTGAACAACGTGACGGCAGGTACTTATCGCTTGACTGTCACAGATGACAATGACTGTGATGTAGTGCTACAACGTACGATCAATGAGCCGGAGGAACTGACCGCGTCTACAGGTCCTGATCAAGAAGTTTGTACAGGTGAGACTGTCGATATTCCTGCCAATGCACAAGGTGGTACGATGCCTTACACTTATGCTTGGAATACAGGCTCTACAGCTAGTGAACTAATAGGTGTAGGTGCAGGTACATACACGGTAACTGTAACAGATGATAATAACTGTACGGCTACTTCAACAACAGTCGTGACAGAAAATGCCAATCCGACATTCGTCATCACAGGACCAGATGAAATCTGTGAAGACGAGCAAGTGACCTTTACGGTTTCTCCGATCATTACAGGAGCAACTTACAACTGGACATTGACAGGAGCGAATCCAAGTACAGCGACTGGAAGTTCAGTAACTGTAACTTATCCAGACGATGGCAATTTCAACATTCAGGTCCAAGCAACTACTTCTGCCAACTGTTCTGGTACTGCCAATACGAGCATCACCGTCCGTCCGGCAGTCGTAGCAGATGCAGGTAGCGACGAAGACTTATGTGTAGACGGAACAACAACCTTGGATGGTTCTAACTCCTCTGGCACACAGTATCTATGGACAGTCGTCAGCGGTGATCAATCCTCTATTGATACCGATCCGACTCAAGTGACTATTGACGTCAGCCCAGACGAAACGACGACTTATCGTTTGACTGTCACAGATGCATTTGATGTTTGTGATGATACAGATGACGTCACTGTTACAATAGATGAAGATGAGAATCCAACGGCTTCGGCTATGGTCGCTCAGAATCAAGATGAATTCTGTACAGGAGAGACCGTGACTTTGGATGCGAGCGACAGTGCTGCTCCAGTCAACGCACCGGGTACAGCATTGAGTTATACTTGGTTTGATGGCAATCCTGACAATGGTGGTACACAAATCGGTACCGGTGTCACATTGGACGTCAATCCAACAGTGACCACTACTTACTTCTTGGTTGTACGTGCTATAGGTAGCAATGCAACTTGTGAAGACGTAACTTCTGTACAAGTCAATGTTGTAAAATGTGCAGACTTGAACTTGACGAAAGTTGTCAATAACAGTACACCGAATATAGGTGACAATGTAGTCTTTACCATTCAAGCGTGTAATGAAGGACCTGATAATGCAACAGGTGTAGCGGTAACCGATCAGTTGCCAAGTGGCTATACATTTGTCAGTGCTTCACCAAGTGGTGATTACAATAGTAATAGTGGCATTTGGACAATAGGAAACATAGCAGCCAATGGTTGTGAAACATTGACGATTACCGCACAAGTACAAGCGACAGGTGACTACGTCAATATCGCTTCTATTACCAGTGCGAATGAAAAAGATGTAGATTCGACACCGGGCAACGATCCTGATACAGACATGGATGGCAACATCGGTAGTCAAGATGATGGTGATGCGGATGATGTAGAAGACCCGGATGACGAAGACGATGCAGACGACGCAGAAGTGACACCTAGACGCGTAGATGTCAGTTTGATCAAAACAGTCAACAATAGCACACCGAATGTAGGTGACAATGTTACGTTTACTATTCGTATATGCAACGACGGAGCAGATAGAGCAAATGGTATTGAAGTAACGGATCAACTGCCAAGTGGCTATACCTTTGTCAGTACAAATCGCCCGGGTAGCTACAATAGCAGCACAGGAGTTTGGAACGCAGGTGCACTCAATGCTGGCGCTTGCCGAAACTTGACCATTACAGCAGAAGTACTCGCGACAGGTGACTACGTCAATATCGCCAGTGTAACAGCTATGGATGAAATAGACTCTGACTCTACACCAGGCAATGATCCTGATACAGATATGGATGGTAATATCGGTAGCCAAGATGATGGCGATCCGAATGATATAGAAGATCCAGACGATGAGGATGATGCAGATGATGCAACAGTTACGCCTAAGCGCATTGATCTGAACTTGACCAAAGTAGTTGATAATAAGACACCAAATGTAGGTGAGAATGTGGTCTTTACCATTCAAGTATGTAATGAAGGACCGGATAACGCCACAGGTGTACAAGTGACGGATATGCTACCTAGCGGCTATAATTTCGTTAGCTCAGCAGGTGGCTCCTACAATGATAACTCCGGTATTTGGAATGTCGGTGGTTTGAATGCAAATAGCTGCAAAACATTGACCATTACAGCAGAAGTACTCGCGACAGGTGATTACGTAAACATTGCATCAGTTACCGACGCCGATCAATCAGATATAGATTCTACACCGGGCAACGATCCTGACACAGACATGGATGGTAATATTGGTAGTGCAGATGATGGTGATCCTGATGATATGGAAGACCCAGACGATGAAGATGATGC
>JBCDHX010000047.1:0-37634 GCA_038749535.1 Bacteroidota bacterium
AAAGAGTTTGGTCTAGAACCTGGACAAAGCAAGTTCATCAGTGCAGCTATCATTACGACCATTGCTTTATCATTGATCGCATTAGTAACATTCGTTGTATTTGAAGTTATTAATTTGTTCAAATAATCCTCTTTTTGAGGATCAAAAATCAGTTAATTATGGCAAGGAATAAACGCACAAGCAACGAAATTAATGCAAGCTCAATGGCAGACATTGCCTTCCTACTACTTATTTTCTTTTTGGTAACGACCACTATCGCTCAAGATAAAGGTATTCAGGTCTTACTTCCACCTTGGTCTGAAATAGAACCTGATCCGACGAAGTTGAAAAAACGAAATGTATTCTCTGTACTCGTAAATGCAGACAATCAGTTGCTAGTGAGAGGAGAGTTGGCAAGTGTAGACGATCTTCGTGAACGAGCGAAAGAATTTATCGTCAACCCCTCTAGAAGAGAGGATTTAGCTGAGCGTCCCGACAAAGCGATTATTTCTTTGAAAAATGATAGAGGTACCGAATATGGCACCTATATTGAAGTCTACAATGAACTCAAAGCTGCTTACGAAGAGCTTTGGGATGAGTTGGCGAAAAAGAAATATGGTGCTGACGTAGAATACAACGACGAAATGTCTACTGCTATGAAGAAAGAAATTAGAACAGAAATTCCTTTTGTATTGTCAGAAGCAGAACCGACTAACTTTGGAGACGAAGGGTAATCTTTTTTGCTCTTCTTACACCTAAAAAAGATAGAAATCATGTCAAAATTTTCAAAAAAGAGAGGAAAGTCTAGTCCTGCTATCTCTACCGCTTCATTGCCGGACATCATCTTTATGTTGTTGTTCTTCTTTATGGTGGCGACGGTCATGCGTGATGCTTCTCTTAAAATACAAGTGAATACGCCCACAGCGACAGAGTTGACCAAAATCAAGGACAAGTCTTTGGTCAATAACATCTATGTAGGTCGTCCACTACCACAGTATCAAAGCATCTACGGAACGAGTCCTATTGTTCAGTTGAACGATAAGCCTGTTCTGAAAGAAAAGATTGAAAAGGACATTCCACTTTTCTTGGAAAATCACAAACTGAAAGTACCAGAAGCTCGTCATGCCATGATCTACAGCTCACTCAAAGTAGATGGTGATGTGACGATGGGAATTGTTCAGGATGTAAAAACCGCTTTGCGTAAAGCAGGACAGTTGAAGATCAACTACTCTGCCAAACAAAAATCAGGCGATCTATAGTATCCTTCTTTTTTACTAGAAAAACCTCGGACGGCATTCTGTTCGAGGTTTTTTTATACGCTTAATTTAATACCAAGCCATATAGCGCCCAAACAAATCACTAAGTTGCCCACTACATTAGCAAAAGCAGCTAAAGATTGACCACTTGTGAAAAGTGTAAAGGTCTCCAAAGAAAAGGTAGAAAAGGTGCTAAATCCGCCACAGAAGCCGGTCATCAACAGAAGCGTCGCATTACTTGACAGTCCGACTCGCTGGCTATAGGCAAATAACCATCCCAATATGACACAGCTTACAATATTTGCCATTAGTGTCGCATAAGGAAATTGGTCGGTATATGGACGCAGCAGTAGCGCAATTCCATATCTGCAAATACTACCTAAACCACCACCGATAAACACGCATACAAAATTCATTGTTTCTTTTTTGAGACATTAGAATGTTAGACGTTAGAATACATGGTAGGATAACACGCTCATTTTCTCACACTCTCACTTTTTCAAACTCTCTATCATGCGCATCATCTCAGGTACACTCAAAGGTAGACGTTTTCATCCACCTGCGAACAAATGGCCCACCCGACCGACCACTGACTTCGCTAAAGAAGGACTTTTCAACGTCTTACAAAATCGAATCGACTTCGAGGCAACAAAAATGCTCGATCTTTTTGGTGGTACAGGCAGCCATAGCTATGAGTTTGTTTCCCGAGGCTGTCGTGAGGTCACCTATGTCGATCAGTTTTACGGCTGCGTCAAATTCGTGAAGCAGATGCTGCGCGAATGGGAAATGAACGATCATGTGCGCGTCGTCAAAATGGATGTCTTTAAATTTATGAAGCAGACAACAGAACAGTATGACTATATTTTTGCCGGACCGCCCTACCCTTTATCTACTTTAGATACCATTCCCGATCGGCTATTCGAAGAGAATTTGCTACGCGAAGATGGCTTATTTGTGCTAGAGCACAATCCGAATCATGATTTCAGTGAGCACGAGCGATTTGTAGAGCTACGGAAATATGGAAAGACTTATTTTAGCTTTTTTGTGTGAGATTTGAGATCGCTTTGCTTCTAGACATGAGATGTGAGACTGTTTTGCTTTCTATGACTAAACCCTTCTCATTTTCAAACATTACAAAAACTCATATTCAACTGATTATCAGCTTTTTAAGCTAATATTCTTCAGCTTATTAATTTCCTCCTTTATTCTAATTACAACCTCCTCTTTTAAGGCTTTTTTAAGCCTTATTCAGCGACATTTTTCGTATCTTTGCAGCAATGGATACACAAGAAAAAACAACAGCTGCAAACACCAATTATAGTGCAGGAAATATCACTGCACTTGAGGGTTTGGAAGCAGTACGCAAGCGTCCCGGAATGTATATCGGTAGCACCGATTCTAAGGGATTGCACCATTTGGTTTGGGAGGTCGTAGACAACTCGATTGATGAACACATGGCAGGTCATTGCGACCAAATTGATGTCATCATCCACAAAAATAATTCCATTTCGGTCAAGGATAATGGACGTGGTATTCCGACAGGGATGCACCCTAAGTTGAAAAAATCAGCCTTGGAGGTCGTCATGACGGTGCTGCACGCCGGTGGGAAGTTCGATAAAGATACTTACAAGGTATCGGGTGGTCTGCATGGTGTAGGAGTCTCCTGTGTGAATGCATTGTCTATTGACCTGAAAGCAGAAGTACATCGAGAAGGCAAGGTTTTTGTTCAAGAATATAGCCAAGGTAAGCCACAGTACGATGTCAAAGTCGTGGGCGAGTCAGAAGACAATGGAACAATCGTCACTTATCTGCCTGATCCTGAAATATTTACAGAGACCATTTACAAGTATGAAATACTAGCGAATCGCTTTCGTGAGCTTTCTTACTTGAATGCCGGACTGAAAATCACATTGACAGACGAGCGTGTACCTGAGAATGGCGGCTTCAAGCATGAAGATTTTTATTCTGAAGGTGGACTGAAAGAGTTCGTTCAGTTCTTAGACGAATCGCGCACCAAATTGATCGATCAACCTATCTATGTCACAGGCAGCGAAGATAATGTAGAGGTCGAAGTCGCCATGCAGTACAATACTGGCTACAAAGAAAACGTCTACTCTTTCGTCAATAATATCAATACGCGAGAAGGCGGTACACACGTCAACGGTTTTCGCAGAGCGGTCAATCGAGAGTTCACGGCTTATGGTCGTGATAATGACTTCTTCAAGAAATTGAAATTTTCTATTTCGGGAGAGGACTTTAGAGAGGGGCTAACAGCTGTCGTTTCTGTGAAAGTGCCGGAGCCGCAGTTTAAAGGGCAAACAAAAGGTGAGCTAGGAAATGCAGAAGTGACCGGAATCGTGTCTCGTGCCGTCGGTAAAGCATTGAAAATTTTCCTAGAAGAGAATAAGAAGCAGGCTAAAAAAATCATTGAAAAAGTGATTTTGGCAGCGACTGCTCGTCATGCTGCTCGTAAGGCGCGCGAAATGGTACAGCGCAAAACGCCACTGACCGGAGGTGGACTTCCTGGCAAACTAGCAGATTGTTCTTCTAAAGACCCTGGCGAATCCGAGATTTTCTTGGTCGAGGGAGATTCCGCAGGTGGTACTGCTAAGCAAGGTCGCGATCGACATTTTCAAGCCATCTTGCCATTGAGAGGTAAGATTTTGAATGTCGAGAAAGCGATGGAGCATAAAATCTATGAGAACGAAGAGATCAAAAATATCTTTACTGCGCTCGGTGTCAGCATTGAAGAAGTAGAACCGGGCGAGATCATAGATGAGGAAGATGATATGGGTGGCGGTCGCAAGTTGAATATCGACAAACTTCGCTACCATAAGATTGTTATCATGTGTGATGCCGACGTTGATGGTAGCCATATCGTTACTTTGATTTTGACATTCTTCTTCCGATTTATGCGTCCGTTGATAGAAAGTGGATATATATACATCGCACAGCCACCACTCTACTTGGTCAAAAAAGGAAAGCAATTCCGATACTGCTGGAGTGAAGAAGAACGAATGGAGGCAGTAGCTGCTTATTCGAAAGGACAAAAAGACAATTCCGTCAAAGTACAGCGATACAAAGGATTGGGAGAGATGAATGCCGATCAGCTTTGGGAGACAACTATGGATCCTCAAGAGCGTATCTTGCGTCGTGTGACGGTAGAGGATTCTGTGGAAGCAGATCGCGTGTTCTCTATGCTGATGGGCGATGAAGTACCGCCACGTCGAGCATTTATTGAAAATAATGCAAAGTATGCGAATGTAGATGTGTAAATTCCTTCACTGCTCATGAAATTAGAAAAGCGATATAGAACTACTGACTCTATATCGCTTTTTTGTTTTACCCATTTTGATCTTTTTATTAGAACGCCCTATATTGCGCTTTGATCATCATAAAGACACCATAAGCTACAAGTCCTATAGATACGATAATAGCCAACCATATTCCTTGCTCACGAAGCATTTCCAGAGCACCTGCTGACCCTACATTTCCATTGGCACTGTTTTGCAATGCTGCCATCAACAGAAAATAGGCGATAATCCCAAAAATAACGCCTCGCGAGGGTAAACCAACCTTTCCTGCTTTTTCATAAGCTTCGCGCTTTTTGCCACTGATACCGCTCACGTCGTCCATAAAATCACCTGATAGTCCTTTATATATTTGATAAATAGCTGCAATAAATAATCCTATTGCAACAGCACCAATAACCCATTGTCCCCAAGACTGATCGAGTATTTTTCCTATAATTTCTTGTTTAGATGTACCACCGGAGCTATTTAAACTACTGATTACTAGAGAAATAGCATAAATACCCAGTACAGTGTAAGCAGATGCAGACGCTGCATACCCGATCCGCTTTCCAGTATTTTTTGCTTGGTCTTTCTTAGATTGGCTGTTACCATCTGTGTCATTGAAGGCAGCATACCAGCGCCATGAGGCATATCCCAAAAGTCCAAGTCCGATCAATACTAAAAGTACACTTCCAAACGGCTGATCTTTTATAAACTGAAGTACACTCTTGCTACTTGCATCGGGAGAATTGTAACTGTAAGCTGTCAAAACGGCGAAAATACCTACCATAAAATAAACGATACCTTTTGCAATAATCCCAAATCGAAAGAAAGTTTCCATTTTATTCTTCATCATCATTCGTTTTATACTATAACCTCATTTTTCGCCTAGATGATCGTTCCCCCCACTATCTGTATGTATCATGGACAAACTACTGATAGCATTTTGGGAAGAAGATCGCCACTTTATGAGGGGAGTAGTCCATTTATGACAGGCGTACCTTTGCCAACCGCTATATTTTTATTAACATTACGCGTTTTTTTGAGACTACCATTTTAAGTAGTCAAGAAGCGAATACCGTAGTTCAGTCGTTCTTATTTTTGCAAATAGACTGGAAGAGAGTGAATCACCCTTTGCTTTTCTTACCTAACTATCCTATTCTTACAAGATTTCTTTTGGGCAACAATGCCTACGTTAAATATTCATTTAGTATGATGCGACATTTACGATTACTGATTGCTTTCGTCTTTGTCAGTGCAAGTTTGCAAGCGCAAACCTCTCTGCAAGGAAAAGTAACGGACGCCGATAGTGGCGAACCCTTGATTTACGCCAATATTCTGATACTAAAAGACGGAGTCAATGTCAGAGGTACAACTACTGACTTAGAT
This sequence comes from Bacteroidota bacterium, assembly GCA_038749535.1. Taxonomy (GTDB): domain Bacteria; phylum Bacteroidota; class Bacteroidia; order Chitinophagales; family Saprospiraceae; genus JAAUTG01. Next base: position 5,918 of record JBCDHX010000047.1, read on the forward strand.
GGCAACTTTAGTGTCAACCCCATTGATCCAGGGACTTACAATGTTGAGATTTCCTATACCGGATACGCAACTCAGCGACAAGAGGGCGTTGTTGCCCTAGCAGGTAAGACAAATATTTTAAATGTAGAATTGCAAGAAGGTGTTCTCGCAGTGGGAGAAGACGTTGTAGTCATTGGCTATCGTGTTCCATTAGTGGAGCAGGATAACACCACTCAAGGTCAGACGGTCACTTCTGAGCAGATCAGAAACCTACCGACTCGAAACATCAACGCCATCGCAGCTACCACAGCAGGTTTATCTTCCTCAGATGAAGGAGAAGAGATCGCAGCTAGGGGATCGCGCCCGAACTCTACCGACTACTATGTAGATGGTATCCGAGTTTCAGGAGCATTGATTCCTGAGTCAGAGATCGACCAATTGCAAATTATCACCGGTGGTGTCGGTGCACAATATGGTGATGCGACAGGTGCGATTATCTCTATCACCACTAAAGGACCTTCTGCCAAATGGAGCGGTGGTGTAGAAGTGGAGTCTTCTGAGTTCTTCGACCCATTCAACAATCGTTTGATCGGTTTCAATGCCAGTGGACCGCTACTCAAGCGTAAAAAAGAGAACGGAACAAGTGAGTCTGTGATCGGTATCCGACTCTCCGGTCGTTACACTTATCAGCAAGAAGATGATCCTCCGGCACTAGATGTATATCGTGTCACTGATGCTACTTTAGCAGAGTTAGAAGCGAATCCGATCGTTTTCAAATCCAATGATAACGGAACGAGATCGCCTTTCGTCGCCGCAGAATTCACAGACAATAGTGATGTTAATGCCCTATCTGCTCGTCCATTCGAGGAAAATACACGCTATGACTTATTGGCAAAGATAGATGCACGCCTGAGTAAAGACATTGACGTTACATTCACAGGTTCATACAACTGGCAAGAAAACTTCTTTACACCTACGTTTGATTATGAGAATGCATCTTCTACAATCACCACAGGTCGTTGGAATGTATTCAATGCGCATAATAATCCTGCTGAAATGGATCAAACCCTCAGAGGAAATATACGTTTGCGTCATCGCCTAAGTGGGGCACCAGAAGAAGGTGAAACCTCTACCATCCAAAATGCTTCCTACACGCTACAATTTGGCTATGAAGTAGATCAAAACGAAGTAGGTGATTTGCGTCACGGACAAAATTATTTTAACTATGGCTATGTCGGCAATTTCGACGTAGAATGGGTGCCTACTTTTACCCTCGACGGACCAACTGGTACATTCATCCATACTGATTATCGTCAAGTATTGCGTGGCTACACGCCCGGTGATGTCAACCCAGTCTTGGCGAATTACAACAATAACCTACCTTTCCAAAGCGGAGAAGATGCGCCATTGAATCCGCAGATTGAAGATTTTATTCTATCCTTTCCTGGAGGTGGCGGCACTGACAATAACAGTGTAAGTCTGACGAGCTATTTCGCTCAGAATGGATTTATTTCCAATCAGTTCAATACAACTTTTGGTGGCTATCAAGCCAATGTAGGTTGGGTATACAACAGATACCGACAGATTGATAACGATTTGTATACCTTCATCGCCAATAGTTCATTCGAGCTAGTGCCAGGTGGACGATCAGAAAAAGGTCGCCACAGCATTGAGTTTGGTGTATGGTATGAGCAGCGTACCAATAGAAACTACACCGTTTATCCAAGAGATCTTTGGACAGTGGCTCGTCAGCAAGCGAACTCCCACATTCAAGGTATCGCAGCGGATGCGGACTCTATTGGTGTCGTTGATATTCCTAATTTTGGGCCGACGGCTTTGTTAGAGTTGACGATTGATGAAAGTTCTGAGAACTTATTCTACCGCCGTGTCCGTGAAGCGACAGGCGTAGGACTGAGAGACTATGTCAATGTAGATGGACTCGCTCCAGGCGAACTATCTTTAGATATGTTTTCAGCACGTGAGTTGAACGACCAAGCTATTTTGGAATACTCCGGATACGACTATCTGGGCAATGAATTTGATGGTAGCTTCGATGATTTCTTTACGGCTACTGATGCCAATGGTGTACGGACTTTCCCTGTGGCACCTAACCGACCTATCTATTGGGCAGGTTATATTCAGGATAAATTTACGTTTAAAGACATCATCTTCCGAATCGGCTTGCGCGTCGATCAATACGATGCCAATACGAAGGTGTTGAAAGACAACTATTCCTTGTATGAGATTCAAGGCGCATCAGACTTTCACGCTCAAAATACCAACCTAGAGCGTCCTGGTAATATCGGTGACGATTTCAAAGTCTACACGAATGATGGGGGTTCTGCGATAGAAGCTTATCGTGATGGCGATCAGTGGTTCTTCCCGAATGGTAACCCAGCGAATAGCCCGATTGATATTTTCTCTGGAGGTTTGGTCTTCCCGGCTTATGTAGATGATCGAGTAACAGAGGTCGCTAACTTTATCAAGAGTAGAGATTTTGACCCTAACGTCTCCTTTACAGATTATGAGCCACAGATCAATTGGATGCCGCGTTTGGCGTTCTCTTTCCCAATCTCAGAAGAGGCTAACTTCTTTGCGAACTACGACATCTTAGTACAACGCCCTCAGTCGAATACTTTGGCGACAGCTTATGACTACTTCTACTTCACAGATCGCTCTGGTATCCGCAACAATCCAAACTTGCAGCCAGAACGTACGATCACTTACGAAGTGGGTTTCCAACAAAAGCTATCGCAGTCTTCTGCTTTGAAATTGTCAGCTTACTATCGTGAGATGCGCGATATGATTCAGAGACGAACCTTCTTCCCGGTTCCTATTGTCAATCAGTACACGACTTATGACAACTTAGATTTCGGTACAGTAAAAGCATTTATCGTAGGCTATGACTTGCGTAGAACAGGTAACTTATCTATCCAAGCCAACTATACTTTGCAGTTTGCAGACGGAACAGGTTCTGATGCGGATTCTCAGCGTGGTCTGACTTCTCGTGGTAATATCCGAAACTTGATTCCACTGAACTTTGATGAGCGTCATGCTATCGTCGGTATCATCGACTATCGCTACGGTTCAGGTAGCCAATATAATGGTCCTCGTATCGCAGGTGCAGACGTATTGTCTAACTTTGGTGTCAACTTACAAGTCAATGCTAACTCCGGTCGCCCTTATACCGCAACTCGTGTCCCTCAAGTGAGAGGAGGTGCAGGCTTCAAAGGTGCACTCAATGGCGCGCGTCGTCCTTGGAGATATACGCTTAACTTGAGAGTGGACAAGTCATTCAATATCGGCGGGCTTAATGCCAATGCTTATGTACGTGTCTCCAACCTATTGGATAGAAGAAATGTAATCAGCGTTTACTCTGCGACAGGTTCTGCAACAGATGATGGTTACTTGGCTTCTTCTATTGGTCTGAATCAGTTGGCAGGTATCGAGTCGTCTACTCGTGATGTCAACTCTTTCTTGGCATCTTATCAGTGGCGTTTGTTGAATCCGGATAATTTCTCTTTGCCAAGAAGAATCTTCGGTGGATTGATTTTCAATTTCTAATACCAAATTCAATAATGAAGTACGTAAATAGAAACTAGATTATTTTGAGGCTAATCGAGGCGAAAAGCGCAGTCCTAGCGGTAGCTAAGGCGAGTATTTTCAACGAAGAGTAGCTTTAAATGAATCGGTTTGCATACGTAATTTGTTTTTGAAATTGGTATAATACCATCATATAACTACCTAAAGCCTAAATCATAAATCCAGAGTCGATCGAGCAATACTCAATCGGCTCTTACGCAAAGCAATTAAACAATGAATAAATTACTCAATATTTGGTGTTTAGCAGCCATCGGGATGTTGATAAGTACGCAAGCTGCGGCTTATATTGACAATCCGAATAAGAAAAAACCAAATCGTCCCAATCGGGTAGAGTTCCGTGAGGGCTGCGATCCGGCGGTCACACAAATTGACCAAGCGATCAATAACGTACGCGCTCGTCTTTTGACGGGTGGTGATGTCTGGTGGGATGGCGGCAATGGTCGCTATATCGTACCTAAAGTACCGGCAGGTCAAGAAGAAGTCTCCTCTATCTTTGCAGGTGCAGTATGGCTGGGCGGTGTCGACCCGGCAGGAAACTTAAAAGTAGCTGCGCAGACTTATGGTCGTAGCACAGGAGATTTTGACTATTTCCCTGGTCCATTGAATCCGGGGATCAACGAGGACGGTGAACCGGACAACTCGATCAAAGGAACGACCGATCAAGAAACATGTGCCAAATGGGATAGATTCTTCAAAGTAACCGGAGAAGAGATCGACGAGCATTTGCGCAACTACGAAGCAAGTGTCAATGATGGTACATCATATGATGTAGGAAGCATCCCTCGCAATGTGAGAGGATGGCCAGCTCGCGGAAATCCGTTTTTCTTCGATGTACATGGATTTGAGCTCCCGAACACCGATCAAGGGCTGGCAGGTTTTTGGGATGCCGATGGTGATTTGATCTACGACCCAACTCAAGGTGACTACCCAATCATCGAAATCAGAGGATGTTCAGACCCACAATATCCTGATGAAATGATCTTTTGGGTATATAATGATAACGGTAATATCCATGCCGAGTCACAAGGGGATCCTATTCGTATGGAAATTCAGGTACAGGCGTTTGCTTACGCCACGAATGACCAGATCAATGACATGACTTTCCAACGCTATAAGTTGATTAACCGAGCGATTGAAAGTATTGACAGCACATTCTTTGCCATGTGGGTTGATGCGGATTTGGGTTGCTACACAGATGACTATGTAGGTTGTGATACTCTGAGAAGTATGGCGATCATCTATAACTCAGATGCCGTAGATGGACAGACTGGAGAGGATTGTCCACAGGGTGTCCCGACTTATGGGTCTAATGTTCCCATTTTGGGTGTTGACTATTTCCGTGGGCCATTGGATGAAAATTTCAATGAAATTGGGATGTCGTCTTTCACTTACTATAACAACCGTGGTGTAGGTGCTCCTCCTCCGGGCACAACTGATCCGGGTCAGGCACAAGAGTTCTACAACTATTTGACGGGTACTTGGCTAGACGGTTCGCCATTTACATTCGGTGATGATGCTTATCAAGATGGTGCACCTATCGACTATGCATTTATCGGTAACCCGGCAGATCCAAATGAGTGGTCTATGTGTCAGACTGGTGCTGACCCGAACTTAGATCGTCGTACGATACAGGCTTCAGGACCATTTCGTCTAGACCCAGGTGCAGTAAATGAGTTGATTATCGGTGTGGTCTGGTTGGCAGATCAATTGTATCCTTGCCCCGACATTCGTGCTTTGCGATTTGCGGATGATATTTCTCAGGCACTTTTTGATGCTTGCTTCGAGATTACAGATGGTCCAGATGCTCCAGATGTAGACTTTATAGAGCTAGATCAAGAAATCATTGCAGTATTCACAAATGATACAACCATTTCCAATAATGCATTCGAGCAATATGCTCAGCGTGGTCTACAGATTCCTGGTCTAGAAGAAGATTCTTTATACCGCTTCGAAGGCTATAAAATGTATCAGTTGTCCGGTCCTGATGTGACACTAGCAGATTTGGAAGACCCAAATAAAGCACAACTCATCTACCAGGTAGACATCAACAATGGTGTCAGTCAGATCTTCAATTGGGTAGAAGAAGACAGTCCGCTAGACGAGACTTTCTATGCACCGACGCTCAGAGTAGACGGACAGGATGAAGGTATCCGACACACTTTCCGTATTACGGAAGACCGTTTCGCGGCAGGAGATCGTCGTTTGGTCAATCACAGAAAATATTATTTCACAACTATCGCTTATGCGTACAACAATTACTTAGAGTACGATCCGGATACTGGAGAAGGGCAACGTGATCCTTATCTAGAAGGACGTAAGAATATTGGTGATGGCAACAATATATTTTATACCGTCATACCGAGACCTATCGTATATGAAACGCTGAATAGTGAATTTGGCGATGGAGCGGTCATTACTAGAATAGATGGTGTGGGTGCAGGTGGTAACTTCCTAGATATAACAGAAGAAACGCGAGAGGCGATTCTCGATGGTTCATTTGATGGTACAGTTACTTATGAGCCGGGAGCAGGACCGATTGACGTTCAGGTGTTCAATCCATTTGAAGTAAAAGATGGCAACTACCTGCTGACCTTCGTAGACGAAAATTTGAGCAATAGCCGCTTAGATGATGAGGTACGCTGGAAACTAGTCAATGAAGATACAGGAGAAGAATTGTTCTCCGAGAAAACGATAGAAACACTGAATGAAAACATCCTGGGTGAACTTGGTTTCACAGTTACTATTGGACAGACGGATGATGTAGGTGAGCAAGCTAATCGCACCAATGGTGTTATTGGTTATAGAGAAACCTACCAAGATACAGCCGGTATAGCTTGGTTGACGGGCATTGCAGATGGTGATCCAATACCATTTGCACAAGGCAGTAACTTTGGATTCTTGCCGCAATGGTTTGATTTTGCTGCTACTGGTTCAGGACAAGTTGACGAAATATTCGATCCAAATCAAACACTGACAGATATTGGACCGGGCTACTTCTTCCCGTACAAGTTGGCAGATTTCAGAGATCGTGATACGGATGCGGATGGATTTGGCTATTTATCACCTGCTTACGATGGGCCTTCTGCTCGTACCATTCAAGCGAATATTGATTTAGAAGAATTGAACAACGTAGATATCGTATTCACATCAGATAAGTCCAAGTGGAGTCGCTGTGTGGTCGTTGAGTTATTCAATAGCAAAGATGAATTGTTCATCCCTGGTGTCACTTCTGTAGGCGAAGCTAGCTCATTCGATTTGAGAGCAGCACCTTCTGTCGGTAAAGAAGATAACGACGGTGATGGCCTACCTGATCCTGACGGAGATGGTGAGGGCATGGGTTGGTTTCCGGGTTATGCTGTAGATGTAGAGACTGGAAAGCGTCTGAATATTTTCTTCGGCGAAAATTCTATGTACAGAGAAGGTGTCAATGTTCTGGGTACAGACATTACTGCTACCGCTTTCCCTGATCTGGTCGTCGGTGCAGATATGATGTACAATCCTAGTGCTGCGAATTTTGTCGATCAAGGTGCACTACCATTCAGTCGCTATAGCTTGGCATTTGGAGGTAGACACTACATCTATGTCACCAAGCAAGAGTACGATGAGTGTGAAGATATCCGAGGTCGTCTGTCTAATGATTCGCCATTTAGAAAAGCGAGAGCCATCCAAGAAGTGACCTGGACATCCATGTCTTACTTGTTGCCTGGGCGCGATATGTTGTCTTATGCAGAAGGGTTGATCCCTAATGACCTGACGGTCAAGCTGCGCGTAGACAATCCTTATGAAGTGGCTGATGGAACAGGAAAATTCGATGGCTATCCGACCTACAGCTTTAGCCTGGAAGGAGTAGCAGCAGAAGAAGTAACAGCTACTAATGCTGACCCTGCACTTGATAAGATCGGTGTCGCACCAAATCCTTACTACGGCTATTCCAGCTATGAAGTATCTCAGTTCAGTACGATCGTCAAAATCACGAATTTGCCACCGCAGAGTACGGTGACCATCTATTCATTAGATGGAAAATTCATCAGACAGTATGATAGAGACGAGATAGGTGAACTACCTGGACCTAGAAACTCAAATCGAGCTATTTCCAGACAACAAGTCAATCCTGATCTCGAATGGGATCTCAAGAATGCGAAAGGGATTCCGGTCGCTAGTGGCGTCTATTTGATTCATATTGATGCTGGACCTTTGGGAGAAAGAGTCATTAAGTGGTTTGGTGTCGCTCGACAGTTTGACCCGTCAGGATTATAATTTTGATAACCGACTAAGCAGAGGGAGAAGGCAACTGTCTTCTCCCCTACTTTATAATTCATCCAACAATGATTAGATTTTTTACACTCTTTATACTTTTACTCAGCAGTGCGGTTGTCTTTGCAGGTAATCCCGATCGTCAGGGGGAGGCCGGAGCAGCTGAATTACTGATGAATCCGTGGGCTAGAAGTGCCGGACTGCATACCATGAACACCGCCAACATCTATGGTGTAGAGGCAATGCGTCTCAATATTGCAGGTATTTCGCGCATCAATTCTACAGAAGTCAATGTCAGTCACGCGCTTTATATGCGTGGTACAGACATTCGTATGAATGCATTGGGACTGACACAGAAAATTGGAGAAAATGGGGCATTAGGTATTAGTTTAATGTCTTTAGATCTAGGCGATATTCCAGTGACTACAGTCAATCAGCCGGAAGGTACGGGAGCGACCTTCTCTCCTAACTTTTTCAACTTAGGTATAGGATACGGTCACACTTTTGAGAATAAAGTATCCGTGGGTATTTTACTTAGAGCTGTTTCACAGTCTACACAAGAATTGAGTGCACTTGGTTTTGCGATAGATGCAGGTGTTCAGTATGTGGCAGGCGATCAAGAAGAATTCAAATTTGGTATTTCCTTGCGCAACATAGGTTCTACTATGAGATACTCTGGTCAGGGACTAGCGTTGGGCGCGCAGAATCCAGATAGCGATATCGACTATGAACTGACGCTCAATCAGCGTTCGGAGGACTTTGAATTGCCTTCTGTATTGAATATCGGGGCTGCTTATGACATCAACATCGGCACGACCAATCGCGTCACTTTGATCGGTAACTTTACTGCCAACTCCTTCTCTCAAGATCAATTGGGCGGTGGGCTAGAATATTCTTTGAACAATCTCTTCCAAGTACGTGCCGCTTACAAATACGAAGTCGGCTCTGAGAATGTAGAAACAGCACCGTTGTACAGTGGACTGAGCTTCGGTGCAAGTATAGCAGCACCTTTGAGCAAAGAAGACAAATCACGTATCTTTGGGATTGACTATTCTTATCGACAAACTCGACTATTTGATGGTACACATAATATAGGTGTACGCATCGCTTTATAACGAATTATAGTAGGATAACTTGACTTAGTCAACAATATCCTTGTATATTTGTCTATGATTACTCGAAAGCGTTTCTATCGACTAAATTGATCGGTAGAAACGTTTTTGTCTTTATTAGCGAGTAAAAGAAAGTAGATTCGCTACACATCAAGTGGAAAACATTCAACAACTCAGTTCCAATTTCCACAATACACACAACCTTAGGATAGACGATGTTCATTCACTTTTTCTTGTACACATTCATATCCTAACATTATTCAACTTTACCATTTAGAAGTAGATATATTGAAAGAAGTCCGACTTCTTCCACTCCTCTTTTCTCTAGTTGGTAACAAATAAAAGAACTATGGCTATTAGTTATATGTCTAAAGAAGCCTACGAAAGACTTAGCGCAGAACTCGACGAGTACAAAACCACAGGACGTCAAGAAGCAGCTAAAGCAATCGCAGAAGCCAGAGAAAAAGGCGATTTATCAGAAAATGCAGAATACGATGCAGCAAAAGAGGCACAGGGAATGCTAGAGCTAAAAATCAATACCCTAGAAAAAACCCTCGCCAATTCTAGAATATTAGATCCAAAAGATATAGATACTTCTGAAGTTCGTGTTATGACCAAAGTCAAAATCAAGAATAAGAAGACCAAAAAGGTCATCACTTACCACTTGGTCGCGGAGGCGGAATCTAACTTGCGAGAGAAAAAGATTTCAGTCAACTCGCCTGTGGGAAAAGGTTTGCTGGGCAAAAAAGTAGGCGAAGTAGCAGATGTGAGCTTACCCGTGGGTACAGTCTCTTTTGAAGTACTTGATATTTCTGTATAAATCTCTGACTATCCAATTTCAAAAGCTGCACGATTTTCTATCTTCGTGCAGCTTTTTTTATTCCAACAACTGACTCTATGACATCCTTCGAAGTAATTGGCGGACGTCCGCTACAAGGAGAAATAACACCACAAGGCGCAAAAAACGAAGCTCTTCAAGTCTTATGCGCTGTCTTACTCACCGATGAAGTGGTCACACTTTCCAATGTCCCTGATATTGTAGATGTACGTCGGCTTATCAATCTGCTCAAGGGTTTGGGCGTAAAAGTCGATCGTCTGGACGCCAATACCTACCAATTTCAGGCAGATGAAATCGATCTAGACTTCTTCGAGACCGAAGATTTCCGAAAAAATGCGACCAGAATCCGTGGCTCTGTCATGCTTATGGGACCACTGTTGGCACGCTACAATAGAGCGTTTTTGCCTCAGCCGGGTGGTGACAAGATCGGGCGACGACGGATGGATACCCACTTTAATGGATTAGAAAAACTGGGTGCGACTTTCACTTTCAACAACGATAAGCACACTTACTACATCCAAACCAAAACACTGAAAGGAGCTTACATCTGGATGGATGAAATATCTGTTACCGGCACTGCCAATGTCGTCATGGCTGCTGCTATGGCAAAAGGTACTACCCAAATCTACAATGCTGCTTGTGAGCCTTACTTGCAGCAACTTTGTGCTATGCTGAATAATATGGGTGCAAAAATCAGCGGTATAGGCTCAAATCTTCTAACCATAGAAGGCGTGGACTCGCTAAATGGTACAGAACATCGCCTACTCCCAGACATGATCGAAGTGGGTAGCTTTATTGGTTTAGCTGCTATGACACAGTCCGATATTCGAATCAATGAACTGAATATTCCTCAATTGGGTATTATTCCGCGTACATTTCAGCAAATGGGGATTCGTATGGAGATTGGGGAAGATTACATCCGCATCCCGAGTCAGCAGCAATACGAGATTCAGACCTTCATGGATGGATCTATTATGACGGTTTACGATGCACCTTGGCCTGGTTTCACGCCCGATTTGATGAGTGTGCTGTTGGTCATGGCGACACAAGCAAAAGGCAGTGTTCTCATTCATCAGAAGATGTTTGAAAGCCGCTTATTCTTTGTCGATAAATTGATTGATATGGGTGCACAGATTATACTTTGTGACCCACATCGAGCGACTGTCATTGGTTTGAATCGCCGTCATCAATTGCGCGGGATTCGGATGACATCTCCTGACATTAGAGCTGGTGTAGCTTTGTTGATCGCCGCGCTATCTGCGAAAGGAAAGAGCACGATTGACAACATCGAGCAGATAGATCGTGGATATGAGCGGATCGATGAGCGGTTAAGAAACTTGGGAGCGGATATTCGTCGGGTGTAAAATGACATGAGAGCGTGTGACTTCCGATTCTCCCCGAAATTCGGGACAAGCTGGAACAGGTAAAGTTATACGCTTTTGTTATAGTTGTCTAACAAAATAGGACTCACAACTTCAGTTGATTAAGGTGAATACGAAAGATTGGGAAAAGATCAAGCAAATCACGCTAGTAGGTCTGGAGCATCTACCGCTTAGCTCCTCTGCCCTGTCGCAATTAGAACAATTGGGCGTAGATATAGAGGAGCAATCCGAAGTACAAACTCTTTTGGAAGCGATTGCCTATTTGTCTCAACTAGAACAGGCTCGTTTACCCATGGACTCCGCTGACTTTGACTTGCCTACTTCTTCCTTTTCGACGGAGACGGCCTGGTTACACCCTTTGTCTGTTCAGCATTTGGCGGTGCTATTCAACTATCATCAAGATGCTTTTCCTGAATTCTCTTTGCTGGCTCAGTCACAGCAACGCTACTTGCCACCTGAGTATATTCCGATCATCATGCCCCATTTGAAGGGACAACCTTTTTTTTGGCAACATGTCGTTCCGCTATTAGAAGAACAATCCATGTGGCTTATACGGCAACATCCGAACTGGATAGCACGATTGAAAAAACCGCTTCGCCCTAGCAGCCCTTCCATTAAACCTATAGCCGCTCTCCAAAAACTGAAAACCTTTCAAGATTCGCTATACGAGGGTCGAAACTTTATGGACCAGGCTGAGTGGCAGCAATTGAAAAAAGGAGCCTATCAAGTAGAGATCAATCAGTTTCGTACTTTTCAGAACGATTGGCAGATGGATAGAATACAGCATTCAATGTGGCGAGGAAATGTGTTACAGCTCAATCGGATTTTGAAGTTTCGGTTGTCGATGCGGGGTTCGTTTGAAATTTAGGTATGAAAGAGCACATTCTTTTGAACACAGATTGAACAGATATAACGAATTTCAATTAGGTCGTCTACCATTCGTCCTACTTCTTTTCAAAATAAGCGATAGATTAAAGTCAGCATTAGGATTCTATTCCAGAAAACTGACCAATTTGGGTAGATACAAAACACTCGCCATCACCACCGCTCCTATTGCTGCCAACAGGACACTCGCTGCTGCTACATCTTTTGCTTTTTTGGCTAAAGGATGGAAATTTGGAGATGTCAAATCCGTCAAAAATTCTACGGCACTATTGAATGCCTCGGCTACAATGACTGTAGTGATGGTGAGAATCAATAACATCCACTCTATCCTACTAAATTGCAAGATGATAGCTGCTCCTACAGCAATGCTACCCAGTACCAGATGAATGATAAAATTGGGTTGTGTGCGACAAAGTGTCGCAATACCTTGAAAAGCGTGTTTGAAACTGGCTAGTCGCTTACTGAGCCAAACGAGAGGTTGGGAAACTGGCATCTGTCAATTGAGTTTCTTCTGATTTTAACTCAAAAGTACCGACAATTCCGATATGTGGCGCTTCCAATGTCTTCATTACGCTAAAAGAAGTACACTCAAAATGATTGGAATAGAAGATATGATCCTCGGGAATATCTAAGAAGTTGATGCTGCCGTCGATGAAAGAAGGCGTAAATCCAATGCGACTATCGTTTAACGCTGTATTGGCACGGAATGTCCGAATTTCCGGTGACCAAGGCACTAGATGATAATCACCAAATGCCAGAAGCGGTGCGCCTAGCTGCTTGCAATTTTCGGTGATGCTTTGCAAGTGTGCCTGATTACGCAAATAGTCTGTCTTGGTCAATGGCGGCATAGTATGTGAACTTACAAAGTAGACATCACCATAGCCTTGCACCTGTAACTGTCCAAATATATTCGGCAGATCTTCGTAATAAAAGGTATCAGCTACAAAATGGTATTTAGACAGAACGCCTACCCCATGAAAAGACAAATCGGAAAGCAAAGTTTGGTAAGGATAAGCTTCCGCCAAACCCTCTTGCAGATATATTTCTGTCATAGGATCGAGTCCTTGAATGGATAGAATATCCGCATCTGTATTGATGAGTCGTTCTAGCATGACATCTATATCGCCGTAAAAATTGGCAGTATTAAAGTGTGCGACTTTTAGTTCCGGTTGATCAGAAGGTATGGCATAAGCGACCTGCTGACCATGTGTCGATTCTTTCAAAAACAGACAAAGTGCCGCACAGCATCCAAAGCTCAAAAAGGTATATCGAGGCCGATTAAGTGCGTAGAATCCAAGTCCCAAAAAGAAGTAGAAGAACATGATCTGAGGGGCATGATTCGCTCCCCATCTGGTAGGCAAATAATCTGGCGTATACACACATAGCAGACCTAGAGACAGTACTAAGGAAAGCAGGAGCAATTCCTTAATATGCTTAACAGAAAAGACCTTTGTAAACATGGCAATCATCTATTGCTAGTGGTAAAATTCGTTATATAAAAACTGAGTTTTGAACTTGTGGAACTAAAAACATGCATTTGACACGCTTGTGCAACAAATATATAATTTTTTTCTTATGCTTGAGGTAGCTGATGCGTTAAAGTTTGGCTGACCAATCCTTTGGATGTGTTCAACAGAATAAAAGCTAATTATTCTTAGATTCATCTATTAATCGACAAAGAATGAGATAGTATTCCAAATATTGTACGGTGCTACTCTTGTGTTATCTTTTTCCACAATTCATCTTTCAGCCGATCTAAGCCCTTCTGTGCTACCGCCGAAATGTACAAATAGTCAATTCCTTCTGGAATATCTACTTCTAGCATTTCCTTCAATTCTTCGTCAATTAGATCACTTTTGGTCAAAGCTAGTAAGCGCGGCTTATCCAATAGCTCAGGATTGTACTGCTTCAGTTCATTGAGTAAGGTGTTGTATTCATTCCTAATATTGTCAGTATCCGCAGGGATACAAAACAACAATACCGCATTTCGTTCGATATGTCTCAAAAAACGATGTCCCAATCCTTTCCCTTCATGCGCTTTTTCGATGATACCGGGAATGTCCGCCATTACGAAAGAGCGATTGTCTCGATAGTTGACGATACCTAAATTTGGGACTAAAGTTGTAAAGGCATAGCTCGCAATTTTAGGTTTGGCGGCAGTGATCACTGAGAGCAACGTCGATTTTCCGGCATTTGGAAAACCCACCAGTCCTACGTCCGCCAGCACTTTTAGTTCCAAAATCTTCCAGTCTTCTCTCCCGTCTTCACCAGGCTGAGCGTAGCGTGGTGTTTGGTTGGTAGAAGACTTGAAGTGCGTATTGCCAAGTCCGCCTCGACCGCCACGCACTAAAATACGCTCTTCGCCATGATCCGTGATCTCAAATTCTACTTCTCCGGTCTCTGCATCTTTCGCCACTGTTCCCAAAGGAACATCCAGAATGACATCATCCCCACTCGCACCGGTTTTGTTGTTGCTGCTACCATTTTCGCCTGCATCCGCGATGACATGCTTGCGATATTTCAACTTCAGCAGTGTCCACACATTTCGGTTGCCACGCACGATGATATGACCGCCACGACCGCCATCGCCGCCATCCGGACCTCCTTTCAACGTCTTTTTATCTCGATGAAAATGAGCTGAACCTGCCCCACCCGCACCGGAGCGACCGCATATTTTGACGTAATCAACGAAGTTTTGTTCTGCCATGAATTGTTTATAAGTTTCTATTTATTATTCAAGCTCCGCTTTTACCGCATAAGAACCACCATCGGAGCGATAGCTACTCACAACGATTCTATAAGTATCTATTTTTGCAGTAAAGGTCTGCTTGAAATCTTCACCAATGCCAGGTGATGTGTGCTGTAGAATACGATTGTCCCGACTATCATAAATGCTCATCCTAGCCCATAAGTCAGGTGAGCGATTGTCAAAGAAAATGGTGAGTCGTCCAGATTGAGTCAGTGCAACTGTATATACATCTTCTTGATCTGCATGTTTGAGTCTACCGCTGATGGATTCATTCAATGACAAAGCGATAAGCTCTGAACCATCACTTTGAATTTGAGACGTTTCTCTTTTTTGATCGCTAATTGGCTGGCTACCTTCTCTTGGAATGAAAAAATAGGCAACCAGCCCCAACAAGACCAAACCTGCTGTCCATAAAATGGACTTTTTGCTCTTCTTCTCGTCTCCTTTTGGAGATGAATCTGGAACTCCAAAGTGTTCCGCTACCTTTTTATCTTCGTCCAAATTGCTAATGAGCTGTACAAGTCTATAATTGATGATATTGGTCTTTTGCTCCACTTCCTCTGCATCCAAGACACCTGCTATCTGCTGATCTTCCAACCGCTGCCACTCCCCTGCCAGTACCACAACTTCCTCTTGAAATCGCCCGCCTGTTTGTTGGTACAATTGTAACAGGTCTTCCAGAGCTTGCTCTGTTTTGCCTTCGACCAAAAGCGTTCTGAGTTGTTGTTGATATGTGATTAAATCCATAAAGAAAATTGACTGCCTCAAAAATAGCAAAATAGAAAATGCCAAATGCTGACTATCAACATTTGGCATTTGTTCATGCTATCATTTTAGCTTATTCCCTAAAACACAATATCCGCCAAAGCTGCATTCTTCGCGCGCTTACGCTCGTGCTCTTTCAATAAGATCTTACGAATACGCATCGACTTTGGTGTCACTTCTACATACTCGTCTCCTTGGATATACTCCAAAGCCTCTTCTAATGTAAAGACAATAGGCGGTGCCATTTTCATCTTCGCATCTGCACCCGAGGAGCGCATATTACTCAACTTCTTCGTCTTCGTTAGATTGACAACCATATCACCTGGACGGGCATTTTCGCCTACAACTTGTCCTTCGTAGATTTCTTCCCCGGCAGCGACGAAGAATTTACCTCGGTCTTGTAGGTTATTGATACTGTAAGGAATCGCTTTTCCAGTCTCCATAGAGATCATCGAACCATTCTGACGACCAGGAATTTCGCCTTTATGCGGCTGATATTCTAGAAAACGGTGCGTCATAATCGCCTCACCTGCTGTGGCAGTAATTACTTGGCTTCTCAGACCGATGATGCCACGAGATGGAATCTCAAATTGCAACAACATACGGTCGCCTTTTGGTTCCATGGACAACATCGTACCTTTACGACGTGTCACCATTTCGATGGCTTTCCCAGATACATTCTCTGGCAAATCAATCGTCAACTCTTCCACTGGCTCATGCTGTACACCATCCATCTTTTTGATGATGACCTGTGGCTGTCCGATTTGCAACTCATAGCCTTCCCGACGCATCGTTTCGATCAAAACAGACAAGTGCAAAACACCTCGACCATAAACCCGGAAAGACTCTGCTGCATCCGTAGGCTCTACGCGCAACGCTAAGTTCTTCTCTAGTTCTTTCTCCAACCGATCATTCAAGTGACGAGAAGTGACAAACTTGCCATCACGACCAAAGAAAGGAGAGTCATTGATGGTAAACAACATACTCATCGTCGGCTCATCTATCGCAATCGGTGGCAATGCTTCCTGTGCTTCTACATCTGCTACTGTATCCCCGATTTCAAATCCTTCTACGCCCACGACAGCACAAATATCACCAGCCTGTACTTGATCGACTTTTACTTTTTGCATGCCATCGAAAGTGTACAATCCTTTCAAGCTATGCTTGGTGACTTTATCCTCTTTTTGCATCAATGCGACACGCTGATTGGCTTTTAAAGTACCACGATGTAGGCGCCCAATTGCAATCCGACCGATATAAGAAGAATAATCCAAAGAAGTCACCAACATCTGCAATGTACCTTCTTCCACTTTTGGCTCAGGTACATATTCTAAGATGACATCCAATAAGTAATTAATGTCCTCTGTGGGTTGATGCCAATCTTCGCCCATCCAGCCATTTTTCGCAGAACCATAAATGGTCGGGAAATCCAATTGCTCTTCCGTTGCATCTAAACTGAACATCAAATCAAAGACCGCTTCTTGTGCTTCTTCTGGCTTACAGTTTTCTTTGTCCACTTTATTGACTACTACGATCGGCTTCAATCCCAGCTCCAATGCTTTTTGCAACACAAATCGCGTTTGTGGCATTGGTCCTTCAAAAGCATCAACCAACAAAATCGCGGCATCTGCCATATTCAGGACGCGCTCTACTTCTCCACCGAAGTCGCTGTGACCGGGGGTGTCGATGATGTTAATTTTGACACCTTTGTAAGTGATGGCTGCATTTTTGGACAGAATGGTGATGCCACGCTCACGCTCTAGATCATTGTTGTCCATGATGAGTTCACCTGGCTTCTCATGCTGCCCAAATAAATCGCCTGCATGAAGCATACGGTCGACCAAAGTCGTTTTACCGTGGTCAACGTGAGCGATGATAGCGACGTTACGGATAGATTGAGTCATATATATTCGATTCTATGTTCTGTAATTTCAGAACTCTTTGATTATCAATTTGAAAGATGTTTCAAAAAGCGGCGCAAAGGTACGATTAATTAACCGCTTTCGCTGACTTTTTTGATAGCTCAGTAAGGCTTAACGAATGTTTAATGATGTGGTTTGGTGGAAGGAAGAAGAGGACAAATTTAATTTTGTGAAGGTGAGTTTTGGCGGTTGATGTGTGGGGAATTAATTAACTCTATTTTGCCAATTTGACTTATCTCTACTACCGTGCATGAAAGCAATTACTATTGTTTTTGAGTGAGGGAACTCCTCCACATAGTAGTAAATATTGTATCTAAACCGTTTATTGGTCACTCGTCTAACTTTGCCATATACTTTTTGAAAATGAGGAAAATTTTCCAGCCTGATTAGTTCGTTTTGAATAGCTTCAAAGAATTCAAATCCAAGTCCTTCCCGAATATCATCGTAAGGAATAAGCGTCTTGCAAATCTTCAATCGCCTCATCTGTTAGCTCTACTTTGTATTTGCCCATGTGTGTAGCTTGGAGAAAGCGATATTTAGAGGAATAGTAGACGTTTCATTTTGAGCGACGAGTGCTAGTCTTCTATCAATTTCAGTCTTTTCATCATCTGAAAGTTCGATTCCTAACTGATGCGCCATGTCTTTTTGTGTCCGAACTGCTTGAAGATGTTCAGATAAGGTAGATAGACTATATCGTTTACCAGAATTCTCTTCAAGCTCTTTCAATCGCTTATCTAGTAATTCTTTCTCTTTTTGAGATACGTTTAATTCAGACAACCATTGTTCCTCCAAAGTATTATTGATGTATTCAGCAAGATCAATAATTTCGTCGAACGATAGAAGCTTTATATCCTCTCTAATTCTTTCTGCAATCATTAGCTTTGATTTGAGGACAATATAACGAATTAGTCTGTTTATAAGTTGTAGTTCAATCAAATCATACAATTTTCAAATATTATGCCATCAACAAAAACAGCACTCGTCACTGGCGCGAATCGCGGCATCGGAAAAGCAGTTGCTAAAGGACTTTTACAAAAAGATTATACTGTCATCGTCACCGCTAGAGATGCCTTGAAAGGCAAACAAGCCACCGAAGAACTCAAGACTTTCGGAAATGCCATTTTTCAGCAACTCGATGTCGCCGGCTCTAATTCTATTCAAAAAGCGGTACAAGCGATAGAAGAGCAATTTGGACAACTAGATGTGTTGGTCAATAATGCTGGGATCAATTACGATACGCATCAGAATGTCCACAATGCTGACCTAGACGAAGTACGCACCACTTTCGAGACGAATACTTTTGCCGTCTGGGATTGCATTCAGCAATTTCTGCCACTTTTGAAGAAAAGTAAAGCTGCTCGCATTGTCAATGTGAGTAGCGGTGCAGGTAGCTGGGAGCGTCAAAATGGGCAAACGCCAGCTTATTCTTTGTCAAAATTGGCGTTGAATGGATTGACGCGCAGTTTTGCAAATTACCTTCGCTCAGATGATATTTTAGTTAATGCGGTTTGCCCAGGTTGGGTGCGAACGGATATGGGCGGCAGTGGTGCCAACAAAAGTCCCGAGGAAGGCGCAGATACGATTGTTTGGGCGGCTAGCGATCCTGATTTTAAGGTAAATGGGCAGTTTTTTCGAGATCGACGACAGATTGAGTGGTGAGGTTTCAGGATGGGGAACGCGCCTGTCCCGAGAATCGGGGGATTAGACATTATCTAACGGATTAGCACAGATTTTTAATTAACATCTAGAAAGAATCCGTACACATCAGTCTGATCAGTTCGATCCGTGTTCCCATCCCACCTATCAAATCAACGGTCGCAGCACATCAATCGACTTTTGCGTTAGCATACTATAAAAGTCTTCCGTGAATGCCGAGCTACCATGATCTTCCAAAAACTTCAACTGTTCTGCCGTCAAACCTTCAGGATTTTCGTCTATGCTATTGGGATATGGATTGGCAGGTGTACGGTCGAGTGGCGGACAGAACTCTACAGAAAGTGCGCCATCGTAGCCCACTACTTTCAAGAGAGAAACTACTTTAGCAAAGTCAATTGTCCCCATCCCAGGTGCCATGCGATTATTGTCGGCAACATGAAAACCAACTAAGCGATTACCCACTTGACGAATCGCCGCCATCGGATCGCTTTCTTCCAGATTCATATGAAAAATATCCAAACAAACACCACAGTTCTCCCCTACTGCTTCTGCTAATGCCAGTGCTTGTGAGCCTTTGTTGATGAAGTAAGTCTCAAAGCGATTGATCGGCTCTATACCTAATTTAATGCCAGCTTTCTCTGCAAATTCATAGCAGACTTTCATTGACTCCACTGCCCATTTCCATTCTTCTTCTGGTCGCCCATCAGGTACAATTTTGCCGACAGTTCCAGGTACAACGGATACCATTTCACCTTCCAGCTCTGCCACCATCGTGATGATGTCTTTGACGTATTGGATGGATTTTTCGCGCTGTGCTTTGTCTTTGGCAACTAGATTGCGGTCGCCCATCATCAAGGTTACTGAACCCCAACAACTCAAACCTCTGTCATCGAGCATTTTCTTGACCATCGAGGTGTCATAATCATCAGGCGTTCCTTGTATTTCTAGAGCATCGTAACCTTGTCGAGCAATGCGGTCGAGCGTAGTTTCTAATGGTTCGGCACGCATCCAGTTGTGTATGGCGATTTGCATTTGTTGGTATTGTTTTGTTATTTTTGAAGCCGTCAAAATAGCCAAAATAGCTGTATAAAACCAAATTACTTGCTTCGCTGTTTTTTAGAAAATTAATATTGATTATGAGTTTAGTGGCAGTCAAAGAAAATATCGTCAATCTGAATCAACAAGAGCGAGCAGAATTGATCCATTTTTTAGTCGATCTAATGGAAGGTGAACTATTTTACTTGTCGGATGCTTGGAAACAAGAACTAGAAGAAAGAGAAAGGCGTCTGCTTTCAGGAGCATCCGCAGGAAAACCTGCACGTGAGGTGTTAGCTAAATACGTGCAGTCATGAATTTTCAAGTTATTATTCAGCCAGAAGCGGAAGACGAGATAGATGATGCTTTTCATTATTTGGATAGCATTCGCACTGGTTTAGGATTTGATTTTTTAGCTTTATTGAGCGAAGTCATTGGAAGATTAGAGGACAACCCCTTTCAATATCAAAAGATTCTTGGCGAGAAGCGTCGAGCAGTTATTCAAAAGTTCAAGTACAGTGTTATCTATCTCATTAACAATGACGAAGTTTTCATATTAGCTGTCATCCATGGCAGTCGTCATCCTAGGAAGTGGAAAACTCGTTAATATAAAATATACAAATTACCTGTTCCTAAGTATCGGAGAATCGCACGCTTTGTATGGTATCATTTTTATTGTCGAATTTGTAGTTACTGCTCTATGGTGTGTTCTGTCAAGAGTTC
Organism: Bacteroidota bacterium; assembly: GCA_038749535.1. Classification (GTDB taxonomy): domain Bacteria; phylum Bacteroidota; class Bacteroidia; order Chitinophagales; family Saprospiraceae; genus JAAUTG01. Next base: position 26,821 of record JBCDHX010000047.1, read on the forward strand.
CTCAGGCGTGTAAAATCCACTTTTATCCGCTGTTTCGTCTCTCACCTTGGTCACCTGATCTGGCGTGATGACAGATGCTTCATTTCCAAAGCTATTGCGGACATAAGTCAGCACTGCCGCGATTTCTTCGTCATTGAGCATGTTGCCATAGGCGGTCATGGGCACTTGTCCTGGATATTTTTTGCCGAGCACTTCTATCGGTCCATATAGTCCGTTGAGCACAATTTTGATCAATCGCTCTTCATTGCCTAGCACCCAATCTGTACCTGCTAAAGGCGGAAACTGAGAGGCGTCCAGTCCACCACCATTCGCTTGATGACAAGTGATACAAGAGCCATCTTTTTTGTACACAGCTGCTCCTTTTGTATACAATGCTAGAGCTTCCCCTTCCAAGTCAGTCACCAGTTCTTGCTCCTCTTTTTCCTCCAGTGCCATCCCATTGATATGGGCATAAGCAGTCGCTAAAACAGGCTGTATCCATTCATCTTGCTCTTGTTTTTGGGTAATGTCCAAAATAGGCATCGCTTTTTTTTTGGGTAGCCAACTCGCAGCGACGACGGCTTCTAGCCGCACTCTTCCATGAGGATCGGCGGCAGCTTGCTGGAGGAGTTCGGCTTGATTATCGATTTGATGACCGACATAGCGAAGCGTCCGAACTGCCGCCGCTCTCACTCGATGATCTTTGGCTTTCAGTAGTTTTTCAAGTGCTTTTGGATTGATCTCATTCAAACCCCAACTCACCCAAAGTGCTTCCAACAGATCGTGCTCGTAGCGCGGATCATTTTCGTCTAGTTTTGTTTTCCAACTCCCCAAAGCGGCGATCACTTTGTTGCGATCTCGTCCTCTCAGTTCGCGTCTCGTGCGGTAGCGGGTACGGTATTCAGGGAGTCTTAAGTTGTCCAATAACTCAGAAATGCTAGCATCTGCAATTTTAGCGGGTTCTACGAGCGGTCGGCTCGGATAAGTGATTCTGTAGATGCGCCCATGTTGATGATCGCGCAAAGGGTCACGCGCATTATGCTGCATGTGTCCGACTAGAATGTTGTGCCAATCAACTAGGTAAAGTGACCCATCTGGCGCAAATTCCATATCGACAGGGCGGAAATTGCCATCACTGGACTGCAACAAATCTTGACGATGACGAGAAGTGTAGCCTGTGCCATCTTCTAGCATTTCGTGCTGCTTTGTGCCCAAAAATCCAATGGTGTTATTGACCAACATATCGCCTTGCATCTCTTCTGGGAAATGGCGACTGGATACAAATTCCAATCCAGAAGTAGGACGCACTCGATGGTCTTCTTCAATGATAGATTTAGCTTTATGGTGAGAAACGCCATACAGAGATTTCTGCGTAGCAGGCGACATCCAAGCGATATTCGGACCAGAGGTTTCTGCGAAAAACGGCTGTCCCCAACGGTCGAAAGCAGTGCCCCAAGGGTTAGGAATGGGAATCTGAGCGGTGCGTTCGATTTGTTTTCTTTTTGGATGATAGCGCATAAAACCACCATTGGTCGCGCGGACTGTGCCGTAGGAAGTTTCTACATTGGTGTGCAGGAAGACGCCTTCGCCCATGTAGATCGCGCCAGAAGGATCGGCACAAAAAGCACTGATGACGTGGTGGGTATCATGATCATCGAAGCCGCTGAGTATGATTTCTTTCTTATCAGATCGGTCATCTCCATTTGTATCTTTTAGCAAAACCAGATTTGTGCCTTGAGAGACATAGACCCCTTCCGTTGTGATTTCAAAGCCTGTCGGCAAATGCAATCCATCGGCGAAAGTGATTTGATTATCGGCTTTGCCATCGTTATCTGTATCTTCTAGGATGATGATTTTATCGTTTGGTTTTGGATCGCCAGGCTTCCAATGCGGATAAGTTGGCATCACCGCTACCCAAAGTCTACCTTTGTTATCGAAGGTCAGTTGGACAGGATTGGCGAGGTCTTCAAACTCTTCTTCGGAAGCAAAAAGGTCAATCTCAAAACCCGGTGCCATCGTGAAAGTCGCTATGGCAGAGTCTCCATATTTGTAACCGTCGTTTTCTAAAGTATAGTTTGTTTGAACAGGAGATAGCGGATGTGTTTTCGCATCGGCTGCCGCCAAATCCATTTTTTCGCCTTTGGCTGCTTGCCATATAGCTTGGTCGCGCAAAGCGGTCATCTCGCGTATTTTTTTCAACTCATCTGGATAGTTGTCTGGTCCATAGGGATTGTAACGACGTCCGAAAACGTGTACACCATTTGGAATTTTGTAGTCATTGTGCCACAACCAATTTTTCTCTTTGACCGCTTCATGGACTAACTCTTGATGCGTCCGATCTATCTTTTTTTGTGTCCCAAACAATTCATCGGACAGCAGCTTGCTCAACTTTTCATAGCCTTCATCTGTCAGTTGAAATCCATCAATCGTCAAATAGTGATCTATAGTCTCAAACCATTCTTTTGTCGGGTAAAAAAGATCGACGAAGTAGACATTTTCAGCAGTAGCTACCTCTCGCATCGCTTCTGTATACAGCTCTAGATTGTTATTGCGAGTAATGCCATTGGGTAAGTCATACCGCTCAGATAGATTTTCAAAAGCAATGGGTGAAATGAGTGCCAAACGAGTCGAATCTACACCGTAATCTTGGCGGCGCGTGTGACTGATGAAAGCACGTAGTTCGTCCTTAAAGTTCTCTACGCCCGCTTCGCCTCCGAAAGACTCACTGTAACCAAAGAACCCCAAAATCAAACTCGCTTCGTGATTGGTCAGCCACTCATTTGGTGTCTCCAAAAATCCTTTACTCCCTGAATTTCTAGCTAATGTCGGATGAAATGCTTCTGCCCCTTCGAATGCCCAAGGTTTTTCTCTTCCAGAATGCGCCCGAAAACCAGGCGTATCACCGCCATCGCACATATTTCGGATGTACAGATTGCTATCAGGATAGCGTAGGTATAGTTCTTTCTCAAAATGATTGTAATTGATCATCCGAGAACAGAGATTGCCCCCGATCATAATGATGTGTTCGTCCGCTGTGAGCGAGAGATGCTCTTTTTGGTCTGTTTCTTGGCAGGCAGATAAAAAGAACAGTGCTACGAGGAGGTAGCTGATGCTTAAAGTGTGTTTCGTTTTCATTTTGAAAGTATTTGTTAAGCTATGAGCCATGAGCAACTAGCTGTTAGCTATTCCCCAAAAGCATAACTTCGGCTGATGCAATATTGTCTTCACATCAGCTAAGAGTTCAGGGTTTTAGCAAAAGAAAGCTGATTTAGCTGAATCTAAGTCACTTGCTAAACAGCTCACGGCTAAGCGCTAATAGCTCACGGCTTTCCTACACCACATTCAACACCTGCTCCTTGATCTTTTCCAACTCATCCTTCATCTCTACGACCAGTCGCTGAATATCGTGAGAATTGGCTTTTGCGCCCATGGTATTAATTTCGCGCCCCATTTCTTGACTGATGAATCCGAGTTTCTTGCCCTTGACGACCACTTCTTTTTTGTGCAAAACTTCCAAGAAGTATTTACAGTGTTGTGCGAGGCGGACTTTTTCTTCGTTGATGTCCATTTTTTCGAGATAAAATAGAATTTCTTGCTCAAAGCGATTCTCATCTATTTCATCCTTGTGCATATATTCATCGACTCGCTGACGGAGACGTTCCTTGACTTGTACGATGCGATCTGCCTCAAAAGGAGCTATTTTTTCGAGTGTTGCTTGTATAATTTCCACTCTTTTGATGAGATCTTTTGCTAAGGCGCTACCCTCTACTTCTCTGAATTGCTCCAACTGTTGGAGTGCCGTTTCAAAGGTCGATTTTACCACTTCCCACTCTTCTTCACTTAGCGTACCTTCCTCTGCCATCACGACATTGGGGATGCGTAGGATAGCTGTCATCATGTCGCCTTGTGGCAAATTTAGAGATTGGCTGAGGGTAGTCAGTTCTTCATAATACTTCGTAAACAATGCCTGATTCAGCCCATAAGCGTCGCCGCTTCCGTCTGTAATGACCTCCACACCTACTTCTATCTTGCCGCGTCGCGCTTTTTCTAGCACCCACCTACGCAAAAGATGTTCTTTCTCCCGATAGTTTTGAGGCATTTTGAAACGGACGTCGGTATTGCGCCCATTCAAGGTACGCATTTCTACATTGATTTTCTTTCCTTTATAGACGTTGGACGCTTTGCCGTAGCCCGTCATTGATAGCAGCATATATTTGTGTTTGTTTAAGACTTCCCTTTTTGGCTATCGAACAAAGATAGAAAAAGGGTTGACTTTGCTTATATGAATTTAACAATAAATCAATCTGCTTAGTATTTTTCTGATGCTACATTTTGTGTTGATAGTCATCACATGAGATTTGCTTTTCAAATTGTTCTATCGTATATAGTCAGTTCGCCATTTACTATCAACACATTTTCATAATGAAAGTACCATTCCATTTACTTTTGAATAGCATCAGTGTTTTCTTCGTCGGCACTGTCATTATGGGTAGTCTACTGATTGTCAATGATTTGCGCCAGGTACAGCGAGAAGAACAAGAACAAATCACTTGCGGCGTGATTGGTTACGATTATAATAATGAACTAGTCGCACAAGGAGATAATATATTTGGCTTAGCATGCGCCACTTGTCACGCTAAAAGCATGGTGACTGATGCCACTGGACCTGCACTTGCTGATATGATGAAGCATTGGAATTACGATACGCTCGCGCTTTTCTCTTATATCCAAAATGCAGCAAAATACATGGAACACCATCCTGACAGCAGAATTATTCAAGTTCATGACGAGTACCAGCAAGTCACGAAGCCTGTTTACAAAAACTTGACGCTGGAGGATTTGGAAGCCATTGTTGCTTATGTTATTGAAGTCACCCGCTGAATGTGCTCTTGATCTCAGTAAGCTACAAATAGGATATATTGTCAATTTTAAAATTCAACGGGTGACAGAAGCTTGCTCAATTGATCGCAAATTCCTTTCTTTGAGGCATATTATTGACGACTAAAAATTGAGTGGATACTTATGAATTTTCCTAATGATTTGAAATACACCAAAGACCACGAATGGGTACGTGTGGCAGACGATGGAACAGCTTATATCGGTATCACTGATTTTGCGCAAAGCGAGCTGGGCGAATTGGTCTATATAGACGTAGATACAGTGGGCGACACGATCGATGAAGGCGACGAATTCGGAGCAGTCGAAGCAGTCAAAACGACTTCTGATCTTTTTATGCCAGCTTCTGGTGAAATCTTGGAATTTAATGAAGAACTAGAAGATGCGCCGGAGCTTATCAATGAAGATCCTTATGGCAAAGGCTGGATTGTAAAAGTAAAACTAACTGAGCCGGATCAAGTTGGTGCACTATTGGATGCCGATGCTTATCAAGAAGAAATCAACGCTTAGCCTAATAGAAAAAATTTAATTTTCATTTTTTTCTCCTACACAACCACCAAAATAAAACCGATCTGCATCTAACTAATTAGAAGCTCTTTGAAGACAACAAATGAACCGATCTTTTCGCGTCATAGTTAATATATCGTGGGCATTATTTATCCTTGCTGCCTCTACCATAGGCGTCGGTGTAAATTTGCCGAATACCTTTGAGGATTTGGTAGCTTGGGATAAACTAGCACATGCTGCAGTGTATACAATTTTCGGTTTATTGTTATATCTGTTTTGGAGAATTTTCACAGGACGGCAAAAAGCCATGATTTGGTCGTGGTCAGTCGCTGTGAGTTACGGTATAGCGATGGAAGTCGTGCAATACAGCTTTTTTCCAAATCGATATTTTGAAATCTTTGATATTTTTGCCAATATTGTTGGCGCAACTATAAGCTTACTATTAATTTATTTTCTAACTGACAAAAAAAGTCAATCGTATGGGTAGTGATTTGACCGTAACGAGTGGAGCATTGTTAGGAATTTTCATCGGGTCTTTGGCGCTTATTCTAGGCATCATTTTCGTGATGAGAAATGTCCTCTCCAATCGTGGAAAAACGGGACTAGCTGAAAAATACGATTCCAAGTCAGGTCTAGCTAGCAGAAATAAGTATCCTGAAGTCAACGGATTCCGTTGGAGCAATACTTTTTTCATGCTTGCTCTCGCCTTGTCTTTGGGATTGATCGTGATGGCTTTCAACTGGACGCAGTTTGAAGAACAAGTCTTCATCCCGGAGGATGCTTTGGAGTTTGATGAAGAGTTGATTCAAGAACCACCGCGTACAGCTGAGCCACCACCACCACCTCCGCCGCCACCACCACCGGTGATCGAAGAGGTGCCAGAAGAAGAAATTGAGGAAGAAGAAGAAATTTCCTTTGTCGACCAAACGGTCGAGGAAGAAATGGAAGTCGAAGCTCCACCTCCACCAGCTCCAAAAGCGGCACCACCACCACCGCCGCCGCCACCACCGCCACCGCCAAAAGAAGAAGAGATTTTCCGCGTTGTGGAAGATATGCCTCGCTTCCCAGGTTGTGAAGGAAAAGGTAGCAAAGAAGAAGTCAAAAAATGTGCTGAAGGTGAGCTGACTAAGTTCTTGTACAAAAACCTAAAGTATCCGGCTATCGCTAGAGAAAACGGTGTAGAAGGAATGTGTGTCGTTCAGTTTACGGTAGAGACAGATGGAAGTGTGACAGATGCTGCACTCGTGCGTGATATAGGCGCAGGTTGTGGTTCAGAGTCACTTCGCGTTGTCAACATGATGAACTCAGAAGGTATCCAATGGGTGCCGGGTAAACAAAGAGGACGTCCAGTACGTGTTCGCTTTACTTTACCTGTAAAGTTCAAACTACAGTAATCTAAGTTTATCTACTTACTATTTAGCTTATTTTTCGCTAGAAAAAGGGAAATACTCAGTCGAGTGTTTCCCTTTTTTCGTTTGGGCTAAACAACGGCTGCCAAAATGACGTTTTCATCCCTTTGGCAGCATAATTGATACGATAGGACTGAATAAATTAACAGCAATAATTTGAACCGTTTATTCAAAAAATTAAAAAAGATGGCAGAGAAGGAACAACTAGACACAGTGGAGCAAGCTGAGGAGATAAAGCATACAACAGAAAGTACAGCAACAGCAGAAGAAACGCTCACTCCCGAAGAGCAACTAGAGATAGATAACCACGACCTAAAGTTGCAAGTAGAAGAACTGAAAGATAAATACATTCGTCTACGTGCAGAGTTTGATAACTTCCGCAAGCGTAGCATCAGAGAAAAATCAGACTATCTAAAGACAGCCTCTCGTGACACCTTGTCAGCATTATTGCCAGTTTTGGACGATTTTGGCAGAGCAGAGCAGAACATGGAAGGTGGCATTCCTGAAGGCGTACAGATCGTCTACAACAAGATGCTAGGTGTTTTGGAACAGAAGGGACTGAAAGCCATGATTTCTACGGGTGAAGACTTCAACGCTGATTTGCATGAAGCAGTGACAGAATTACCTGTGACGGACGAAGCCATGAAGGGAAAAGTCGTCGATACAATAGAAACAGGTTACTATCTAAATGACAAAATCATTCGCCACGCGAAAGTAGTCGTCGGGAAGTAGATTGAGTTCAATTACAAATAAAAAACAGCAGAGCTAGCATGGCGAAAAGAGATTATTACGAGGTATTGGGTGTGTCGAAACAGGCGGACGAAAAAGAGCTCAAGAAGGCATACCGAAAACTCGCGATCAAATATCATCCGGATAAGAATCCTGACAATAAAGAAGCGGAGGAGAAATTTAAAGAAGCAGCAGAAGCTTACGAGATACTGAGCGATGCAGACAAGCGTGCGCGTTACGATCGCTTTGGTCATGCAGGCGTTGATCCCAATGCTGGATTTGGTGGTGGTGGTCCAGGCGGTATGACCATGGAAGACATTTTCTCTAATTTTGGAAATATCTTCGATGAAGGTAGCCCATTCGAAGGCTTCTTTGGTGGCGGTGCCGGTCGTGGTCGAGGAGGAGCTTCTCGTTCTCGTGGACAGCGCGGTAGCAACTTACGCATCAAAGTATCTCTGACGCTAGAAGAGATCGCCAATGGTGTTACCAAGAAAATCAAAGTCAAAAAACAAATCACCTGTGATGCTTGCGGTGGTAGTGGCGCAAAAGATAGCAACTCGGTACAAACCTGCGGTACTTGTCGTGGCTCAGGCTATGTTCGCCAAGTACGCAATACTTTCTTAGGTCAAATGCAAACGACAGTGACTTGCCCGACCTGTAACGGAACTGGACAAGTCGTCACTGCCAACTGCCCGAAATGCAAAGGGGATGGTCGTGTCTACGGCGAAGAAACGATAGAGATCGAAATCCCCGCTGGTGTCCAAGAAGGGATGCAGCTCAGTATGCGCGGAAAAGGAAATGCCGGACTACGCGGCGGTCCTGCCGGAGATTTACTCATCAATATCGAAGAAAAATCGCATGAGCATCTACAGCGCGACGGCGTCAATCTGGTACATGACTTATACCTTAACTTTGCAGATGCTGCACTAGGTACATCCGTAGAGGTGCCGACAATAGACGGTCGTGTCAAAATTAAAGTTCCTGCCGGAACGCAATCCGGTAAAATATTCAGACTAAAAGGAAAAGGACTGCCCGCTGTACAAAGCTATGGCAAAGGCGATCAACTCATCCATGTCAATGTCTGGACACCGAAAAAACTGAACGACCAAGAGAAAAAACTATTGAAAGAACTACGTGGTATGCCCAACTTCAAACCGCAGCCGGGTCGCTCTGAGAAAGGTTTCTTTGAGAAGATGAAGGATTATTTTAAAGAGTAATTTTTGAGCTTTTAGCGACCAGCAATGAGCTATTAGCTGTTCAGTGACTTGTGGCTTAGTTTCAGCTAAAGCAACTTGAAGGATATTAAGTGCAAATTATTCGAAAGTCAAAAAAGGCTTGAATGGACTACTTTCTATTCAAGCCTTTCTCTATTTTTCAAATTGAAAATTTTCTTTTACTACAGATTATGCTTTTTTTGTTTGCTTTTAAGCCAGGAAATTCGCCGCTGAGGAAGCTAACAGCTAAAGGCTAGCAGCTCATAGCTAACTATGAAAATCAACGGACAACAACAACGCACCATTTGGGAAAAAGATGAAATGACCATTCAAATCATCGATCAGCGATCTTTACCGCACGAGCTGGTCATCGAAAATCTGACGACAACACAAGATTTTATGGATGCGATCCGCGAAATGCACGTACGTGGTGCACCCTTGATCGGATCGACAGCGGCTTATGGACTCTATGTAGCGATGCGAGAAGGGCTAGATCCAAAAGCAGCTGTAAAAGCTTTGAAAGCAACTCGTCCTACTGCTGTCAACCTTGCTTATGCCATTGATCGGATTCTCCCGACTTTACAGTCTATTGATAATCAATCAGATCGGATGCAAGCAGCGCTGCACAATGCCAGAGCCGTGACCGAAGAAAGCGTCGTCGATTGTCGGAAAATAGGTGAGCACGGGCTGACTTTGATCGAAGGCATTCGTCAGCAGAAACCTGATAAAGTAGTCAATATTCTGACGCACTGTAATGCTGGATGGATGGCTTGTATCGACTACGGAACAGCCACTGCGCCGATCTATGCCGCCCATGATGCAGGCGTTCCGGTTCATGTTTGGGTGGACGAAACTAGACCTCGAAATCAAGGCGCGCGCATCACCGCTTTTGAACTCAAAGAGCATGGTGTGCCGCATACGGTCATCGTGGACAATGCCGGAGGACACTTGATGCAGCATGGTATGGTCGATATGGTCATCGTCGGTAGTGATCGTACGACACGGACTGGAGATGTTGCCAATAAGATTGGGACGTACTTGAAAGCATTGGCGGCGCATGATAATCATGTGCCTTTCTATGTGGCTTTGCCGAGTTCTACTTTCGACTGGACATTACGCGATGGTGTAGCAGAAATACCAATCGAAACGAGAGCAGCAGCGGAAGTAACGCATATCCAAGGACGGTACAAAGATCAAACGCTCGCAGTCCAACTGACACCAGATAAAAGTCCGGCGATCAACTACGGATTTGATGTGACACCTGCTAAATATGTCACCGGACTGATAACCGAACGTGGCGTTTGTGCTGCCAATGAAGAAGCGATTCTTTCACTTTATCCAGAGCAACAATGATCGACGAAGGCTATATCAAATTTCAAGCCAGCTGGGAGCAAACCACTCCCCTACCCGATGCGGCTATTCGTGAATTGAATAACTTTCGGCAACTGATGTACGATCATCAACTGATCGGTGCGTATAACAATGGTATTGGCTTTGGGAATATCAGTCAGCGCATCGGTGATAGCGATCAGTTCTATATCACAGGTTCGGCAACTGGGAATTTTAGGGAACTGCAAGCAACGCATTTTTCAATTGTCACAAAAGTTGATATTGACCAAAATCGCCTGAGGTGCAAAGGTGCAAGCATTGCATCTTCGGAGTCTATGAGTCATGCTGTCATTTACCAGACCTGTGACTGGGTCAAAGCGGTGATTCATGTACATGATCTGGAACTCTGGAAAAAACTATTGTTCCAAGTTGCCACTACACCCAAATCAGTGAGCTACGGTAGTCCCGAAATGGCGTACTCTATTATTGACTTATTCAAAAATGGTGAGGCAGCACAAGAACGTATTTTCGCGATGGCAGGACATGAAGAAGGTATTTTTGTGTTTGGGGAGACGCTAGAAGAAGCGGCAGCATTGATTCTCAGTTACTTGTAGGGGAGTGTTCAGAGAAGTGTGTCAAACCAAAAGTAGTTAACTTTGGAAAAAGCGACACAAATGAGTAAGAAGAAAAAGCAGAAGAGATTCGATTATTCGGCATTTGAGCAAGCAGCTTTGCTAGGCTTACAGAATGG
>JBCDHX010000048.1:0-36930 GCA_038749535.1 Bacteroidota bacterium
ATCCAAATTGAGTAACAAGATATACGATGAAATCGCAAATTTTGAAATATTAATGATTGGTGAAATGCACGGAACAACTGAGCCTGCCGAATTTGCCTATGGGTTATGCAATCTTATAACTAAATCTGAAAAAAAAGTTGTCTTAGCCATGGAAATTCGTGCTTCACTTATGAGCAACTTATCAGATGATATGTCAATTTCCGAGTTAAAAGAATTGGATTTCTTTCGCAGAAAAAATTTTGATGGTAGAAATGGTGTAGCTTGGCTTGATTTAGTATACAAGAGCATTCAAAATGAAAAAATCATTTTAAAATTTATTGATAATTCTTACCCATCTTCAACCAGAGATTCATCCATGTATATGGAAATACGCAACATTCATAATTCATACCCTAATACCAAAATAGTTACTCTAACGGGAAATGTACACAATTCTTTTGTACCCCGCTTTGACAAAGTAAGAATTGGAGGTTACTTGTTAAGAGATGCTGTTCATTTTGATGCTAAAAAAGTCATGTCCATTAATCATGTATTTAGTGAGGGAAACATGTTAAATAGCGACCTTACCGGATTAAAAATGAGAACTATCGAAAGAGAGGAAAACATTTACAATACTACCTTATCTCATGAAATGTTTTTGTGTAGGAAATTTCCTAAAACACAGAATCACTATACACATATCTTATATACTGATAAAGTAACTGCTTCAGCAATAATTAAAAAAGAGGATAGGGAATGAAAAAATAATAACCTTTCGATTTGAATATCAAATAGAGCCTGTACAAGCTATTTGATAAATACCTAACAAATGAAACATACACTACTCCTCACCTCAATCATCCTATCCACAACCTGCCTCTTCTCTCAATCTGATTTTCTCCGACAGCCAGCATTCAACATCAGTTTGGTTCATCATACGGTCGGTATTCCATTCAAGGACTTTTTTAAAAAACCTTTGAATTTGGGTCTCTCTTTTTCCGTAGATTTTCCTTACACAGATCGGCAATTTCAAAGATTGGAAGTTGGTTGGTACAAGCATAAAAACTTTGCTTCTGCCCTTTGGGTGAAAACAGACTATGTGCGTAGGTTTCAAGACAGCGAGGGCTTATTCGCAGATGTCAGAGGTGGTATTGGGTTCATTCGAGATTTCAATGCTTTGGATAGTTATGAACTAACGTCCGAGGGCGTTTATCAATTGAAAAAACGACACGGCAAAAGCGGACTCATCGGAGGACTCGGTGTGGCAGGCGGCTATTCCTTCGAGCCAGCTGAGGCGACACAACTGTCTCCATTTCTTGATTATCAGGGCTTTATCCAATTTCCTTATTTAAATATAGCTCCTGTTTTGCCGCATAGCTTGCTGAGTATCGGTACTCGTTTCCAAAAAAATTGATATTGCCATTCGTATGAAAAACACTTCTCTTCTTCTCCTCTCTACGTTATTGATGACGCTTTTGAGCTGCTCCAAGTCGATCTATCTGCCTGTAGATGCTTGTCCTTCAGAGATTCCTAATATCAATCTCGATCATCCCAAAGCAGCCGAATTGCAAGTGCTACTCGATAAGTATGTCAAAAAGGGATTTCCGGGTGTCACGGCATTGATTTACACACCCGAAGACGGCAAATGGATAGGCACTGCAGGTTTGGCGCGTATTGAAGATGAGATACCGATGCAAGTGTGTCATATTTTCCACTCGGCAAGTGTCGCCAAAACCTATCATGCAGTAGCTGCTTTGACTTTGGTAGATGAAGGCAGATTAGAATTGGATCAGCCGATGGCTACCTATTTGCCAGATTGGGTGTGCCGTGATTTGGCGAATATTAAAACTGCCACTGTCCGCCAATTGATGAATCACAGCTCTGGTATTCCTGATTTCATAGAGGACACGGAGCACGTATTGGACTACTTCAATGATTTATTGCACACCTTCACTACCCACGCCTATCTAGATTATGTATGTGGTGATGCACCTGACTTTGCGGCAGGCGAACGGGTGTCTTACTCTAATACCAATACTGTTTTGCTGGCTTTGATTATGGACGAAGTGGCGGGCAATCATGCGGATGTGATTTCGGAAAAGATCATCCGAAAACTCAACCTCAAAAGTACATTTTACAAAAACGAACCAGGCTATCCTGCTCCTGTAGGCGTAGTCAATACTTATGTGGATTTCAAGGAAGATGGCGTGATGAGCAACTCTTCTGAGATAGAGCGCAACTTTGCGGCTATGAGCATCGGGCATGACGGAATGCTAGCCTCAGCACACGATTATTTCCGCTTTATCAAAGCCCTTTTTGACGGCGAATTACTCAGCGAAAGTAGCTTAGCTGAGATGGTAGAACCTGCCTATTATCAAGCAGTGATTCCTTATGGTGAAGGTTTGGGCATTGAGATTGTACAGACACCGCTTGGCGATTTGACTAGAATGGGGCACAATGGCGGCTCACTCGGTGCTGCCAACAATGTATTCTATTATCCTGAGCAAGACACATACATTGTCATTTGTAGCAATTTCGGCGATTTTCTAAATGGTCCTTTGTCTCAGTTTTCTTACTCTCCTTTGATCGGGAATCAAAGTACACTTTTGGGAGAAGTGGAGGTCTTGCTTTTTGGGCAGTCCAAATGAGTTTTAGGTGCATATACTCGAAAAGTGAGGGCTATGTCAAAAGTTAAAGCCCTCACTTTCAGTTACTTATCATTATTTCTCAAACTCTACCTTTAAAGCCCTAAAAATCTCACTCGTCGGTATACCGAAAGCGACACCTTCCACGCCATAGCCTCTTAATTTGGAGCTGACGACCCCTATCAATTCACCTTCTTTACTGACCAAAGCACCGCCGCTATTGCCGGGATTGATGCTCGCATCTGTTTGGATCAATCGAGAGTCATTGGCAGGTGTTTTGCGGATACCTGAGACGATACCTTTGGAGATCGTTTGCGATAAATCTTCCAAAGCCGGTGTTCCTATCGCATATACATCTGATGCCAGTTCTACCTTTTCTGCTGTATTGATTTGATAAGGCAATACGTCATTCGCGTTGACTTTCAATAATGCCAAATCATAGATCTTACTGAATCGGACGACTTCTACCTCTTCGTATACGCTCTCGTCATTCATAATGACTTGTAGGTCTTTTTGATTTGCTACTACATGATAGTTGGTGACAATATAACCGTCTGCCGTCACGAAAAAGCCGCTGCCATGTCCTTTATCTGTTTTGATGGTCACGGCAGATTTTACTGCTTCTGAAAGGGAAGATACATAGCCATCTGCCGCTGGAAGCATGATTTTTTCATAGTTGGCTTCTTGTGCTAGTTGACTTTCTTCCAGTAGGAGTCGTTGTACTTCATCGCGGTTCATAAACTCGATGAGACCATATTCTATGGCGTCGCTGAGTGATTTTTTAAGTACGTCTTCGTAGTTGTTTTCTAAGTCTGTCAGCACAAATTGACCGGAAGTCGTGCTGATCTCCGTTTCATAGACCGGACTCTTATAATAGTCCAACGCCTGCCAGTCAATAATGACATCTGAATACACAAAACCGCGCGCCATATCGCTGACATAGCTACCCGAATTCATCAGTCCTTTGTAAGTCGTCATTTGATGGATGGTGTAAGACTTGATGGTCGCATTGACGAATAGATCATCAGAAAAGCCACCGCCAAAAGTCGCCTCCGTGGTGTCGATGTATCCTTTTTCATGCAGCAACTCTTTCAACAAATCAGAGAAGATGGTATTTTCTAGCTTCAAATGGTCGCCTTCATCGCCTACACTTTTGGTCGGTTTGGTATCCTGCGTTCGGATAAAATCTTTGTAGTTAGAAAAGAAGCGAAACTGTATATCTTCGGCTTCTAAATCGACAGCAACTGTATTCAATTCTATGCTCTTCGCATTTTCGGGCTTTTCCGGTAGGGCGACAAAATTTTCATTGATCTCAATGCTCTTATCGTAGTCATACGCTTTCACGCCTTCATCGAAAACAGGCGGATAAACCAATATGCCAAATGGAAATACACTCAACGCATACAAAGGTGATCGCTTGTATTGCATGATGACGACGTGCTCGTCCTTGTAACCCTCTTTTTTGAGTGTAATCTGTCGTGGTTGATGGTCTCTTTTGAGTCGGTATTTTCCTTTCCGTTCTTCGGGTGTTTTTCCGTCAATCAGGAGTTCAGTGTCGCGGTCGTGAGCGAGTTCTACATTTTGGTGTGCACCGTTGAAAACAGAGGCACAACTAGAGAGCAATAGCGTCAGACACGCTACGTAAATGATGTTATTCATGGAAACATGGTAATTGATGCACGAGCAGGCACAGCGATCAAGATATATTCTAAACCTGTTCGGTACAATATTTAATGAGATAAGATAGTCGCTGTGTTGTTGAGACGAAAAATTGTTGAAAAGTAACGGTTTTAGGGCATTTGGAGCTAACAAATGAGCTATTCCACAACAACTAGTTTCTTTTCTACTTGCTTTTCACGCTGCAGCAACAGTAAATAAGTACCACTTGCCAGATGAGCGATATTGATCTCGTGTTGTCCTTGTGCGATCTGTTCGATTCGATCTTGATAAACAACTTGTCCCAGCGCATTGATTAATTGTATGTTGAGTGTTCTCGGCTGTCCAAATTGATAGTAAAGTGAAAAGTGGTCGCTCGCAGGATTTGGAAAGACTTGCAGTGACTGAAACAGGGAAATATTGCTGGTGGAGGTAGCTGTACAAGGCACACAGAAGCCAAAGCAAGTTTCTGGTATCACTTTTTCTTCCTGCTCAATGATAACAAAACGCTCGCCCGAATCAGCTAGACAATCTGTTCCCACTTCCATACTCATTGTTTCTCGATCAAAAGGTCCATTGTAAAAGTTGTAAGTCACCGTATCGCCTTTGAGTAACCAAGTTGTGAAGGTGAAAACATTCGACTTATCGGTAGGCGACATGGCTTCTGCCTGAAAGTCATTGAATGTACCACCGATATATGCACCTTGAGCGGAAAGCTCTCCTTTGTCCGCCAAAATAGATAGATCAACCTCAAAAGTAACTGGAACAGTGGGGGAGAAGAAGCTGACAGAGAAATCAAATCCGTTTCTGCTATCGTTTGCTTTTGATGCCCATTCTATATAGTAAGTTTCGCCTGCTTGTACGGAGATGGTTTGTGTTGGCGAATCAAAATTGCAAGGCTTTTCGGTAAATGCCAATAAGTTTAAATTGTCTAACCCACATTCTCCTTCATAGATATACAAGCGAGTCAATTCTGGCAAAGTATCACAAGAAGAAACGCTCAATATACCATCTGAGAGAGCAGTGAAAGCATACCATTCTGCATTGGCGTAAGGTGTAAAATCTGCTAGTGTCGTTCCCATACTTCGAGCAGCAACAGCCGCTTGTCCATCCAAGGTATCAATCGTAAAAGTACCTGTATCTATAGGAATGGCAGCGGCACAAAAATTGCCGAGTGGTAGTTCAGTTGCTATCAATTCAAGCGACCAATCGAATCCTTCATTCGACCAAATATTATCGAAAAGAATGTAATAAGTTGCTCCGGCTTGCACTGGAACTTCCCGATAGGAAGCAAAACGATTATCATTGAACGCCCTAATGCACATATCATCATTGATACCTAAAATAATCAAGTCATCAATGCCTTCTCCGAATACCCAAAGTCGAGTATTGACAGGACTTCCACAAGTACTGACCGCTATGTAACCATCTGCCGTTGCCGTGTAAGCGTACCAATAACCTGCGCGACCATTTCCGCTATCAGTTGTATTGAAATTTGCGCCAAAACAAGTCAATTCAGGAACAGTATATCGACCTTCCACCACCTCCACAGCCGTATGCGCATATTGCCCGATTTCAGCTGCCGGAATTTCCGCAAAGTAAATGTCATCTACATAGAAAAGATGATCGCCTGCCGCCGGAAAGAAATCGACTGCGCCTAATTGCTTTGTGCCTTCTTGCTGAAAACTCGACCAATTAAAGTTCCATGAATAAACAAAGCGATCATCAATGTAGAGCCGAATATTGTTTTCATTCAAATCGACATAATGCACCACATCTATCCAAGTGTCTGGTGCGAAAACTGAGCTACGCGTATCGTCCCCACCCGCATCAATCATCAGTGTGCTATCTTCCAAAAACTGAACTTGTAAACCAAATTCTTCACCCGGCAACTCTTCAAATTTCTGAATGTTATAAAATCCTCTACGACCAGACGGAATGTACATTTTCCAACTCAAAATATAGTGTCCTGCTGTTTGGTCACCCAATCGAAGTAACACATCCTGAGGCCCGTTATTGCCTTCTATTTTCAAGGATTTTGCGCCACTGTTGGCTTGCTCTGCACTGACGATGCCATCTTCTTCACCACCTTCCTCTCCACTCCAAGTCGTCCAAATTTCTGACTGTACACCCAATGTACCAAGCGAGTAATTTTCAAAATCATCAGTGATCAAAACGAGCGGTTCTTCGCAAGTCGGGACTACAGGTGCAGGCTCACAAGATTGACAGGAGCTAAAGCAAACAGCGGGTAGCAATTGCACTAAACTAGCCGTCGTTGTGTACAAACGCACTGGAAATCCAAATCCAAAACTCACTGAACAATCCTCTGATAAGGTTTCTATATTTTCCAACGCAAAATTGCCATTGACGAAAGCATAAGCAATAGTGTCTGTGATGTCCAAAGAGAGCGTTGTTGACCAAATATTATCATTCTCTGCATCTTCTAATCTCGTCGCATTGATGTCTCGAATGGTATTCGGCATTTCATTCGCCCAAACTAAATAAACGCCCTCCGAATGAGTGTTTTCCAATGCCATATCGACACTAAAAGTGACATCTACTCTTGGAAAACTATCTAGCGAAAGTGTAAACTCAAAACCACTCCGATCTGCTGCTCCCGACCATTCGATGAGATAAGTTTCGCCAGCGGTGACGACAACATCGTCAATAGTGGCTGCTGTATTATTGTTATCTCCTTCAAAAGCTGGACAGCCATTTTCTACATTCGCCAAGGTTGTAAAATTCTCACAATCGCCTTGATGCAATCGTAAAGTTGTATTCGCACCACCATTACAGCTACTCACACGCATCAAACCCGTAAATTCAGGCACGAATTGATACCAAATAGAACCGTTTTCAGTAAATGGCTCATTCAGTATAGTGTCTACTTGATATGTGCCTGACTGTATCACAATCGAGCTATCGCACACTTGACCAGGCTCTAAAACGACGATAGTTTCTTCAAATTCCAGACTAAAACTAAAGCCATCGTCCGACCATCGATTGTCCCATTCTATGAGGTATTTTGTGTTGGCGCGGACTGGCAATTGCAAGAAAGAGGCATACTCGTCCTCTAAGTTGCTAGGGTCGAAAATGCAAGCGTCGTCATTTCCATCGATGGTCGTCAAATTGAGACCAAAAATATCACAGTTTCCGGTGTGCACCCAAAGGCGGGTATCTGCGCCGCCATTGCAAGATGTAATCGTCAGTTCGCCATTCGCGTCGGGCGTGAAGCTATACCAAACTGCCGCCGTCGTCCTCCTATCGTCAGGATGTGACGGTCGTCCGCCCAATTCACTCAGCACCACATCCGGCTCTATATTGTCTACGATATACGTCCCGATTCCTATCGGCGTTGCTGTCGCACATAGGTTATTAGGCGGTGGCGTGAGCGTTCCTCTCAGTGTTCCGAGTGCTAAAACTGTTTTGATAATTTGACAAGCATCATACGTAATACCGACGACCGGAATGGTCAATTCTGCTACTTTTTCGCCATCTAGAATAGGGAGTTGATTGCCATTGGTAGCGTCATTGTTGCAGATGACGACAGCGACTGCGCCAGCCTGTTGTGCATTCAGTGCTTTTTCCAAAAAAGTACAATTTCCTCTATCAATCAATGCAATTCTTCCCGTCAAATCATCGGCAATGTCTGTGCAGGCTTCGTTTTCATTATTGTCTGCTAAAGTGATCGTTCCACTGATCGGGGAGGTGAAATCTGGGCTGAAAAGGGCATTGAGGGCATAGAAATCGTCTACGTTTTGAATGGAAAGAGTGGATTGGGCTTGGAGCGTGCCAATTGTGGAGAGGAGAAGAAGAGATAAAATATTTCGGAAGGACAGTAGAAAACTCATGTGATACGATTCGCTAAGAAGTATTATGAGGTACGAAGCGAAGGTAAATAAGTTGTAATTATCCCCGAATTACGGCACCAAAAAAGACTGCTCCCACTCTCCATTTTTCCACACAAACGATGCCCGCGTATGCTCCTCTCGACTCAAATGAAGATAGTCGATGTGATGAACGGTAAAGATTAGCAATGCAAAGTTATCCGCAGCAGCAGCAGTTTTTGACTCCCAATCGGCGGGGAGAGCTTCATCAGGATTTTTGATGGGCTGCCCGGGTGCAGAAAGTGTGACGTAATCTCTACGGTTTTTTGGCGGAATGTTTTGCCAGATGTTTTGACTCATGTCATCCTGATGATGAATATCGACGGTGGCTTGTGTCCGCAATTGGATACTTTTACCTTTGTCCCAAAACACAAAGCTCGCTTGTGGTTGCTGCCGAAAGTCACTGATCTTGTCACTACGAATATCTGTATACACCCAAAGTTGCCGTTCTTCGACGATGGTTTTGCGCAAAACGACCGTCCTGCCATGCACATTTTTACCATCCGTACTTACTAAAATAGGCGTATGATAAGGATGTCGCGCTTGCACTGCGCCACGAAACAATAAATTCCAAGATTGCCGTAAAATTTGGTCGAGTGTTTCCATGCGAAAGCCAACAGTTCCTCTATGAATTTGTTGCGCTGTGGAGAGACAACTATTGAAAGTCTAGGCTGTTAGAGAAAAGACTTTTGAAATCAGAATACTTTTTTGAAATATTCTATGTGCCTATGTCTCTGCCCTGATTTTCGGTACAAGTCATGTTTCAAAATACTTCACTACCTGAATCAACGCAACCTATTTTTGCATGAATACGAACATACGAACACTTGGCGAACTGAAAGCCACTGACTACAAACCGCGCTCCATCAAAGAAGAATTACGCGATAATCTCATTCAAAAACTCAAGAAGAAAGAAAAGGTATTTGATGGCATCATCGGTTTTGATGAAACAGTATTGCCCGATGTCGAGCGTGCTGTGCTGTCGCGGCATAATATGCTTTTTCTAGGACTACGCGGACAAGCGAAAACAAGAATTGCTAGACTTTTGGTCAATCTCTTGGACGAATATATGCCTGTCGTCGCAGGTAGCGAACTGAATGATGATCCCATGCAGCCATTGTCGCGCTACGCGATCGATTTTATTGCGGAAAAAGGAGATGAGACGCCTATCGAATGGGTGCATCGTGATGATCGTTATGTCGAAAAATTGGCGACGCCGGATGTAAGTGTGGCGGACTTGATAGGTGATGTCGATCCCATCAAAGCAGCGACTCAGAAGCTGTCTTATGCGGATGAGCGCGTGATTCACTTTGGCTTGATTCCAAGAGCGCATCGCTCCATTTTTGTCATCAATGAGTTGCCGGATTTGCAAGCACGGATTCAAGTTTCCTTGTTCAATATTTTGCAGGAAGGTGATATTCAAATTCGTGGATTTAAGTTGCGACTGCCGCTTGATATTCAGTTTGTCTTTACTGCTAATCCAGAAGATTATACCAATCGTGGTAGCATCATCACGCCGCTGAAAGATAGAATCGAGAGTCAGATTTTGACGCACTATCCGCGTACGATTGAGATTGCACGGCAGATTACCGGTCAAGAAGCGTTGATCGCTAAGGCGCAAAAAGAGAAAGTCGTTGTCTCCGATCTGATCGAAATTCTGTTGGAAATGGTCGCTTTTGAGGCACGTACAAGTGAGTTTATTGACGAAAAAAGTGGTGTTTCTGCTCGATTGAGTATTTCGGCCTATGAGAATTTGGTGAGTACCGCCGAGCGTCGGATGCTTATCAATAAAGAGAAGAAAACCCATGCGCGCGTCACAGATTTTTGGGGCGTTGTGCCTGCCATTACAGGTAAAGTGGAGTTGGTGTATGAAGGAGAGCAAGAAGGTCCGTATGCCGTCGCTGTTAATCTGATGGGCAGCGCGATCAAGAAGATGTTCTTAAATCACTTCCCGAATCCTGAAAATCTGCGCAGAGGAAGAGATCGTGATCCGTACGGTACGATTCGGGCTTGGTTCTCCGGTGGTAATACCATCGAATTGTTAAATGATAGCAGCGATAAAGAGTATAAGAAAAAGCTGGAAGAAGTCGCCGGATTGAAAAAAATGGTGCAAAGTCATTTAGACTTACAGGGCGATGAATTGTACACCTACATGGAGCTGGTCTTGCATGGGTTGTCTGAGTTTGAAATTGTAAGCAAAGAGCTGGTGAATTCTTCTTTTACATTTCGTGATTTACTCGCCAATATGTTGGATGATGATGATTTTGGAGATATTGATGATTTTTAGAGGGACATATGAGATACATCATCAGTGAAAGGACATCTTCATGGGTAAATGTTTGAAGGTGAGGATTTTACTCTAAGTTAAAACTCTCTCACAAGCGACTAATAAATTTGTCCGAGTATTTAAACTAAAAAAGGGAACGAAGCCAAATGACTTTATTCCCTTTTTATCTTTTAGAAATGGCTGTATCAAGCTTTATCTTTTTTTAAATAGCGATAAATCACCAAAATCAAAACCGCACCTGCCGTCGCGATTAGCAGCTCACCAATCAATCCGCTAGAAGCAATTCCGATCATACCTGCCAAAAAGCCACCCAAAACAGCACCACCGATGCCCAGCAAAATAGTGATGATCCAGCCACCGGGATCTTTGCCTGGCATGATAAATTTAGCCAATGCTCCGGCTACCAATCCAATTAAAATCCAACCTATAAAACTCATGGTACGTAGTTAACAAAGTAAAAAAATTAGATGAATATATCTATGATAATTTGAATATGTTACGTCTCACGTCTCACGTCTCACGTCTCACGTCTCACGTCTCACGTCTCACGTCTCACGTCTCACGTCTCACGTCTCACGTCTCACGTCTCACGTCTCACGTCTCACAATCCTTTCTTCTCAATTTCCAAAATCGCTGCCACGTGCGCATCCGCAATCGCCTGACGCACATCATCTTGCATTAGTTCTTCGACTTCTTCTCGATTGTTGAAAAAGCCATTTTCGGTCAAGATAGCCGGCATTGAAGTATATTTCAATACGTACAATGCTTTTTCTTTGGTCGTTTTCAATTTTCTGTTTTTCCATCCTGTCGCTTCAATCAGTTCGCGCTGAAAAATAGCCGCCATTTTTGTCCCTTTACTACTGCGATGATAATGCCAAGTTTCGATACCACTGATACTTGGTGCGACCCATTGCGTACCGGGACGTGTTGGTCCGGCATTGGCGTGGACGGAGACATATAATTTAGGTAGATCGCTTGGTAAATTATTCGCTCGTCGGACACGTTCGGAAAGTTTGATGTCCTCTTTGTCTTCCGGGACGACATTGAAAAACTCAATATCATTTTCTCTTAACTTCGCGATGATGCGTCCGACTATATCGCGGTTAAATTCATACTCGAAGAACTGAATATTGATGCCGTTTAGCTCGAAAGGAGCAGAGCGTTTGCCGGGCGTATCTTCCGCATGACCATTATCCAGACACCACATATAGCGTTTGTTGGTTGTGGTCGTCTCCTTCAAGTCTTCTTTTTCTTCTTCCGGCAGCCCATCATCACCCGGTGTTGGCTCTTCTTCTTTGGGATCGTCGATGACTGTACCCGGTTCTATTTCAAAGGGTAAATCTTCTACCAATACTGTGGTATCTCTTGGCAAATCCGAAGAATCACTCAGCATTTCTACATTGGTAGGTGGTACTTCGGGTACTTCTTTGGGTTCGTCTCTGTCAGGCTGCGGTTGAGGGTCACGTCGATCATCTGTCGTGGGTGATGTTGGCGAAAATAGTGAAGACAATAGTTTTCCTAAAAACTCAAAAAACTTCATGCTGTATTGAATTGGTCGATTGAAAATGGATAAAAAAGATAATTGATTTCTATCTGATTTTCAAGCGGTTAATGGATGTTTAAGTATTTATTTGTGTTGGCGAAAATCGCTCTAAATTAAAGCAATTCATGGCAGACTATCAAATTAGTAAAAGCCTTTTGTCACTATTTTGTTTGAGTCAGCAGGTAGATTAGAACTCAATTCCTTCAAATAAGTCCCAAACTTGGTCTATGGGAGCTGCCGCTTCGATACGAATTTCCTTTTTGGTGACTGGATGCGTAAATGCCAAAGACCGTGCGTGTAGATGGACAGAGCGATCGTTGTTTTTGTATTGAGAGCCATACTTTCTGTCTCCTCTGATGGGATAACCCGCCTTTGCCAGCTGCACTCGGATCTGATGTGGTCGCCCGGTCACCGGGTTCACTTCTAGCAGCGCGTGTTCACCTACTTCGGCGAGCAGTCGATAGCTGAGTTCTGCTTTTTTTGACTTGGGCTTTGGACGCGTGTAGGCTTTAGCAGTATTGGTATTTGGATTTTTTGTGAGGTGATGAATCAATGTAGCTTTAAATTCTTTTGGACGCTCATTGACGACTGCCCAATAGGTCTTTTGTACTTGTCGCAGTTGAAATTGTTTATTCATGCGCTCCAGCCCTTTGCTCGTTCGGGCATATAAAGTGACACCGCTCACTGGACGATCTAATCGATGGATTGTCCCCAAAAAGACATCACCGGGTTTATTATAGCGCATTTTGATGTAAGCTTTGACCCAGTCTGCAGCCGTCGCGTCTCCGCTTTGATCGCCCTGTACGAGCCAGCCGGAGGGTTTGTTGATGGCGATAAGGTGATTGTCTTCGTAGATGACGCTGATGTTGTCGTTGTACATTAAAGCTATTAGATGTTAGATGTATTGACCCAATGACTTATGGACAATTTCAGTTTACCCCACGCTTTGCTAAAGTTGCGCGTGGTGAGGCAGAAGAGCTGCTTTGGTAAAGCTTATTTTATCCACGAGTTGATCTGTCAATATATCTAGATGTTAGATAGTAGGCTTTTCATACGGGCAAAAATCAGTTCAATGTTTTCTGTAGACGACTAATTCAAAAAGCTGTAAACCATTACTATCAAGCCAATAAAAAGTAAGCTAATGTTGACTTTATCTACTATAAACCAAAAACGATTCAAGTTTAAAGATAGAGAGCGAACAATCACTATCGCTATCAAACCCAAAAGAAGAGCAGCACCTAGTGTTGGTATAAAAAGAATCATAATCATACCAGGACTTTCTACACTACAGTTGATATGTAATAGAAAAAAAGCGTATGCATAGCAGATGAGGGATAGCACCGTAAAAAGACTGAAAAGTAGTTTTTTTGTTCGCATCGCTTTTCGCTTATAGTCGCTAATAAATAAGCAAACCTACGAAGCATTGACAACTTGATAGGTCTCAATCTTTATCGCTGCTTCATCCAAGCAATAATCTCCTGCGTACTTTTGGATTTCACATCCTCCGGTAATTCTATTCTTTCACTTGTCTGCATATCAATAGCCACAGGTGTCCGCGTTTCATCTTGCAGCCGCAACACAATGTAACGATTGTCTAAAGCGCTTTTATTGATCTGCTGACTGACCGGAGCGGCTTCTGCCAACATCGGATTGACGTCAAATTGATTGGACTGAATATCATAGTCCGGGACGACGATTTGCTGCTTATCGGCATCACTAGATTTTAGCAAAAATAAACTGCTGTAGTCGCCCTCTTCTTTTTTATGCTCTGCAAAGGCACTTTCTTGCTTTGGCAAGTCCAAAATCGTCATATTGTAGACGAAACTTCCTGCATCTTCAGCATACCCGATCACATATCGACCCCAAGTTTTGATGTCCATAATAGCACCAGACTGCGCGTCTTCCATTTGCCGATTGCTCTTAAATTCAGGATTGAGGGGCGCAGATAATTTGTTGTTGTCCACATCATAAACATAGACACGATCTGAGCCTAGTATCCCAATCAATTCGCCCTTTAGAGAGTCGATTTGTGCTAAATAGTACGGATAGTCCGCGCTGATACTAATCGGCAATACTTCTCTAAATTTCTCACTACAATCTTCTGTGTTATAAGCGACTAGGATGCGATGACTTTCTCCCAGTGATTCATCAAAGGTAGACTCGTCAGCCGTGATGGCAACTAAGGTCTGTTTGTTGCGAAACCATTGCTGATTGCCTTCGTACACCTCTCCATCGACTTGGCAGTCATGACTTTCGGGAAGATTGGCGGGTTGTGCAGCGATCTCATTGGCACTGGGAACTTCTGTAGGTTGTAGGACAGGCGGTGTTGTCCCAATGACATCACTGGGGTTTTCGGATATGTTATTGTTGGACGTGCTATCGGTGGTCGCATCACAAGCAGCGATAACCAAACTAAATAGCACAACCGATAGAAAGAAATGCAAAGCCTTTGTCATAGTTATTGAATTTTGAATGAGTCTATGCGAATCTGAATCTATACAAGAAACGCTTGACGATACAATTGTTTGATGTCTGTAAGGCATAAACTTCTTATTCGAGCCTACTTTTTATCAACTAAATGAATTTCGGCTTGAAATCTACACATGGAAATGATAGCTTTGACCGTTCTCTTGGGAAGTAATGAAAATCTATCTTAAATCATATCACTCAAATTACTGCTATTCAAGGCAGTAGATGGAAAACGTTCACATCTTGACAGCCAATCTGAGCATCATACCCACTTATAATGAATGGGAGAATATCGAAAAAATGATCGAAGCGATATTCGCCTTGCCTGTGGCTTTCCATATTTTAGTCGTGGATGATGGTTCTCCCGATGGAACAGCGGATTTGGTAAGGGCGTTGCAGCAAAAATATCCGTCTCAGCTGCATCTACTGGAGCGCTCGGGGAAGTTGGGATTGGGGACAGCTTATATCGCTGGATTCAATTGGGGGCTGGAACGGCACTACAATTACTTTTTTGAGATAGATGCTGATTTTTCTCACAATCCTCGTGATTTGGTGCGTCTGCATCGCGCTTGTGTAGAAGGTGGAGCAGATGTGGCTGTTGGTTCTCGCTACACCAAAGGAGGTCGGGTACACAATTGGCCATTTGATCGTATTTTCCTGTCCTACGGTGCTTCTCTTTATGTTCGTCTTATTACTTTCATGCCAGTCAAAGACCCGACTGCAGGCTTTGTTTGCTATCATCGAAATGTATTGGAAACCATTGATTTCGATAAAATTCGATTCATCGGTTATGCATTTCAAATCGAAATGAAGTTTGCCGCTTATCGCTTAGGATTCAAGATCAAAGAAATTCCGATCACCTTCACGGATAGGGTAGAGGGCGTCTCTAAAATGTCTGGCAAAATCGTGAACGAGGCTATAGTCGGGGTCTTGAAGATTCGTTGGCGGAGCTTTTTTGATAGTTATCGGGCGATGAAGGAAGTCTAGAAGTTAAACAGGAACTTCGAAGCTGCCTCCCAGCTTAAACTTCTCCAACACCTCCGCAATCTTCCGATCATTGCTCAACCTCGGTACTTTGTTCTGTCCACCTAATTTGCCTTGGGTCTTCATATAATTTCGGAAAGTTTTGGGTTGTAAGGAAGTGATTTTCAGTGGTCTAAGGATTGCGCCTTCGATGAGATCGCGGTAGTAGATATTTTGCTTAATCATGGCTTCATCTAATGCCTTTGCAAAGGCAGCTAGATCATCGGGCTGCCGCTCAAACTCTATTAGCCATTCATGATAAGGGAGTCCGCCTTCTTTGGGTGTGATGTTAGGAGCAACCGTAAATTCTGTAATCGCTATCCCAAATTCCTTTGCAGTCATCAACATCGCCTCTTCTACTTCTTTGCCGATGACGTGCTCTCCAAAAGCAGAAATGAAATGTTTGACGCGACCTGAAACGACGATTCTGTAAGGCGCGAGTGAAGTAAACTGCACCATATCGCCGATGTTGTAGCCCCAAAGTCCAGCATTGCTATTGATGATGAGGGCATAGTTGACGCCAAGTTCTACTTGGGCTAGTGATAGGCGTCTGGGTTGTTCTTGATTCAATTCATCGACAGGAATAAATTCAAAAAAGATGCCTGACTGTACATTGAGTAACAGTCCTTTTTCGGTTTGGCTATCTTGAAAAGCGATGAATCCTTCGGAGGCTGGATAGGTTTCTACGCTATCTATTTTCTGCCCTACCAGTTGCTCCAAACTGGCTCGGTAAGGCTCAAAATTGACGCCGCCGTAGACAAAGACGGAGAAGTTGGGGAAAATATCTTTGATATGTTGTTTGCCAGTACGCTCTAGCAGTCGCTCATAATACATTTGTACCCAAGGCGGAATACCTGAAATGAGTCGCAAATCTTGCCCTAACGTCTCATCGATAATCTTCTCCAGTTTATCTTCCCAATTGTCAATGCAGTTTGTCTTCCAACTTGGTAACTGATTCTTTTTCAGCCAATTAGGAATCATGTGGTTGGAGATTCCAGATAAGCGACCGATCAAAATACCATTTTCTTCATGTAGTTCTGGACTACCCGAAAGGAAGATCATTCTTCCATCTATGAACTCCCGATTGCCAGTTGCTATGGCATAATTGAAGAGCGCATTCCGAGCCGTATTGAAATGATTTGGGATGCTTTCTTTGGTGATGGGGATGTATTTGACACCAGAGGTCGTGCCAGATGTTTTGGCAAAATAAACAGGTCGACCTTTCCAAAGTACGCCCTCTTCTCCAGCTTTGATCCGCCCGATATACGGACGTATCTCTTCGTAATCTTGAATAGGAACTCGCGCTTTGAAGTCTTCGTAAGATCGAATGCTTGAAAAGTTATGCGCTTTCCCGAAAGCGGTATCTTTTGCTTGCTCGACCAGCTCTAGCATCAACTTTTCTTGAAGCATGACGCCATTTCGCTTCCAATACTGGACACGGCTATGGATGAAACGAGCGAAAGGATAGACTAGCGTAGATTTAATGCCCATGTTCTATTATTCTCTTGTGACTGTCAATGCAACGGTAGCGACTTCAGGCGAAGGATTGCTGCCGCTGCAAGTTTCTACCAGTGCATATTCTTCTATTTTGAAGCTCAGTTGGTCAATGACCTCACTTCCATTTTCGCTCCCAACTAAATATTGCGTCACTTTTTCACCTTCTTCCACGCTCAAAAAAGCGATGATTTCGCCTGCTTGTACACAGCGCGCATTGCAGGGGCAAAGTGCATTGACTAGGCTATCTACTCGAATTTGAATGTCACCGGAAATGCAGTATGACTTTTCAGACTGAGCCTGAAAAGCAATGTTGTAATCTACAGACTCACAGTTAGTTGATACGTCATTGTCGCAAGTCATGGAAAAACAGAGGAGGGCAAAAGTGAAAAGAAGATACTTGTTTTTCATATATCTATTTTATTTCCCTTTAAGGTCATATGGAACTTACCATGATTAAATAATCATTCCCTTGTGTGTTTAAAGATTATTTAATCATGGACGTTTCATCTATCAATACATTTTGTTACCGTGAAGTGTATGTCTCGGAACTTCTTGTATAGCGTCCCAATGCTCACAAATTTTTCCGTTTTCATCAAAGCGGAAAAAGTCCATGGTGATGTATTCTTCATCAATTGAGTTCCACTTTTGATAGGTATGCAAGGCAACTAAATCGTTTTCTGCTACACTGCGTACGAACTCGATAGACTTATCAGGGTACTCTTCTTGTATTTGCTCGAAGTACTTGATGAATCCTGCTATTCCGTCTTCTACGCCGGGGTTGTGTTGAATGTACTTCTCGCCCACATATTGCTCAGTCGCCTTTCTCGGTTCTCCTTCAAATGCCATTTTGTAAAAGGCGATGGCATTTTCCTTATTCTCTTTTAAATTCATTTGTCAGTTTTTATTGTCACCCGTTGAATTATCAAGTTCGATGTACTAAAAATGAGTGACTGAAAGTGTCAAGATTGGCATTCAGCGGGTGACTTAGATTCAGTCTTAAAGTCATCCGCTGAGCAGTACTTCGCGCTTGATATTCTCTGGTTACTTTAAATCTATCTGTTCATCTTAAGCGTCCTACTCAACGGGTGACAGTCGTCATCGCTGTCAACAGTTCCCGTACCGCTTCCACAGATAAAATATTATACCGCGCATCCGTTCTCGCCAAACCAACTTTGACTGTATAAGCTTCTTCTGGCATCGCTTTGAAAGTATCTTCATCCGTATGATCGTCACCGACTGCAAAGATGAAATCGAAGTCTTTGTCATTGACCCAATGGACAATGGCTTTCCCTTTATTGACTCCCGCATTTTTGATTTCGACTACTTTGTTGCCTTCCAGCACTTGTAAATCCAGATTGGAGGTCAAATAGCGTAATACATCCCTAAACTCCCGCACTCTTTTTTCTCCCAAATCTCTATCAATATTGCGGTAGTGCCAAGCGATGGAATACTGCTTCTCTTCGATGAAAGAGCCGGGTGTGCGATCGACTAGGTTCTCAAGGGAATGACGAATTTGTGGTTTCCAATTGGCTGTCAGCCCGGGAGCTTGCGACCATTTGCCTTGGCGACGTCTCCAGACACCATGTTCCGTAGAGAAATCCATGTTCAAATGTCCTAGCCATCCTTCTATCGTTTCGCGATCACGACCTGTACTGATGACGACTTTATTTTTAGGGTCAGATTGCAGTTGTTCCAAAATATTGAGCAATTCTTCATCCGGAGATACCGCCTGCGGATCGACGTCGAAGTTCATCATCGTCCCGTCATAGTCAAGCACGAGCAAACGGCTATCAGCAGCTGCATACTTCTCGATGAGTTTTTCGATTTCTTGCTCGTTCAATATATTGGTTCTGCTTTCTTTTTGCATTTGTGTAATGTTTATTTGTTGTTTCATAAAGTTATTCGCCCAAGACTTGACGTCATATTTTTTGATCCACTTTTGCATAATGCTAAGTCGTTCGGCTTGCTCTTCTTCTTCCATCGTCAGAGCAGTCAATAGTGCATCCGACATAGACTGAATATCAATCGGATTGATCGTAATCGCTTCTAGTAATTCGCCGGCGGCACCAGCCATTTCGCTCAAAATAATGACGCCTTTCTTATTGTATTCTTTACTAGCAATGTACTCTTTGGCGACCAGATTCATCCCATCTCTGATAGGCGTAATCATGGCTACGTCTGCTAGTCGGTACAAGGTAGTGAGTTGGTTGAAATTGACGGAGCGGAACATATAACGCATCGGCGTCCAGTCGAAAGTGCCATACGTACTATTGAGGATGCCGGCTTTCAAGTCGATCTCTTCCTTGAGTTCTTTGTAATGCTCGACATTGGTGCGAGAAGGAACGACAATCATGACGAGGCAGACGTCGCCGTGGTATTCAGGATTTTGTTCCAAAAAGCGTGTATAAGCTTCGATACGTTGTGGAATACCTTTGGTGTAATCCAAGCGGTCTACCGACAAAATCATCCGATGTACTTTCGCTAATTTCTGAATAGCTGCCACCTCTTTGTCTGTCGTCTCTTCTTCGGTTTCTTTTCCAGCATATTTATCATAGTCGATACCCATTGGGAAATAGTCAATATGTACCTCTCGGTTGTCTACTTTCAGTTTGCCAAAGTTATTATCGTAACCAGAAATCCGATAAGCCGCACTCAAAAAATGACGCATATAGTCATACGTATGAAATCCAATTAAATCCGAACCTAGCACACCATGCATAATCTCTTCACGCCAAGGCAAAATTCTAAAGACTTCGTAGGATGGGAAAGGAATATGTAGGAAAAAACCAATGGAAATTTCAGGAAAAGCTTCCCGAATCATGGCAGGCAGCAGCATCAACTGATAGTCATGTACCCAGACCAGCTCGTCGCCTTTTAATAATGGAATGACAGCATCTGCAAATTTGCGATTGACACTTTGATAGCACGCCCAATAGTCATCTTGGTAGACGGTGTATTGCGTAAAGTAATGAAAATGAGGCCAGAGTGTGTCATTGCTAAACCCTTCGTAGTATAGTTCTATATCTTTTTCTGTCAAGAAAACGGGAACTAGATTTCTATCTTGAAGGTCTTTTTCGATTACTTGTTTTTCCCAGCCGTCTGCGATCTGACCGGGCCAGCCTACCCATATCTTATCTTCTTCGCTATCCAAAGAACCCAAGCCGGTAGCTAAACCACCAGAGCTAGGATGATAGATGGGTTTGTCATTTTCTGTTGAGGATTTGAGTGTAATCGGTAGGCGGTTAGAGATGATGACGATTTTAGGCATAGGTGTTTCTTAAAAATGTGAAATAAACAAACCCGCTTGCCTGTTGGCGATAGGGCAGGTTCATTATATTTCGATTTGCTGAAAATGAAAAGTAATGAAAAATATATCAGACTTCAAAAATGTCGGATACAAAAAGAAAACGCATCCCCAACCATTTGTTCGAGATGCGTTTTTGTATCTGTTTCAGTTTACAAAATCTTAAAGTATGTTTGGAGTGTATTTAAGTTGATAATCAAGAGATCAGGGTTTCGACAAGAATAGTGAATGCGATTTTGGCGAGCCAAATGAGTATTCAATAGGCACAGTCGAGTTCCTAAGATATTGGTTATCAGACAAATCAAGCTCCAAACATACTCTTAATCCAGCGTTTGCTTGACTTCTACGATTTCATAAGCTTCTATTTCATCACCTGGCTTGATATCATTGAAGTTTTTCACATTGATACCACATTCCAGACCTGATTTGACTTCTCTCACATCTTCTTTAATGCGACGCAATGATGTAATCTCACCTTTGACATTCTCTTTGGTCGGATAGATGACGATACCGTCTCGGATGACGCGCACATGAGCATTTCTAGTGATCTTGCCGTCTGTTACATAACATCCTGCAATCGTTCCGACTTTGCTGATTTTGAAGACATCTCGTACCTCCGCGTTTCCAAGTATACGCTCTTCTTGCGTCGGTTCCAGCATACCTTCGATAGCAGATCGGATTTCATTGATCGCTTCGTAGATAATAGAGTAAGTTCGGATTTGTACGCCTTCTCTTTCTGCCAAACGTCTTGCATTTGCAGATGGACGAACTTGAAAACCAACGATGATCGCATCCGAAGCAGATGCCAAAAGTACATCCGATTCGATGATCTGACCAACTGCCTTGTGGATAATATTGACCTGAACGGTTTCGATAGACTGTTTGATTAAGGAATCTGAAAGGGCCTCAATCGAACCATCAAAGTCACCTTTGACGATCAAGTTCAACTCTTTAAATGTTCCTAGTGCCAATCGTCGTCCGATCTCGTCCAAACTAATGCGCTTGGTAGCTCTGTTCGCTTGCTCTCTATTGATTTGAGCACGTTTGGAAGCAATTTGTCTCGCATCGGTTTCGCTATCCATTTCTTTGAATCGCTCACCTGCTTGAGGTGCACCATCAAGACCTAGTATCAAGACTGGTTTAGAAGGACCAGCCGTTTTGACGCGCTTACCATGCTCATTGAACATCGCTTTGACCTTACCAGAGTATTCACCTGCTACGATAGCATCACCAATATTTAGTGTACCAGTCTGTATCAATGTTTTGGTGACATAGCCGCGACCTCTATCCAAAGAAGCCTCCAAAATAGCACCGATTGCCATTCGATCTGGATTGGCTTGCAGTTCTAGTAATTCTGCTTCTAAGATGACTTTTTCGAGTAGTTCATCAATCCCCTGTCCGGTTTTAGCCGAAATGTCTTGAGATTGGAAAGTACCACCCCATTCTTCGACCAAAAGGTTCATCGCAGCTAGCTGCTCTTTGATACGCTCTGGTCTGGAGTCCGCTTTGTCTACTTTATTGATCGCAAAGACCATAGGGACACCTGCTGCCTGAGAGTGACTAATTGCCTCTTTCGTTTGTGGCATGATGTCGTCGTCCGCTGCGATGATAATGATAGCTATATCTGTTACTTTCGCACCACGTGCTCGCATCGCTGTAAAGGCCTCATGACCAGGTGTATCTAAGAAGGTAATGCGTTTATCATCTTCGCCGACTTGTACTTCATAAGCGCCGATATGCTGTGTGATACCTCCAGCTTCACCTGCAGCTACTTTTGCTTCTCGGATGTAGTCAAGCAAGGAAGTTTTACCGTGATCGACGTGACCCATGACAGTCACAATCGGAGCGCGAGGTCTCAAATCCTCCGGATCATCGATGATCTCTTCTTCCTCATCACTTTGTTCCTCTGCACTGATGAACTCTACCTCGCGATTGTATTCTTCGGCTATAAGTTCTATGATTTCAGCATCCAGTCGCTGATTGATAGAAACAATGACACCCATACTCATACAAGAGGTGATGACATCTGTGACTGAAATATCAAACAAAGCAGCAAGTTCGGAAACAGTCACGAACTCCGTCAGTTGTACGACTTCCGTCTCCATCTCCTGATCAATCAGGTCTTGCTTTTCTCTTAGTCGCTCTCTATTCTCACGACGCATTTTCTGGCGTCGGCGTTTTCCGCCACCGGAAATGCGCGCCATTGTTGCTCTGATCTTTTCGTCGATCTGTTTCTGCGTGACTTCTGTTGGCTGATCACTTTTTCTGTTGCCTCTAGAACGGTTACCTTGATTGCCACCTCTGCGATCATTGCGACCGCTACCTTGACTACCGGAAGAGCCGTCTGTAGCACGTACCTTCTTGCGTTTGCGACGACGTCTTTTCTTATCGTCAGCATTATTATCTGATTTGTTGCCACCTGCGGCATTTCCTTTTTGATCACCTGCTTTCTTACCTGTCTCTTTCTTTTTGGGCTTTCTAGAAAACTTGTTGATGTCTATTTTGCCCTTGATCTTGAGACCACGAAGCTCTGGCGCATCTGCACGTATAACTCCATCTTTGGATTTTTCTTCTGTTTTCTCTGTTGCCTCAGGTGTGGAGGCAGCAGGCTGTGCAGGAGAAGTAGGCGCAGCACTCGGGATAGCTTCTGCTTCCTCTGTCCTTGGTGCTTCCTCTTTCTTCACTATCGGCGTCTCTTCTTTCTTAGGAGCAGGTGTATCGACCGGAGCTGACGTCTCTTTTGCTTTTGACGTTGGCTGAGGGGCAGCCTTCTCCTTGTCGTTTGACTGAACAGCTTCAGGAGTAGGAGCAGGTTGGTCTTCGACCTTTTTCGGTGCTGCTTTCTTTTTGCTGACTACTTTCTTAGGCATCTCCTTTTTCTCTTCTTTGGCAGGTGTAGCCTTTTTCTTCTTTCCGATGTCTCCAAGACTGACATTGCCGAGGATTTTGGGTTTAGAGAGTATAGGTGTAGTACGAGAAGCGGTGATTACTTCTTTTTCCTTTTCTTCTACTTCCGTATTTTCAGTGACAGGAGACTTTTTGAAGAGAGAGATACCTTCTTTGGTAAGATTGACTTTTGGAGCTGGAGGAGCAAGTACAGTGTCGCTTTCTTTGGCGTTGCGACCGATTTTCATTTGATTGGCTTGCTCTTTAATAGCGAGTGATTTCTGAAACTCTTGTGTCAGCGCTTCTTCCATTTCAGAAGATACTCTGGCTGTAGGCTTGTTTTCTATCTCAAACCCATTATCGTTGAGGTAGTCTACAATTGTACTCAAACCTACATTGAGTTCTTTTGCTATCTTAATTAAACGTTTCGACATTCTTTCGTTTTACTCTGCTAATCGTACGCTTTCAGATGAACAAAGACTGTTATCCTTATTTCATTATTACATAAGCAGAATTTTTTATTTTAAAATCATAATTTGATAAGCTTACTTATAGCCTACGCTAAATTTCCCCACAAAGGTATAAATAGATATTGGATAAATAAAATCCCATGCTACAATATACGCATAAATAAAGGGAAGTTGGATGTGTTTGGGTGGATGATCGATGGTGAAAACGATCACTGATTATGGCGCACTATTAGGTAAACAACTATTGATAATATTAAGTTCCCTACCTGATGACAACTTTTCGACCTACCAAAAGATAGGTAATTCTTTACTTTAACAAATTAAATTTTGGTAGCAATAGTGTCCATTTGTGACTTAGTTGTATATTAGCGTCATACTTATAAGAGAATAACAATATTTAAGTTATTCTAGTTTTCATTCCTCAGTGTACTAACAATATATTTTCCTCCCTTGAGCATATATGATACTCAGTTGCTTTTTACACAGCAACACTCATTGACTAAACTAGTCAATTGAGATTGCAATTGGTTTTCATTTATTATTTTTTCTATAGGGTCATTTAAATCTAATTGCCATGTTAGTACTTTACATTGCTCTCGGAGCTTTTGTTGTAGGAGGTGCCATTGTGTTCTTGTCAGACGCACCTCAAGCTGAACGCTAGGAGATTAATGTTGTTGGGCAAAATAAAACAACATACTTTGAGAAAATTTGTCTAACACACTCTTCGGCTAATCAATCACGAATGAGTGTTCTCTTTCTTTACACAACACTTTTTACAGAAAGTGAAGGAAAGAGGATGCTTTTTTTGTGCCACTTTTCCAATAACACGCTCCTTCTTTTAATGTTCTTTTCTCTTCCTCTACGAGCTACTCCTTGTCAGCAAATACAGGCGATAACTTCTAATTCACATTCTCTGATGCAACTATTCTATCTATTGGCTGTATAGGTCTCTAAGAATAAACAGCACAACTCACGCGTATGAAAATTGGCATCGTCTGCTATCCGACTTATGGCGGTAGCGGCGTCGTAGCGACAGAACTCGGCATTGCGCTGGCAAAACGAGGACATCAGATTCATTTTATTACTTACAAGCGACCAGCTCGCCTTTCTTCTTTTCAAGAAAATGTTTACTATCACGAGGTGGCAGATGCAGACTATCCACTGTTTGAATATACGCCTTATGATACTGCGCTGACGAGTAAACTGGTAGATGTCGTCAATTATGAAGGCTTGGATTTGTTGCACGTACATTATGCCATTCCGCACGCTGCAGTCGGTTATATGGCGAAAAAAATCCTATTGTCTCAAGGAAAATACGTACCTGTGGTGACTACTTTGCACGGTACGGATATTACGCTTGTCGGGATCAATCCTTCTTTCGCACCGGTGGTAGAGTTTTCGATCAATAAGTCGGATGGTGTGACAGCGGTTTCTCAGCAACTAAAAGACCAGACGCTCTCCAATTTCAAAGTCAATAAAGAAATAGAAGTAATTTATAACTTTATTGATTTTGATCGTTTTAGCCGATTGAATAAAGATCATTTTAAGAAGGCGATTGCGCCCAAGGGAGAGCGCATTATTACTCATGTTTCTAACTTTCGAAAAGTAAAGCGTGTCGATCAGGTCGTTCAAGTCTTTGAGCAGGTCAGAGAAATTATTCCGAGCAAGCTGCTTTTGATCGGTGATGGTCCTGAGCGACAAGCTGTAGAAAATCTGTCTCGAAAATTGGGGCTGAGTGAAGACATACGATTTTTGGGAAAACAATCGGCTGTAGAAGAGCTACTAGCAGTTTCTGATTTATTTTTGTTGCCTTCTGAGGAAGAAAGTTTTGGATTGGCGGCTCTGGAAGCGATGGCGTGTGAGGTGCCTGTGGTTTCTACCAATGCTGGTGGTCTGCCAGAAGTCAATATTCATGGGGAAACAGGATTTTTGACAGAAATTGGGGATGTAAAAGCGATGGCGAGACATGCGATTACAATTTTGGGTTCAGAGGAAACGCTAAGTCGATTTCGAGAGCATGCGCTAGCACAAGCAAAACGCTTTGATATTTCTGCTATTCTGCCAAAGTACGAAGCTTATTATGAGCATGTAGTGAAAACGGCGGTTTATTAGATGAGTAGATGTATAGATTTTTTGATGAAGAGATGAGGTATTTATGGCTAAATGGCTCATCTCTTCATTCCAGCATTCTATTTTGATGTGATTTGTTGCTCACTTTCTACGAGCTGTTTCAGACTCGCCAATCCTTCGTCATAATCATCCTCTAGCGCGCCAGTCATGAAGAGTCCCATCACATTCATCGGGAATGCCATTGGGCTATCAAATCCCCAAGTGACTTTTGTGCCTCCATCCACCTCCTCTAGCTGTGTAAAAGCGGCTGCTTTAGACTCGAAAGGTTCGATAAAATGCATCTCAACTTCTACGCGCTCATTGGGGGTGACGGACATCAATGTTTGTTTACCTTTCCCGACTTCTTCATTGCCTTCCCACCAGTTGGAAGAACCAACTTCTCCATCCATGCCATCTATACCTTGCTTCATATTAGGGTCTCTTTTGTCCCAAGGTTGCCAACGTGAAGACTGCTCGAACGTGCTGACATACGAATAGACAGTGCTCGGCGGCGCATCAATCTGTACAGAGCGGGCTACACTCATTTCTTTGGGTGCGACGAGTCCAACGACTAGTACGAGTCCGATAATACTGCCTAGAATGATGCCAAAGGTTTTCAATGCTTTCATTTCTATAGTTTTAGGTGAAAAAATTATTTGTCATGATAAAGTCATACAAAACTAAACGTTTTAAACAATAGATGCAATATTTTGACACAAAAAGTTTTTAAATGTAAAAATGATGCTATGTCATCTTGATCTTTTATGATTTGTTTTACTTTTATGAGTGCTACCATTTTTTGAAAAATTAGACCATCCAAAATGATCCGTATCGGAATAGTAGGTGGAGCTGGCTATACAGCTGGCGAGTTGCTGCGTATTTTGCTTCGACATCCTGAAGCACACATTCAGTTCATTCATAGTAAAAGCCACGCTAATCAACTGGTGTCGGTAGTGCATCA
The DNA here is from genome assembly GCA_038749535.1 of Bacteroidota bacterium. Taxonomy (GTDB): domain Bacteria; phylum Bacteroidota; class Bacteroidia; order Chitinophagales; family Saprospiraceae; genus JAAUTG01. Next base: position 26,717 of record JBCDHX010000048.1, read on the forward strand.
AGATTTAGTCGGCGAGGCTGATTTGCGGTTTTCTGAGGACATCCGAAGTGATATTGATGTACTTTTTCTATGTATGGGACATGGTGCGTCTAAGACTTTCTTGGCGGAAAATGATATTCATGATCGGATCAAAATTATTGATCTGAGTCGTGATTTTCGACTAGCGGATACGGCAGAAAACTTTGTCTACGGACTGCCAGAATGGAAGAAATCTGAGATCGTAAAGGCACATCATATCGCTAATCCAGGCTGCTTTGCGACGGCTATGCAACTAGCACTTTTACCTTTGGCAGCAGAAGGTTTGTTGAAAGAAGATGTCCATTTGCAAGGCATCACTGGCTCCACAGGTGCAGGACAGCGACCGACGGCGACTACTCATTTTAGTTGGCGCAATAATAATGTATCACTCTATAAAACACTCCGACATCAGCACATGACTGAAGTGAATCAAAGTGTGCGTATTTTGCAATCGGATTATAGAGGGCATCTTCATTTCATCCCCATGCGTGGCAACTTTACACGCGGCATTTTGGTGAGTGCATACTCTCATTTAGATATTTCGCAGGCACAGTTGGAAGAGTTGTACCATGACTATTATATTTCTGCTGCTTTCACCCACATTTGTTCTGAAAATATCCATTTGAAGCAAGTCGTCAATACGAATAAAGCATTACTGTATATCGAAAAGATCGATGATCAGGTAGTTGTGGTGAGCGCGATAGATAATTTACTAAAAGGGGCCTCGGGGCAAGCGGTGCAGAATATGAATTTGATTTTTGAGCTGGAGGAGAAGATGGGACTGGAGCTGAAAGGGAGTTACTTTTAGCTGTAGATGGTTTAAATTTGGATTCGTGAAAGCTAGGTCGTCGTAGGAAACGACAACCTAGTAAAAGCGACCCCTGTGCAAAAGTATTATTATGAAACTGTTCGATGTTTATCCTTTATTTGATATAGAGCCGGTGCGTGGTGAAGGTAGTTATGTATTTGACAAAAATGGCGAACGGTACTTGGATTTATATGGTGGTCATGCGGTCATTTCGATTGGTCATGCGCATCCGTATTATGTGGAGCGAGTAGGGGATCAGTTGGGGCAGTTGGGATTTTATTCCAATTCGGTGCAGAATCCATTGCAGCAAGAGCTGGCGCAGAAGTTGGGTGAGCTGTCAGGCTGTGAGGACTATCATTTGTTTTTGTGCAATTCGGGTGCAGAAGCCAATGAAAATGCGCTAAAAATCGCGTCTTTCCATAATGATCGCACCAAGATTGTTGCCTTCGAAAAAGCTTTCCATGGTCGGACTTCCGCTGCTGTCAACATTACTGCTAACGAACGCATCAAAGCGCCCATCAATAGACGTTTTGATGCTGAATTTTTGCCCCTCAACGACATCGAAACGGCACGACGAGTCATCAATAAAGGGGATGTCTGTGCTGTCATCGTAGAGGGCATCCAAGGCATAGGTGGTATTCATCTAGCGCGTCCTGATTTTCTGGAAGAACTCCAAAACATCTGTCGCGTCAATGATACCGTACTCATTCTCGATGAAATCCAATCCGGCTACGGGCGTAGTGGTCAGTTCTTCGCTTATCAATACGCCAATATCGAACCAGATCTAATCACCATCGCCAAAGGTATGGGCAATGGTTTTCCGATCGGTGGCGTCCTTTTGCATCCTAAGTTTGAACCGGCTTATGGGCTACTCGGCACAACTTTCGGAGGCAATCATCTGGCATGTGCGGCAGGTTTGGCGGTGCTGGAGGTGATGAACAAAGAAAATTTGATTGCTCATGCTGGTGAATTGGGCTGTCAACTGATGGCGGCATTGATGGACATCCCAAAAGTAAAAGCGGTGCGCGGTAGTGGACTAATGATCGGTGTGGAATTTGATTTTCCAATCAAGGAAATGCGCAAACAGTTGCTGTATGAAGATCATATTTTTGTGGGGTCTTCTAGCGATCCGAATGTGCTGCGGTTGTTGCCAGCTTTGAATATTGAGGAAGCTGAGGTGATGAGGTTCGTGGAGGTATTGAAGGAGCGGCTTGTTGATTTTTGAAACCCACCTTCCAAAGTATCGGAACAAGTTGCTTTGCGATCGGCAGGCATTCAATGATACGGAAGAACATATAAGATAGAGCAGATTCACTCTGACTTTTGTGTCTTGTTTGCATAAACACCAAAAGAATAGTAACTTGTAGGGAAAAAACCAACACTATGAAGGTTATTCTTTTTACTCTCCTTTCTTTTTTATTCCTTTCATTTCTTACTGCTCAAGAGGACTTTACGCATTTGAATAAGGTGCGTCCAGTTGTCAAAGGTCAGCTTTTGGGGTATGATGTCGACCGAGATGATAATGTGACTGTGAAACTTCGATGCTATGAGCCTGGACCGCATAAAACTCGAACTTATGAAATTCCAATCGACAAAAATGGTCAATTTGAGCATACCTTTAAATATCCTATACGCTTTCAATATTTTCAACTTTCAGTAGGAGGTTTTTACTACGATTGGTACACGATTGATCGGGAGCTTTTATTTGAAGTGAATATGAAAGATCAGCGTAAAGGTGAAGAAGTTATCAAACTAAGTGGTCAAGACGCTGAAATGAATCACTACTTACAACATTATGAAACAACAAGTAAGCCTACCAAAATGAGTCCAAGTACTCTCAATAATATTCTCCGTGATCGAGAAGCGACTCTCGAAGAAAAACATGCAAAGTTGGATGAAAAATTTGCAGAGGAACTCAAATTTGAAGAAACTTTCATCGATCAAAATCCCTCTCCTTTTGCTTGGATGCTAACTGAAAATCGTTTATCAAAAAACTATGGAAGTCTCTTCATTTGCTACTCTAGAAATGAGATGCCTGATAGCCTTATACAAGAAGTGCTTTCTTACCAGCCTCGACAGATGAATAAGAATACTATCATAGACTACTACGACTACTCTGTCAATTTCTTCTACAATAGATTGACACAGTCAGAGCGATTGACCTACTTCAAAAATGATCTATTCCCAACGTTAGATTCTCCTGAAAAGGAGCGGTTGATAGCTTTTTTGGATAGTTTGGCTTTAAGAATATTAGGGGAGGATATTCAAAGCAAGGCATTCTTCAAAGAAAGCAGTCATTTTCACAATCGATACATCGAATTTTATAAAGAAGCTGCTTTAGAAAAACTAATTCATATGACTTCTTTAATGTCAGCAGAACAAGGAGATATGGTGAAGTTGATCGGTGGAGGCGAAGATGTATTAGAACGTAGAAAGTTCACAGCAGGAGTTTTGCCGACTATGCAAACGGATTGGGCGAGGAACATTTTACAGGAAGAACGGAAGCAAGACCAAAAGAGATTACAATTAATTGATGATCGGTTGAGTGAGATGAAAATAGAAGAGACGACTGCTGATATTGGTGAACAAATTGGGATATTACCAGAAGGTGCACCTTTGTTTCACGCCAAATATGAAGAGGTCGATTCTTTATTGCTGACACTTCGCGCTGCTTATCCTGATAAAGATCTGATCTTGGATATATGGACGACTTGGTGTAGTCCTTGCATAGGCGATATGCAGCAAAGTGCGCCTAAACTAGCCCAGCTGGCAGCAACTGACATACAGGTCGTTTATCTATGTTCTTCACAAGCAGTCAAACCCGAAATGTGGCAGAAAAAAGTAGCCGAGCTCAATCTCAATGCACATCATATCTACATGAACGATCATCTATCAACTCGGCTGATGGAGCGTTTTCAACTGCGTGGCTTTCCGAGTCATTTGGTCATCGATAAAGAAGGGATGTATAGAGCAGATGTGCATGTCGATAATATTAGTCGGCTTGATTTGGAACGAGTGCAGCGAGAGTTGAGAAGCGAATAGAATAGACAACAAATTCATTGGAACAACTATAAACCAACTAAAATGAAAGCTATACTCTCTTCTTTCTTTCTTTTTTTACTGACATTAAGTCTCGCTGCTCAAGACAATTTCACTCATCTCAACGAGGTGCATCCTGTGGTAAAGGGGCAGTTATTGGGATATGATACAAGAGAAAACGCTGACTTACAAATCAAATTTAATGTAGTGCAGCCTTCGCCAAATTTTCAAAAAACCTTTCTCGTGCAACCAGATGATGTTGGATATTTTGAGCTTCAGTTGCCTCACTCATTACGTTATCAGCAAGTGTGGTTTTCTATTGGAGATCATTACTTCTCTGAACTTATTCTTGACCAAGGGCTATACATCGACATTCAGTGGGATGATCTTACATCCAAAGCAAACTCGAAGCACAAATCCAAAGCAGTAACTTTCAAAGGCAAAGACGGTGAGCTAAACGAATACCTTCGGCAGTACAATGCCGCTTACAAAAAGCACAGAAGCGATTTTGGCAATGATTTTGACATCATCACTAATCGAAGTAGCATAGTAGAGGAGAAAAGGGAGCAGCTCATGAGTCATCATGCGAAACGTAAAGCATTTGTCGAACAATATATTGAGAAGAATCCATCGCCATATAGCTGGCTATTAATGAATGATCGCTTATCAGAAGACTATGGCAAGTTTTTTTTGATTTATTCAAATGAAAAGATGTCTACTGATCTAGAGCAGAAAATTTTGGCGCATCGTCCAAAGCTTATTAGCAATAGCAGTATGATAGATTATTATACTTATGCTAACTATTACTTCAAAGGTATTAAAAACGAAGAGCAAATAGGCTTTCTGAGAGACGAGCTGCTTCCTGTCATTAAATCAAAAGAAGAGCAAGCAAAACTACACACACTAATAGATAGCTTACAACTAAAGCATTCGGGTACGACTGTTAACAGCGAAGCATTTACTCAACTATCTCGTTATTTCCGTGAGCAATATGAAGAAATTTATAATCAGTACATGATGCAGAAATTCCTGAAAGTAGCTAATAATCTACCTGCGGAACGAGGTGATTTAATGAAACTTGTCGGAGGTGGTATAGACGTTACTAAACGTAGAAAATTTACGGAACAGGTGATACCAACACTTCAAACAACATGGGCAAAAAGTATCATGCAGACCGAGTGGCAAGCTGACGAAAAAGAATTGCTAGCCATAGAAGACAGACTCAGCAAGATCACTGTAGAAAAAATAGACTCGCCTTTTGGGACAGAAGTGGAGCAGCTACCGGATGGAGCTACCCTGTTTAAAGCACAACATCAATCAATAGATTCATTGTTAGCTGCTTTGCGATATGCTTATCCTGATAAGACACTATTGCTCGATTTATGGGCAACTTGGTGTGGTCCTTGCATCATGGATATGAGAGAGAGTGCTGAAAATATTGATAAGCTGCAAGATATGGATGTCGAAGTCATCTATCTATGTACAACAAGAGGTGTAAAAGAGAAAGACTGGAAAAATAAAGTCGCAGAACTCAACCTCAATGCACCACAAATCTACCTTAATGATGCGCTCTCCAAAGAAATCATGACCTACTTCGATTTGAGTGGCTATCCCAGCAAAGTATTGAGAGGGAAAGATGGTAAGTATCTCACAAAGGTGAAAGGCATGATTAGCGATCTAGATGTCGAAGAATTCAAGGAGATGATGGAGTAGATTAGAAGTAAAGATTTATATGCTGTCCATTCGTTGAGGTAAAAAAGAGAGCAATGTTCATCAATTTGTTTCTACCACCAATTGATCTTAGTCCACCTCCATCCACCAGCTTGCCTTTCGCTCCATCTCTATCGTAAACAATTCGCCTAATTTGGGCAAAAAATAATCCAAACCATTTGCTTGTGCTGCTTCTACAAATTCATCCGCTGGTTCTTTCCAAGTGTGGTAGTAGGAAAGTGGAAACCCTGCCCAGTGGATGGGCATCGCTTTTTTAACATTGGCATCGAGTGCGGCTTGCACACTTTCCGCTGGAAATAGATGAACGGGATGCCAGTCGGTATTGTACTGTCCACATTCCATGAAGGCAAAGTCGAAAGGTGGGAGTCGCTCGCCTATGGTTTTAAAATGGTCACCATAGCCGCCATCACCGCTCACCCAAATATGCTCGGTTGGCGTCTGCAATGCCCAGCCGCCCCAAAATGACTTCATACGATCGGTGAGTCCACGACCGGAAAAGTGCTGAGTCGGCGTGAAAGTGATGTTGAGCTCATCAAGCTGTTGTTCTTGCCACCAATCCATTTCTGTGATGTCTGCTGCTGGAACACCCCAACTCACTAGATGTCGCTTGACGCCTAAGGCGACAACATACTTCTTAGTCTTATACTTGAGTTTTTGAATGCTTGCAAAATCCAAATGATCGTAGTGATCGTGGGTCAGCAAGAGCAAATCTATGGTTGGAAACGCGTCGATGAGATCGAGCGTATTTGTTGAAAATCGTTTGGTCGCAACAGGCGCAATAGGTGTCGTATTCGGACCAAGCATGGGATCGACAAGAATGGTCTTGCCGACTAGACGTATTAGCATGACCGAATGTCCGTACCAGATGAATTTGCCTTGATCGTTATCGTTCAGGAAAGCCGCTTTGTCGAAAGGAAGAATCGGTAAGTTTGTTTCGGGGACACGTCCTGCTGAGGCAACAAATTGCTTGTATAAAGCAGACGGAATTTTGGACAAACTCATCGTCATATCTGCTTCTTTGAGGTTTTGGAATTGTCCGTTTTGCCAGTTATCGGACTGCTCGTAGCGTTGTAGGTGTTCGGGTTTGATTTTGCCACCGAATTGTTGTAAGAAACTCATATTTGTCTGTATCGTATTGTCGTCCTACAACAGTTTACCTTTCTGCTAAGTTGTTAATATCCGCATTCTCCAACTTCTTTTTGTCTATGGGCTTGAGTACACTGTTTATCATGGCTTGTCCTAGTTTGGTAGTCGTGGTGATGTTTTTGGACTTCTTCAAAAGTGGGAAAAGCGGACGCGTCACGACATAGATCGCGTTGTACCAGCCGGTGCTCGATTTGATACCATTTTCAGGGATGATGACGCCTGGACGGAAAGCGTAAGCATCTTTGAAGCCTTTTTGGAACACCATATTTTCAGTGCGCCCTTTCACACGTGCCCACATCGTACTGCCTTGTTCGCTACTATCCGTACCTGTACCGGAGACATAGTTGAAGACCATGTTTGGGTTGAGTTTGTACAGTATATCCGCGAACGCTTTGGTGATGTCGTAGGTGATTTTGGTGTAGTCTGCTTCGTTCATACCGACGGAGGTGACGCCCATACAGAAAAAGCAAGCATCATAGCCTTCCAATTGATCGCTGACCGTGTCGATTTTCATGAAATCGTCGAGGAGTATTTCTTTGATTTTTGGATGTGTTTTATCGATCGGTCGCCTATTGATGAGCAATACTTCAGAGATGGTTTCGTGTGCTAGACATTCCAGTAAAACGCCTTTACCGACCATACCTGTCGCGCCTGTGATGATGACTTTCATAGTTGAGAAAATGAGATTGTGAGAGAATGAGATTGTGAGCGCGTTTTTAGAATGGATAATTGAGGGCTAAATTATAATTAATATCATTGACGGCGAATTGTTGTATCCAAGGTTGTCGTGGCTGATAAGGTGTGTGCAATGGATAGCCCATATCTAGTCGGATGAGGACATAGTTGATGTCCATGCGTAGCCCAAATCCTGTACCAAGTGCCAATTGCTTATAAAAAGCTTCGTTGATAATGTTGCCGTTTTCATCGCGTAGAGGTGTCAAGCGAAACTGGGCATTCAGGCGATCTTCGTCAAATTCCGTTAGCCAGACATTGCCGGTTTCTGCGAACAGTGCACCCTCGACCTGAAAGTAATCGGATACGCGAAACAGATCGAAGCGATACTCGGCGTTGAGTTCTAGTTTGAAATTTCCAGTCTGATAAAACGGTGTATTTTGTCCCAGTTCAGTCACACCCTCTGCCGGACAAATACTACTGAAAATATCGGGACTACAATACGCGCCGGGACCGACTTCTCTTGCCCGAAATGCGCGAATGCTATTTGGCCCACCTATATAGAATTGTTTGACATAAGGTACTTCTTCACTCAGCCCAAACGGTACGCCTATACCGATATTGAAGCGCATGGCGAGTGTATTGGATGGATTGAAATATTTATAATACCGACCGTCCAAATCAAGCAGCACGTAGCGCGAAAAGTCAATGTCGTTAAAGGAAAAATCGGTTTCTTGGAGCGCAAATTCATTGTACAAAAAATTGATCGCCTGTACTTCTGCTCCCGAAAATTCTACGTTGGCATTGACTGCATAGGCGGTGTTGGTACGTGACTTTCGATCTGTATAAAACCAGCTAATTCTGCGCAACAGAAATCCGGTGAAAAACTGCTGCCCGAAACTGTTCTGGAGAAATGGATTATTAGCGAGTAGGGTTTCAAAATCACCACCTTCGCGTACACTTGGATTGAAGTAGTTGACGCCAAAATGCTGTAATTCCAGTTGATGTTTGCCGCGCAACTGTGTCCGGTAGCTAAATCCGAGGTTGAACAGCTGATAGTTGTAGAAGCGGCGTCGATCGAGAAAATTGTAGCTAAGTTGTAAGCGCGAAGTGGCATTGTCTTCCAAAAAACGATAAAGTGCGCCATCTTTCTTCTTACCGCCTATTTTTTTCCAAAGTCCTGCATAGTCCGCAAATCTGGGGAACTCCAGTTGACTTTGTAAGCCGATGTCAATGGTATTCAAAACTGCCGGGATGCCAGGCTCAAATTCCATACCGAAAGAGACACTATTCGTCCATAGTTCTGCACCTTTGAGCGCATTCCGAATCTGAAGCGATGCACTAGCGGCTGCACCCACCAAATTGATACGCGTCTGCGTGATGTTCTGATCAGAGTAGGTGATGTTAAGGGTGTTGCTGATACCAATTCGTTGATTGCGTGTCAGCAGGATTTTGTAGTTAATAATGGAGTTGTCACTAGAGTCGATGGCAGAGCGAATCGAGATAAATCGAAATACGCCCAGCGAGTTTAGATTGATATTCGTCTGATTTTCAAGCGATAAATTATAGGTTGCGCCGGGTTTTAGTTTGATTTCGCGCACCAAATCATATAGATCAATCGCATTCTTCCATTTGGCATGAAAAAAGTGAATACTATCCTTTTCCGTTTGTTTCAGGTAAACAATATCTGCTTTGGGGTCATAGATAGGGCGCAAGGTGTCTACCAAAACAATAGAATCAAGTGGCTCATACTCGGTATAGACTTCTACTTTTCCTACTTGATAAGTTTTGTGCCAACTACTATCGGCAGGCAGTAAGATTTCCAGTTGTATATCTACTTTATACTGCGCAGAATCTGCTTGGATAGGCGCGATATAACTATTGTTGAATGCTGCATAGCCGTTATTGCGCAAGTGATTGACGATGCGAGCTGTTTCGTTATTGTAGTTCTCCAAAGAAACGACATCTCCTGTCTTAAGTAGACTCTTATTGCTGATACTTCGTACCTCGCGCTCCACATCTTTATCTTGGCTACTGATTTTGACTTTATTGATAGTATACTGGACATCAGGACGGACTTGATAGACTACTTTGGCCTTGTTCCCTTTTCGATTGAGTTCGGTTGTATAGTCGACCTCCGCCTGATAGAATCCTTTGCTAATCAGATAGTTGCGCATAGAGAGAGCAGACTGATCGGCAAGCGTAGAATCGTAGATCGTCGGTTCTTCTGCTACTCGTCGTTGTGCCCATCGCTTGACAGCACCTACTTTTTCGCCTTGCTCATAGTAAGTGCGAAAATAGATCCACTCCCTCGGGATGAAAAAAAATCGCTTGTTCTCTTTCTGCTTGGGCAAGGTCGTGAGTTCATATTCTAGTGTACTCGATAGCTTCTGATCTTTGTCGGTGACGATTACATTTTCTTCCAGCAGTACTTCTCCTTCTTGCAAGTATTTTGTGCTGTTGCAGGCAGTAAAAAGAAGAAAGATGATGATGTAGCGCAGGAAAGTCATGCAATGTGGGATGGCGCGAAGGCGATATAAGAGCCTGTTGGGAAATTGAAAATTCGGCTGCACTCGCAAAATTTTATCCCCAAAATTCGGGACAAGCGTTGCTTATCGCTCATTTAGCGAAGGCTATAATCGTTCTTCACGTCTTGATCAAAATAAAATTTTGTGTCGTTCACCACTCTAGGTGACAAAACTTTCCTGCAAGCGAAAAGCATGATCGACCTTGTCGAGTAAGGCTTGAATTGGTCTGAAAAGCTGCCTCAAGTAGTTTTCATCTTGATGAAATCGTCGAA